>JAFAPR010000158.1 GCA_019247075.1 Solirubrobacterales bacterium
CGCTGCAAGCGTGGCAGATCGCGATCGCCGCGGGCGGGGCGGTGATAGCGATTGCGGCGATCGGGGTCAGCGTGTGGATGTTTCTGCGTACCTTCCGCGTCGGCGACGTCGCCCGCATGGAACGGCGCGGCGACGGCAGTCCGCCGCCCGTGGGCCGCATCCAGTTCCTCTCCATGGTCGGGCTCACGGTCAACTTTCTGGCGCTCGCGATCATCGTCCTCGACGGAGTGGGCGCTCCCTTGCTCACGGCGTGCCAGCAATCATGACCTGCCGCGGGTGGATCAAGTTCAGGTCCGTAGCCGCGCTGACGGTCGTGGTTGCACTCGGCACCGCGGCTATCGCGGCGGCCCAGCCGCAGTCGGGGATCGTCAGGCCCACGTACGAACCGCCCAAGCCGTCTTTGAAGCTGGGCGAACAGCTTTATGCCGGCAACTGCTCGACGTGCCACGGGATCGCGGGCGCCGGTATCACAAGAGGCCGCCTCGGCGCTGGGCACGTCCTCGGCGAGGGGCCACCGCTGCGCAACGTGGGGGCGCAGGGGGCCGACTTCTACTTGCGCATGGGGTTCATGCCCCTTCGCAACATCTACTCGCAGCCGGGACCCCAGCGTACGCGCGTGCTCTTTACCAACAAGGAGATCGAGTCGATGGTCATGTACGTCGCCTCCCTCGGACACGGTCCCGGCATCCCGCATCCCGACCCGGCGAAAGGCAACCTCTCGACCGGGCTGCAGCTGTTCACCGACCATTGCGCCGGCTGCCATCAGGTGCTCGCGCGCGGCGGTTTCGTGACCGGGGCGCTGGTGCCGCCACTGCAGACGCTGACCGACCGCCAGATCGCCCAAGCGGTTCGCATCGGGCCCTACCTGATGCCCCGCTTCTCCCCAAAGCAGATCTCCAACGCTCAGCTGGACTCGATCATCAAGTACGTCCAGTGGACCAACCGCCCTGACAACCGCGGCGGGTGGGGAATTGGCAACGTCGGTCCGATCCCTGAGGGCCTGGTCGCCTGGTGGATCGCGGCGCCGCTGCTGCTGATCGCCTGCGCGCTCATCGGCCGGAGGTTCAAGCGCTCATGAGAGCGCTGCGCTGGCTGCTTGCTGTGCTCACGCTCGGTCGCCTTGCGCGCCGCCGCGCGCAGCCCGAGTCAGAAAAGGAGCGGATCGTTCCCAAGGGGACCCCGGAGCGCGGCGCCGAGAACCTCGTGCTCCTGTTCTTCATGCTGACGATGATCTTCGCCGCCGGGTTTTTGTTCGTGTACGCGTACTTCAACGCGTCATCGATGCCCAACGAGCTGCTCGGCATCTGCATTGGCGGGGCAATGGCCTGCCTCGGCGGCGCCTTCCTGGTGATCGGCAAACGGCTTGTTGTGACCGAGGAGCTCGACGAGGACTACCCGGGCGAGAACCCCGAGGAGCAGGAGGAGGTCGTCCAGATCATCCACGAGAGCGGCAGCCGCATCACGCGCAAGCGGCTGCTGATCGGCGCCGGGACCGCGGCCGCCGGCGCGCTCGGTGCCGCCTCCCTTGCCCCGGCGGTGTCGCTCGGCCCGATCTGGGACACGGGAGCACTCGATCGCTCGCCGTGGCGGCGGGGCAGGCGGGTGGTGGATGAGACGGAGGCGCCGATCCGCGCCGCGGACGTCCTCGAGTTCACCTTCTACACCGGCTTCCCCGAGGGGGCCCCCAAGGAGGACATCGCCTCGTCACTCGTGATCATCCGCGTCAATCCGGCGAAGCTCAAGCTGCCGCCGGTTAGGGCAGCTTGGGCCCCCCACGGCATCCTCGCCTTCTCGAAGATCTGCACCCACGCCGGCTGCGCGATCGGCCTTTACCGCAAGCCAACCTTCACGCCGGTCGAGCCCAACGACGCGCTCGTATGCCCGTGCCATTACTCGACCTTCGACCCCTACACCGGAGGGACGGTGATCTACGGGCCCGCCGGGCGGCCCCTGCCGCAGCTTCCGCTTGAGATCGATTCAGACGGAAATCTCCGCGCCGCCGGCAACTTCTCCGCGCGCGTGGGTCCTGGATGGTGGAACGTGCGCTCGAAGCCGACGTTCGGCACCGACTGAGTGGGGCAAATGGTGAGCGCGACCCCAGCCCTACTAGAGGCGAAGCGACCGTGATCGACCCGGTCCGCGACCCCGTTCGCTTCATCGACGAGCGCACCTCGGCGGCGCCGCTCATCAAGAAGGCCATGCGCTACCTGTTCCCTGACCACTGGTCGTTCCTGCTCGGGGAGGTGGTCCTCTACTCGTTCATCGTTTTGATCGCGACGGGCATCTACCTGACGCTCTTCTTCGTGCCGAGCACCGCCCACACCATCTACCACGGCCCTTACAAGCCGCTCGATGGACAGACCGTGAGCGACGCGTACAAGTCCGCGGTCAACCTCTCCTTCTCGGTCAAGGCCGGGTTGCTCATGCGCCAGACCCACCACTGGGCCGCCGACGTCTTCATCGCGGCGATGGCCATGCACCTGATGCGCGTCTTCTTCACCGGTGCGTTCCGCAAGCCGCGCGAGCTGATCTGGCTGATCGGGCTGCTGCTGCTCTTCACCTCGCTGCTCGAGGGCTACCTGGGCTACTCGTTGGTGGACGACCTGCTCTCGGGGATGGGACTGGCGATCGGCTACGGCGTGGGGCTCTCGATTCCGGTCATCGGCGGTCCCATGACGCTGGCGATCTTCGGCGCGCCCTTTCCCGGAAAGCCCGAGTTCTGGTCGCGCATGTTCATCACGCACGTGTTGCTGATCCCACTGCTCCTGGCGGTGCTCATCGGGCTCCACCTCTCGCTGGTCGCGGCACGTCACCACACCCAGTTCAAGGAGAGCGCGCGCCATACCGAGCGCCGGGTTGTCGGGCTGCCGACCTTTCCGGCGCAGACGCCGCGCTCGATCGCGCTCCTGCTGTTCACGGCCGCGGTGCTGTTCCTGCTCGGAGGTTTGATCCAGATCAACCCGATCTGGCAGTGGGGACCGTTCGAGCCGTGGCTCGCCACCAACGGGGCCCAGCCCGACTGGTACCTGGGCTGGCTGATCGGCGCGCTGCGGTTGATGCCGAGCTTCGACGTGACGGTCGGCCACTTTACGCTCGTGCCAAATCCCTTCTGGGGCGGCGTGCTCTTCCCGCTGTTCGTACTGGCCGTGCTCGCAGCCTTCCCCTGGGTGGAGCGGCGTCTAACCGGCGATCGGCGAGTGCACAATCTCGCCGACCGTCCCCGCAACGCCCCCAACCGCACCGCGTTCGGCGTGGCGTTTCTCAGCTGGGTGTTCCTGATCTTCGTCTTCGGCGCGGCAGACCGGATCTTCGTCCTCTGGGGCCTCAGCTATGACACGCAGCTGTTCATGTTCCGCATTGGCATCTGGGTTGTGCCGCTGGTCCTGTTCTTCGTCGTGCGGCGGGTGTGCCGGGAGCTCCGAGCCGCCGACCTGCTCGAGGAGGACCAGGAGCGCGCAGAACGCGCGGTGGCGCAGCGCGAGGGGGCGGTGCGCGCGGGGACGTAGCTTAAGAGCCTTAGGCGGCACATGCTGCCGGGCCAGGCAAGGCGGTGGACGTGCCGCGGCCGAGGTTGGATAGCAACGCGTGGAGGGCAATCGCGCACGCCGCACCTGTAGGCTGACGTCCTTGGAGCAGATCGCCTCGGTTGACGATCCTACGCGGGGAGGACGCCCAGGCCTCGTCGAGGTTCTCGACGCCCTCGTGGAGGCTGTCGTGATCGTGTCCTCGGACGGCAGGATCGAGCTGGCCAACCGGGCCGCGCGCGCCTGGCTTGGTGACGACGAGGCGTGCGACCTCGCCGGTCAGACATGCGAGTCCGCAGTGGCGCAGTGGCTGCTGAGCGAGGAAGACGGCACCGCGGTGGGTGCGGAGCGCTTGCTCGCCGGCGGGCCGGGCGGCGCGGCGATAAGGGCGGTCCACAGCACGACCGGCGAGCTCCGGTGGTGGCGCCCCGCGTGTCAGCCGCTGCGCGAAGGCACCGACGAGGGCGGCGCGGCGCGGCTGCTGGTGCTCGAGGACACGACCGCGGTGAAGGAGGCCGAGGTGAGAATGCGCGTCCTGGCCGAGTCCGGTCGCACGCTCGTCGAGTCGCTCGACTATGAGGAGCGATTGGCCAGCGTCGCGCATTTGGCGATCCCCGCGCTGGCGGACTGGTGCGCCGTGTATCTGGCCGACGAGAGCCTCAATCTCGGCCGCGTTGTCACCGCCCACCGAAACCCTGCGAAGCAGGCTCTGGCCGAGCGCACACAGAGCCTGCAAGGCGACCGGCTCGAGCCCGAGAGCGATGCTGCCCAGGTGATCCGGACCGGTGAGTCAATCCTGCGCGAGGAGATCTCGAGCGAGCTGCTTGCACGACGAGCGCGGACGGCCCAGCATCTCCGGCTGCTACGCGCGCTCGGCTTGCGCTCGGCCGTGGTCGTTCCCATGCGCGTTCCCGCGCGCACCATCGGCGCGATGATCCTGGCCACGGACGAATCACGCCGCCGGCTCACCGTCGATGACCTGGAGCTTGCCGAGCAGCTGGGCCGGCGCGCCGCCGTGGCGATCGAGAATGCCCGCCTGCACCGCCAGGTTGCCGACGTGGCTGAGACGCTGGCGCGTAGCTTCGTGCCGCCCCCCGAGCTGCCCGAGGTACCGGGATGGGAGGTTGCATCGCTCTATCGCCCGATCGTCAGCGAGCAGCGGATCGAGCTGGGTGGAGACTTTCTCGACCTCTTGGAGGTGGGCTCGTGTTGGTTTGCGGTGATCGGCGACATCGAGGGCAAGGGAGTGCTAGCGGCCACTATCAGTGGCCTCATGCGGCACGGGACGCGATTGGCAGTCCAGCAGCGGCCGCAGCCGGCGGCGGTGCTCGAGCAAATGGACGTGGCGCTGAGGGACTATCCGAGCGTTATCACCTCGACGATGTTGTGCGCCCGCCTGGGGAAGGTCGACTTGACTGTCGCCTCGGCCGGACATCCGTCGCCGCTGGTTGCCAACCTAAAGGGAGAGGCCCGGGAGCTTCGTACCGAGGGACCGATGCTCGGCGCCTTCAGCGATGCGGAATGGCGTGACCGCACATTCCAGGTCGAAACCGGCGAGCTCGTGCTCCTCTACACCGACGGCATCACGGAAGCGCTCGGTGGGCGCAACGGCCTCGGTCGGGACCGTCTGAGGATGATGCTCTCCACCGAGGCGGGGCGCCGGCCGGCCGAGGTGGTGCAGGCGCTGGGTGACGCGCTGGACGGGGTCCTCGTCCGCGACGACCTCGCCGCGCTGGTCCTGCGGCGGCGCTAAGCGCGCCGGGCGGCGGCGGTGCCGCTGCCCGCGTGCAACTGCCCGTCGGGGTCGGCGAACTCGTTGAGCCGCGCGAGCGCGCGCCGGAGGATCCGGGAGACCTGCATCTGCGAGACCCCGATACGCTCGGCGATCTGCGTCTGGGTGAGGTCTTCGAGGAAGCGCAACTGGAGCACGCGCCGTTCGTGTACAGGCAGCTGCCGCGCCGCGGTCGTAATCGTCAGGCCGTCCTCGACCAGCGCGAACCGCTCGTCCTCGGCGCCGAACACGCTGCCGAGCGTGGCCGTGTCGCCCTCGTCATCGGAATGGGGTGCATCGAGCGAGGCCGCGTGGTGAGCGCCCGCCGTCTCGAGCGCCTCGAGCACGTCCTGGATGCTGAGCTCGAGGTATGTCGCCAGCTCGGACACCGTCGGCGCGCGGCCACGCTTGGTAGCCAGCGTCTGCTGGGCCTCCTCTACCTTCAGGGCCTGCTCCTGGGCACCGCGCGGAACGTGCACCGACCAGCCGCAGTCGCGGAAGTAGCGCTTGAGCTCGCCCAGGATCGTCGGCACGGCGAACGACGAGAAGGCCGTTCCGCGGCTCGGGTCGAAGCGGTCGACGGCCTTCACCAGGCCAAGGCTGGCGACCTGGAAAAGGTCCTCAATCGGCTCATGCGCGCCGCGATAGCGGTGCGCCAGCTTGCGCGCAAGCGGCAAGAACCGTTGCACGAGCTCATCGCGCGCCCGTTGATCCCGATGGCGCCGCCACCGCTCGAACAGATCCGCGCACCACTCCTCTCCGAGCCCGCGCGGGGCCGTGCCGAGGGGGGAAGTGGATACGCGACTGCCGTTGCGGACGGTTTGCTGCATGCTGGGCTCCTCTCAGGGGCGAACGCGAGCGCGGCAAAGCACGCTCCGTCAGTCATACCATAGACCACTGGGCCGTAAACCGACGGCAGAACACGAACGTGCGCGAACGCGCGTCCCGGAAACGGAAATCCCCTGCAAACGCAGCAGTATTTAGCGAGCGATGACGGAGGTTGGAAACGAACCAGTCCGCCTTTTCAGCGGCACCAAAATACGGGCCGTCATCAACCGAAAAGCTGCTGATAGATCAGGAAAACATTCAGTCCGGTGATGAGGATCGCACAACCCCACGCCAACACTGTCGTGACCAGGCGATTGACGTGGATCCCCATGACATCGCGCCGGCAGGTGAGCATCGCCAGCGGGATCAGTGCCAGCGGAATTCCGAAGGAGAGCACAACCTGGCTAAGGACGAGGGCGTTGGTCGGGTTTATGCCCACGGCGAGAACGGCAAGCGCCGGCAGCATCGTGACCGCTCGTCGCACGAGCACGGGAATGCGGACGTTGATGAAGCCGGCCATCACTACCTGGCCCGCGTAGGTACCGACGCTCGATGACGACGCGCCCGACGCAAGCAGCGCGACCGCGAACGCGAGCGCCGCACCGCCGCCGACCAGGCGTCCGAACTCTGCGTGGGCCGCAGGGATGGTGCTCAGCCCGGAAAGGGCGGGGGTATGAAACAGCTTGGCGGCGACGGCGAGCATCGCCATGTTCACGATCCCGGCCAGGCCCAGAGCGATGATCACGTCGAGCCGCTCGAAGCGCAGCACACGGTTCCTTTCTCGATCGTCGCGGCACGGCACCCGGCCCTTGGTCAGCGCCGAGTGCAGGTAGATCACATGCGGCATCACGGTCGCGCCGATGATCCCGACCGCCAGGTAGAGGGCGCCGGTACTCCCGAGGCCGGGGATCAGCCCCTTGAGCGATTCGTGGGCCGAGGGCCCGATACGCAGCGCCTCGTATAGGAAGCCGAGGAAGATGATCCCCAGCAGTGCGGTGATCGCCAGCTCGAAGCGGCGGAAGCCGTGCGTCTGGAGCTCGAGGATCGCAAACGCGATCAGGCCCGTGATTAACCCGGCCGGCAGCAGCGGGACGCCGAACAGCAGGTTGAGCCCGAGCGCGGCGCCCAAAAACTCGGCGATGTCAGTCGACATGGCCATGATCTCCGCCTGCACCCACATGCCCCACGTCACCGCTCGGGGGAAGCGCTGGCGCACCACCTCGGGCAGGTTCTGGTCGGTGACGATGCCGAGCTTGGCCGAGAGGTACTGGATCAGCATCGCCATCAGGTTGGCCGCGAGCACGACCCACAGGAGCATGTAGCCGTACTTCGCGCCGCCCTGAACGTTGGTGGCGAAGTTGCCGGGGTCGACGTAGGCGATCGAGGCGACGAAGGCGGGCCCGAGCATGGCCAGGGTCGCGCGCACGCGACCGCGCGCGAGCAGCTCCTCGAGCGCGCTGGGTACGACTGCGCCCGGCTCGGGTACGACGACCGATGCGCCCTCGGCGGTGGCGCCCTCGAGCGCCGGGATCCTGCTACGGCGGCCGAAGCTCATCGTCTGCGCCCCGAAACCTCGATCCGCATCGCTTGCGCGAGCCGCCCGCCCAGCGGTAACTCGCGATGATCCACGCGCAAAAACACCGGTCCACCGAATGGCTGGCGGCCGGTGACTTCTACCCTGTCGCCGAGTTCAATCCCTTGCTGTGACAGGTAGCGCAGCATCTCCGGGTCCGAGTCCGAGACGCGCACGAATCGGCCCACAGTCCCCGTCGGCAGGTCGTCGAGGCTCATCGTCTGGCCCTCGTCGATCTCGAACTGGTCGGTCGGGATGGGGTCGCCGTGGGGGTCCACAGTCGGGTTGCCCAGGCGAGCCGCGATCCGGCGCTCGAGGTCCTCGGACAGCACGTGCTCGAGGATTTCGGCCTCATCGTGTACTCGATCCCACGGCACGCCTAACTCCTCGGCCAGGAAGAGCTCGAGCAGCCGATGGTGGCGAAGCACCTCGAGCGCGACGCGGCGACCCCGGTTGGTCAGCCGCACGCCTCGATACGGCTGGTGCTCGACAAGACCACCGTCGACCAGCTTGCGCACCATGCCCGAGACGGAGCCCGGGGTCACGCCCAGGCGCGCAGCCAGGTCGTTGGTCGAGACCGCCGCGCCGGCGCGGGCCTCGAGCGCATAGACGGCCTTCGCGTAGTCCTGGATCGAGGCCGAAATTGAATCGGGAATCGCCATAACTGGAATTTTGGCATACCAAAATCAATTTGTGGACTGCGCCAGGCGAGGTTGGCGGCGGCGGCATCGCATGCGCCCCGGCAGCACATAAGATCGCGTCGCCCCGCCGGCACATAAGATCGCGTAGGCCCATGGACGCCCCCACCTTCCGCGCCCAGTTTCCGGTGCTCGAGCGCTGTGCCTACCTGAACGCGGGCACAGAGGGCCCTGTGCCGTCTCGGGCGATCGACGCGGCGCGCGAACGCATCGAGCTCGAGGGGCGGTTGGGGAGGTCCGGCCGATCCTTCTTCATGGGACTGATCGAACTCGCCTCGGCGGCGCGGGCCGGATACGCGGAGGTGCTCGGCTGCGCCGGCGAACAGGTCGCGTTGACGGGCTCGACCACCGACGGCGTCAACACGGTGCTCTCGGGACTCGATCTGCGCTCCGGCGACGAGATCCTGACGACCGACGAGGAGCATCCCGGGCTGCTCGCGCCATTGGGCCTGGCGCGGCGCAGCCGAGGCGTCGAGCTTCGTGTGGTGCCCTTTGCTGAGATCGCTGGCGAGGTCCGCTCCTCGACGCGGCTGGTCGCCTGCTCCCATGTCTCCTGGGCCTCCGGTCAAGTCGTGGATACCGCGAGCCTGGCCGCGACGGGAGTGCCATTGCTGTTCGACGCCGCCCAGGCTCTGGGCGCTGTGCCTGTCGACGTAGGCGTGCTGGGATGCGACTTCTACGCCTGCTCGGGCCAGAAGTGGCTGTGCGGGCCGGAAGGATCTGGCTGCCTGTTCGTGCGCCCCGAACGCTTACAGGAGCTCGAGATCCCCTGGCCCTCATACGGCTCGCTGGCCGACGCGCAGCGACCGCTCGAGCTCGAGCCCACGGTGGGTGCCGCGCGCTTCGACCACGGCTTCCCCTCGGGCCTGCGCAGCGCCTGGGCGTTAGCGGCACTCGACGTGCTGCGCGAGGCCGGCTGGGAGTGGGTGCACGAGCGGGCGGCGACGCTGGCCGGGAAGCTGGCCGAATCGCTTACGGAGCGGGGCATCGAGGTGCTTCCACGCGGCCGTTCGACGCTCGTGTCGTTCAGGCTGGCTGACCGGGACGCCGATCAGGAGGTGCAGCGGCTAGCCGAACACGGGGTGTCGGTGCGCAGCGTCCCCATCTACGCGAGCGTGATTCGTGCTTCCGTGGGTGCTTGGTGCGACGAGGAGGAACTCGAGCGGCTCGTGGCGCTCGTGGCCGAGTAGCCCTCGCGGGCGAGCGGCCGCCACCGCAAATACGTTCACATTCGAGCGGCCTCCGGCGGCGCCTGACTTCGTCCTCGTAGGCTCGCGTAGCGCTGCTACGCGTCGCCTCCTGCGTCCTCGTCAGTCATTCGCCGGCGGCCACTCTCGGTGTGACCGCACTTACGGCGGCGGCCGCTAGCCGATCCGCTCGGGGTGGGTGTAGACGTTCACGGTCGCGCCGCGGGCGAAGCCGCATAGTGTCAGGCCGCGTTCCTGCGCAACCGCGATCGCCAAGGAGCTGGGCGCGCTGACCCCCACCAGGATCGGCGCTCCCGCGACCGCCGCCTTCTGCGCGAGCTCGAACGAGAGCCGGCCGCTCACGCACAGAATGAGCCCCGAGAGCGGCACCAACCCGTCCAGCAGCGCTCGACCGATCACCTTATCCATGGCGTTGTGGCGGCCGACGTCCTCGCGCGCGTAGAGGAGCGCGCCGCCGGCGTCGAAAAGCCCGGTCGCGTGCAGCCCGCCGGTCTTGGCGAAGGTCGGCTGCGCGAGTCTGTCCGGCAGTGCAGCCACCAGCGTGCGCGCCACCTGGGGCCCCGGTTGGGCCGGCCGGCTGATCACCGCGACTTGTTCCAGCGCCCCCTTGCCGCAGACCCCGCAAGAGGATGTGGTGTAGAAGCGGCGCGGGCCGGGATCCCCGCTCAGCGGGCCCTTTACCGCGACCGTATTCCCCACGAAGTCGGGCGTCGGACCGGCGGGTCGGGGGCCGTCGATGAGGCCCTCGCCGAACAGAAAACCCAGCGCTAGCTCCTCGTCGTGGCCTGGCGTGCGCATCGTAACCGCCAGCGGCTCACCATCGACGCGGATCTCGAGTGGTTCCTCGACCGCTACGGCGTCCTCGGTCCCGTCGCAATCAACCGTGATGTATGTGTGTGCCATCTGCGCTGACGCTAGCGGAGACCCCCCGGATGGCGGGTAGCGCCCGGAACCGCGGTCGTTCTCGGACATACTTTCCGATGTGGTGACCGACCAGAAACTGACCGAGATTGTGCCGCCTCCCGAGCGGGGTCGAATGTACTCCTCGGCGGTGACGCCGGGACTGGCCGACGTGGCGCCTTCGGGCCGGACCCGGCTCGACGCGCTCGCGCGCTGGATCCAGGACGTCTCGTACGCGGACATGGACGACGCCGGGCTGGCCCATCTGGCGGTCTGGGTGATCCGCAGGATGCGAATCAGCGTGATTCGCTTCCCCCGCTTCGGCGAGCGGTTCAGGCTCGAGACGTTCTGCAGCGGCTTAGCGCGGATGTGGGCGGAACGGCGGGTCACGATCGCGCCCGAGGAGGGCGGAGAGGGCCGGGTAGAGGCGGTCACGCTGTGGGTCCATCTCGACCCGACGGGTCAGCGCCTGGCGCCGCTGCTGCCGGCCGAGATCGACACCTTCTCCGAGGCAGCCTCGGGTCGCCGTGTCACCGCGCGCCTACGCCACCCGCGTCCGCAGGCCGTGGTCGATGAGCGGCGCTGGACATTTCGCCACATCGATTGCGACCTGGCGGCCCACGTCAACAATTCCGCCTATCTGCAGCCGCTCGAGGAGGAGCTGCTCATCGAATGGGGTCCCGAGCCCGAGCAGCTCGACGTGGAGATCGAGTTCCGCGCTCCGGCCCATCCAGGCGAAAAGCTCGTCCTGCGCGACGGCCGACGGCGGTGGATCGTCGGCGACGGGGAGACGCACGCCTCGATCCTGCTGGTGGACTAAAGGCGCCGTCAACGCTCGAACGACATTCCCGGCTCGAGCCGACGCGCGAAGGCCGCGATCAGGCGCGCGGTCGCCTCGAGGTCGTGCAGGGAGACCATCTCCACGGGGCTGTGCATGTAGCGGAGGGGGACGGAGACGAGGCCCGTGGGAATCCCCGCGCGCGAGACGTAGATGGCGTCCGCGTCGGTGCCGGTGCGCCGCCCCAGCGACTCGACCGTGAACTCCACCCCCTCCTGCTCGGCAGCCTCATAGAGCAGCTCGAAGATCCGCGGGTGCAGCGTCGTGCCGCGCGCGATCACCGGTCCCGCCCCGAGGCCGTGCTTGGTCATCTCTCCGAGCTCGATCCCCGGTTGGTCTGTCGCGAAGGTCACGTCGACGGCGATCGCGAGGTCGGGGCGCAGGCCGTAGGCGCTCGTACGCGACCCGCCAAAGCCGGTCTCCTCCTGCGCTGCGGCAACGGCGATCACGTCGCCCGGTGCGCCTCCAGCCTCGGCAACCAGCCGTGCCGTCTCGGCCGCCACATGGCAGCCGATGCGGTTGTCCAGGGCGCGTGAGCTGACGCGACGGTTCGGCAGCTCCACCGGCTCGCCGTCGATCACGCCGACATCGCCGATCCTGACCCGCTGGCGCGCCTCGTCCCCGCTGACCGCGCCGATGTCGATGTGCAGGTGCTTGAGCTCGGGAACCTTCTTGCGGTCGTCTTCCTTGAGCAGGTGGATGGGTTTGCGACCGATCACGCCGACGAGAGGCCCCTCGCGGGTCTGCAGCCGAATCCGCTGGCCGACGAGCACCGCCGGGTCCCAGCCGCCGACGCCCCCGAAGCGCAGATATCCCTCGTCATCGATGTGGGTGACGTGCAGGCCGATCTCGTCGATGTGTCCCACCACCGCCAGCGAGGGCCCTCCGCTCGTGCCCGGTACGCGGGCGTGGGAGGAGCCGACGTTGTCTGAGGCCACTTCTGTCGCGAAGCCCCTGCAGTACTCCCGCCAGACGCGGGCGGGGTCGGTCTCATAGCCCGAGGGCCCCGCGGCCGTGAGCAGGTCCCTGAGCAGATCGCGCGAACTCATCCGTGCTCCGGCAGGTCTAACGCCTTGGCTGGGGAATGCATGCGCGGAAATCTATTAGCGCGCGTGCCCGTCGGGCTTCAGTAGCTGCGCGAGCACGAACTGGAGGATGCCGCCGTGGTGGAAGTAGCGCTGCTCCTTCGGCGTGTCGATGCGCGCAATCACCTCAAAGCGCTTGTCATCCGCTTGCACCGTCAGCTCCCGCGGCACACTGTCCGCGTCCGCCAGGCCGCGGACCGTGAATGTCTCGCGACCGCTCAGGTGCAGCGACGACACCGACCCACCGTCCTTGAACTGCAGCGGCAGCACGCCCATGCCGATGAGGTTCGAGCGGTGGATGCGCTCAAAGCTTTCCGCGATCACCGCCTTGACTCCCAGCAACGCGGTCCCCTTGGCCGCCCAGTCGCGGCTCGAGCCCGAGCCATACTCCTTGCCCGCGAGCACGATCAGCGGGGTCTGCTGCTCGAGGTAGCGCATGGCCGCCTCGTAGATCGTCATTTGCTCCTCGCCGCGCTTGCCCAGATACAGAGTGACCCCGCCCTCGGTCCCCGGCGCCAGCAGGTTGCGCAGGCGGATGTTCGCGAACGTGCCGCGCATCATCACCTCGTGGTTGCCTCTGCGCGCGCCGTAGGAGTTGAAATCCTTCGGCTTGACGCCGCGGTCGATCAGATACTGGCCGGCCGGACCATCGCGCTTGATCGAGCCGGCGGGAGAGATGTGATCGGTTGTGACGCTGTCGCCCAACACCGCCAGCGCTCGCGCGTGTTCGATGTCGGTGATGGGGTCGGGCTCCGCTGACAGGTCCTCGAAGAACGGGGGCCGCCGCACGTACGTCGACTCCTCCTCCCAGGCGAACAGGTCGCCGCCGGGCACATCCAGTGAGTTCCAGCGCTCGTCGCCGTCGAACACCTCCCCGTAGCTCTTGCGGAACATGTCTGACTGGACGGCATCCTCGATCGTCTCGGCGACCTCCTGCTCACTCGGCCAGACGTCCTTCAGGTACACCGCTTCGCCCTCGCTGCCGGTGCCCAGCGGTTCCTCGTAGAGGTCGATGTCCATCGTGCCCGCCAGTGCGTAGGCCACGCAAAGTGGGGGGGATGCGAGATAGTTCATCTTCACGTCGGGATTGATCCGCCCCTCGAAGTTGCGGTTGCCGGAGAGCACGCTGACGACCGCGAGATCGTTGTCGCCGACCGCCTTCGAGATCTCCTCCGGAAGCGGGCCCGAGTTACCGATGCAGGTCGTGCAGCCGTAGCCGACCAGGTTGAAACCGAGGTCGTCGAGGTACGCGGTCAGCCCCGCGCGCTCGAGGTATTCGGTCACGACCTTGGAGCCAGGCGCGAGCGAGGTCTTGACCCACGGCTTGACCTTCAATCCTCGCCGCACCGCATTGCGGGCCAGGATGCCGGCGCCAAGCATGACCGATGGATTGGAGGTGTTCGTGCAACTGGTGATCGCTGCGATCACGACGTCGCCGTGGTCGAGGTCGGTCTCGGTTCCGTCGGCGAGCCTGACGCTGACGGCGTTTCCCTTGCGCTGCGCGAGCCTCGCGCCGCCGCGCTGCTCCCGCTGACTCGGGCCGTCCGGCACGTGCGTGGAGACGGGGTCCGAGGCGGGAAAGCTGTCCGCTAGCGCGCTGTTCTCCTCGTCATCCTCAGGAAGGTAACCCGCAAGCCCCTCGCGGAAGGCCTGCTTGGACTCGGTAAGGGCGACCCGGTCCTGGGGCCGCTTGGGCCCGGCGACGCTGGGCACGACAGTCGACAGATCCAATTCAATCTGGTCGGAAAAGGTGGGCTCCTCCGAGTCCTCGTCGTGCCAGAGCCCCTGCTCCCTCGCGTAGGCCTCGACCAGCTCGATCAGCTCAGGCGGCCGTCCGGAGAACTCGAGATAGCGCAACGTCTCGGCGTCGATCGGGAAGATCGCGCAGGTCGAGCCGAACTCCGGCGACATGTTGCCGATCGTGGCCCGGTCGGCCAGCGGCAGGTTGGCCAGACCGGCGCCATGGAACTCGACGAACTTGCCGACCACACCGGTGCGTCGGAGCATCTCGGTCACCGTCAGCACCAGGTCGGTGGCGGTGGCGCCCTCCTGCAGCTCCCCGGTCAGCTTGAAGCCGAGCACCTGAGGGATCAGCATCGACAGCGGCTGGCCCAGCATCGCGGCTTCCGCCTCGATTCCGCCCACCCCCCAGCCGAGCACGCCCAGCCCGTTGATCATCGTCGTGTGCGAGTCGGTGCCCACCAGCGTGTCGGGGTACGCCTGACCTGACCGCTCGTCTTCAAAGACCACGCGCGCCAGGTACTCGAGGTTGACCTGGTGAACGATCCCGGTATCCGGTGGCACTACGTGGAAGTTCGCAAACGCGCCCTGCCCCCAGCGCAGGAATGCGTACCGCTCCCGGTTGCGTTCGAATTCGAGCTCGGCGTTGCGCTCGAATGCCTGACGAGAGCCGAACACATCGACCTGGACGGAATGGTCGATCACCAGCTCCGCTGGCACGAGAGGGTTGATCTTGCTCGGATCGCCACCCATCTCGCGCATGGCGTCGCGCATCGCCGCCAGGTCGACTACCGCCGGGACGCCCGTGAAGTCCTGCATCAGCACGCGGGCGGGCGCGAACGCGATCTCGTCGGCCGGCTCGGCCCTTGCGTCCCACCGCGCCAAGGCCTCGATGTCAGGTTTGCGGATCGATTCGCCGTCCTCGTTGCGGAGCAGGTTCTCGAGCAGGACCTTCAGCGAGAAGGGCAGCCTGGCGACGTCAAATCGGGATTGCAGGGCGTCGAGTCGAAAGATCTCGTAGGAGCGCTCACCGACCGTGAGCGTGGCCCTGGCGTCGAAGCTGTTCGCGGACAAGTTGTCGTCTTCTGGTGGCGGTGGGTCCTTCTACTGTAAGTGTCTGGTCGGGTCGGCACATGTGCCCTCGGGCTTGCCGCGCGCTCGGCATCCAGCCTCGCTTAGAGCGCGCGGCGCCCGAGTCATCCGCTGCCGGGCCGCGCATGCGCGGCGCGGGACCGCCGGATTTCACACTTAGCTGCCTTGTTCCGTAACAGGAATTGGTGTCACGCTAGGGCCATGGGCGAGCATCGTTCATGGGCAGAGCGCCGGCCCGGGCGCAATGCTCAGCCACGCGACAGCCGCATGGTGGTGGGAGCTGACCGATCGTGAGTCGACTCGGATCGACCTGAGCACGCCGAGGAGGTGCGCGTCGCTGCCCCGCGGCGCGCATCGCAGGGTCATCGTCCACCGACGCCGTCGGGTGCAGCGTGTTTGGCACCGTCGTCTCCCAGTCACGACGGTCCCTCAGACCCTGCTCGACTTCGCTTCGGTCGCGCCGTTGCGCCGGGTGCGCCATGCGCTTGCGGAGGCGCAGTACAGAAGACTGCTCGATTTCGGCGCGGTGAACGAAGTCCTCGGCTCCGGCCGACCGGGCAGCAAGAAGCTGCGCCGGACGCTCGATAACCATCGCCCAGAGTTCGCGTACACGCGCAGCGAGCTCGAGCGACGGTTCTTCGAGCTCTGTGAAGCTGCGGGGTTGCCCAAGCCGGAGGTCAACGCCACGGTCCTCGGGCTGATGGTCGACGCGCTCTGGCGCCATCAGCGCGTGATCGTTGAGCTCGATGGCGAGGGAGCGCACGGCACCGCGGCCCAGATCGGGCGCGACCACGAGCGCGATCTGCGTCTACGCGCGGCTGGGTTTACCGTGCTCCGCTATACCTGGCGCCAGATCATTCGTCATCCAGACGTGATCCTTGCCGATCTTCGGCGGGCGTTGAGACTTCAGTGACGGCTGGATCCTCGCCGCCGGCGTCGACCTCGCCGAGCGGGTCTTCGGAGCCGCCGGCGCCGATTCCCGTCACGGAGCCCGTCGCTTCGCCCGAGCCAAGCTCGTCCGTAGCACCGACGCCGTCGCCTCCGTCTCCGCTGGTCAATTGCTCGTGCTGACTCTCCTGCTGGGTCGCGCCGAAGACTCCGCCGGCTGCTTCGAGCACTGGCTTTACGAGGTCGATGGGCATCGGGAACACGACCGTGGAGTTCTGCGATGCCCCGATCTCCCGCAAGGTTTGGAGGTAGCGAAGCTGGAGCGTGACCGGGTTGGCTCCGATCACGTCACCGGCCTGGGCGAGGCGGGAGGCAGCCTGATACTCGCCCTCGGCGTTGATGATCTTCGCGCGCCTCTCCCGTTCGGCTTCGGCCTGCCGCGCGATCGCATGCTGCATCCGTTCGGGGATCTCGACGTCCTTGATCTCGACCGTGGTGACCTTGATTCCCCACGGCTCGGTCTGCGTGTCGATTATCTGCTGGAGCGCTTCGTTGAGCCGCTCGCGCTCTGACAACAGATGGTCGAGATCCACCCCGCCCAGTACCGAGCGCAGCGTCGTCTGCGCGATCTGCAGCGTCGCAGTGTGGAAGCTCTCGACCTCGGTAATGGAGCGGGTGGCATCGACAACGCGGTAGTACGCGACTGCGGTCACGCGCACCGGGATGTTGTCCCGGGTGATCACCTCCTGTGGAGGGATCGTCAAGGTGACGGTGCGAAGGCTCACCCTGACCATGCGGTCGATCGTGGGCACAAGCATGATCAAGCCGGGCCCGCGCATGGGCATGAGCCGGCCCAGCCGAAACACGACACCCCGCTCGTACTCCCTCAACACTCGGACCGAGGCGGCGGCAGCGGTCACGCCGATCGTGAAAAGGACCCCGATCACGACGATGATCACGACGAGCGCGACGCTCATGCCACCAGCTCCCAGTTTTCGGCCTTGCGGACGCAGAGCGTCAGGCCGTTGACACGCTCGACGACCACATGGTCGCCGTCGTGGAGCGGGGCCTCGTCGGGCAGCGACAGTCTCGCCTGCCACAGGGCCCCGTCCACCAGCACGGTGCCGGTGGGCTCGCTCCATCTGCGCACCACGCCGAAGTGGCCGATGATGCCCTCCGACCCCGTCTGGATCCTGCGCCTGCGGACCGCGATCCCCTTGTTGAGCGACAGCGCGACCGCGGCCGCGCCGATTGCCGCAAGCACCAGGGCGCACGCGACCACGAGCGCCACGCCGCCGCCTACGCCGGTGACCGTCAATACGGTCCCGGCCGTGAGCGCGGCCACACCGGGCACTCCGAGGAAGCCCAGCGATTGAACGTGAGCCTCGAGAATCACGACGACCCCGCCAATCACCAACAGTGCGAGACCGAGTGCGGTCATACCACGATGGTACGCCCGTCGGTGCGTCTTGTCAGACCGCGTCTAGATTTCTACGCCAGCGCGTGGGGCTCCTCGAGCGAGGCGCAGCGGTCCACATCGGCCATCGCGACCTCGACGGCCTCTCCTGGATCGCGGCCCATGACCCATGAGGGCCAGCGGGGTTGGCGGTGCGCCGGCTTCAACGCGGCGAGCTCGCGCACGAACGCCAGTGCGCGACGATGCGCGTCCTCGGACGGGCCGGTGCGCAGCGCCGCCAGTGCCGCCCAGGTGCCGCTTGCCTCGGGCGTGCTCATGCCGACCGCTGCGCGGCCCCCGGGGAGGGCAGCGCCAAGGCTGCGGGAGAAGCCCAGACAGCGGCTGGCGCGCTCGCGCTCGACAGCACGGCCGCTGGCCGTCCCGACAATCAGCGAGGCCAGCGGATATAGGTCCTGCCGACGCCCATCATCGAGTCCATCGTTGTAGGTGCGGAGGAACGCGCCGATGACCGGCGAGATCGTCGCGGGCCGATCGGTGAACGGCTCCTCCGCGAGCATCGAGGCAAGCTCCATAACGCAGGCGCCCAGATGGGGTCCGGGGTGGCGCCCGGGGGTCAGCTTCACGGTCTGATACGTCGGGATCGCCATGAGCACCGTCCCTTCTAATCGCTCGAGCTCGATGAGTACCGGCAGGATTGCACTCCTGGTTCAATCACGGCGGTGACCCGTGTGGCGAGCGTGTAACTGAGGCTCGGGTGTGGCGGAAGATCGCGTCTTTTTGATCACCGGCGCCTCCAGCGGCATTGGTGCAGCGACTGCTCGTCACGCCGCAGGCGAGGGCTATCGCCTGGTTCGCGGGGCCCGCTCGCTGGATCGGTTGCGAACTCTGGCGCAGGAACTTGGCGGCGAGGAGCGCGCCGTCGCGGTCCAGTGCGACGTCAGCGACTGGGAGCAGCAGCAGGCGCTCGCGCGCGTGGCAGCGCAACGTTTCGGCCGTCTCGATATCGCCTTCGCCAACGCGGGCTTCGGCGCGCCGCGCGGATTCCTGGCCTCGGACGTCGGGCACTGGCGGTCGATGGTGCTCACCAACGTCTACGGCGTGGCGCTCACCATCCGGGCCACCCTCGAAGCGCTCCGCGAGACGCAGGGCCACCTGCTCCTGACGGGGTCGGTGGCCGGTCGCCGGGCGCTGCGCGGATCGCTTTACTCGGCGACCAAGTGGGCCGTGACCGCGATGGGGGAAGCCGCCCGTCAGGAGGTCCACGGAGACGGCGTACGCGTCACGGTGATCGAACCAGGGATGGTCGACACTCCCTTCTTCGACCAGGGCGCGGGCGCGGGAGCGCTCCAACCGGACGACGTCGCCCGGGCAGTCATGTACGCCGTTTCCCAACCTCCACACGTGAACGTCAACGAACTGCTGGTACGCCCCACTGCCCAGGAATCGTGACCAAACGCCGCGAACCTAGCGGCAGGCGCCCAACCATTCCGCGACGAGCGCTCCGATCCGCTCCCCCTGATCCTCCTGGAGATAGTGGCCCGCGTCGGCGATGACCCTCAGCTCGTCCGCGCTCGGGATCAGCTGCTGCACGAGCCGGCCGACGGGTTCGAGCGGAAGGGCCGGGTCGGAGTCCGCCCACAAGACGAGCGTCGGGCGGCTCTCCCGCGCAAGTGCAGCCATCACCGCCCGACCCTCGGCCGCGCCGGGCGCGTCGGGCGTGAGTGGGATCAGCGCCGGGAATGCCCGCGCCGCCGCCTTCGAGCGCTCGTCGGGAAAGGGCGCCTCGTACGCGCCCACGACCTCCTCCGGCGGCGGAACCTTGCAACCGCCGCGGATGAGAACCCCGATCGGTAGATCGGGCGTGCGCTCCACGAACTCGCGGAAGCGGTGCCAGCCCTCGCTCATCGACTGGTGCCCATCGAAGACGCCGGTGTCCATCAGGACGAGTCGCGCGACCCGCGCCGGCAGGGCGGTTGTTGCCACGCGGAGGCCGATCGGCCCGCCCCAATCCTGCATCACCAGCGTCACGTCTCTGAGGTCGAGCTGCTCGAGGAGCGAGGCGACCGCGGCCGTGTGGTTGTCGTAGGAGTGCCAGCGCTCATCCAGCGGCTTGTCGGAGCGACCGAAGCCGGGGAGGTCGGGCGCGATGCAGCGGTAGCCTGCCTGCAGCAGCGGACCCATGACCTTGCGGTAGAGGTATGACCAGGTGGGCTCGCCGTGCAGCAAAACCACGGCAGGGCCCTCGCCTTCGTCGAGGTGCGCCAGGCGCAATCCCTGCTATTCGCGGTAGCGCGGCGCAAAGGGGAAGCCAGGGAGATCGGCGAACCGCTCCTTCGGGGTGCGATAGGCCGGCGCCGAGGCTGCCATCCTTGCGCGAGGGTACGCGACAGCGCCCGACTAAAGCCGGGCAACCGAGCTTTTAGAGGACGATCAGCGCTCGGCCACGCAGGCCTCCCCCCTCCATCGCGCGGTGGGCGTCCGCTGCGCGCTCGGGAGGGTACTCCCCCGCTACACGCAGCTGGAACTGGCCGCCGGTGGCGAGGCCGCGCAACTCCGCAAGCCAATCCGTCCGCTCCAGCACGTCGAAGACGTAGACCTCGCGGATCTTGATCCCGCGCTCGGGCACCAGCCCCTTCAAGCGACGCACGATCGCGAGCTTGCCGCCGTCACGGATGGCGCCAAAGGCTTGCTGTCCAAGCAGCGCCGTGTCGAGGAAGCCGTCAACCCCGTCGGGCGCCACTCCGCGCACGGCGGCGGGAAAATCCTCGCCGCGCGGCAGTACGAGGTCTGCGCCGAAGCTCCGCACGAGCATCTCATCCTCGGGCTTTGCGTCCGCGACCACGGCCAGGCCGCGGAGCTTCGCGAGCGGGATCGCGTAGGAGGCGAGCAGGCCCGCGCCGCCGGACACCGCCAACGCCTCTCCCCGCTCGAGCTCCAGCTCCTTTAGAGCGAGCATCGCCGTCAGCCCGTTCATGGGCAGCGTCGAGGCCTGCGTCACCGTCGTGCCCACCGGGATCGGGACGACGGCTGCCACCGGCGCGACGACCAGTTCGGCCTGCGCCCCTCCCTCCGGGCGCCGCGGGGTCACAGCCGCCATGACCTCGTCGCCCACGGCAAGCCGATCGACGCCTTCGCCGGTAGCCTCGACGACACCGGCGAGATCCATGCCCGGCACCCAGGGCGGGGCCTGATCCTCGAGCCCGTTCAGGCGCACGACGATGTCGGTCGGATTGACGGCCGCCGCCGCGACCGCGAGGCGCACCTCGTTCTTCCTAGGCGCCCTGACGGAACGCTCGATCACGGAGAGGACTTCGGGGCCGCCGGGCCTCGAGATCCCGACCGCCCGCACGCGCGCGGCCTGTGCCCGTGAGGAACAGGTGGAAGCCGCACCCAAACTCAATACAGCTCGAGGTACTCCTCGAGCTCCCAGTCGGTCACGTGATCGGCGAACCGCTGCAGCTCATGCCGGCGCATAACCGTGTACGCCGTGACGAACTCGGGGCCCAGCAGCTCGACGATCCGCTCGTCGTTCTCCAGCAGCGAGAGCGACTCCTGCACCGTCGTCGGCAGCGGGGGCTTTGACGCGTCCTCCTCGGCGGGGGGCGCAGCCGGCGGCTCGAGGTCGAGCTCCTCCGCGACGCCGAGCACGCCTGTGCCCAGCAGGGCGGCGCTTGCGAGATAGGGGTTGGATAGCCCCGTAGGCGCTCGGTTCTCCACATGCCTGCTCTTCGCGCTGCCACCCTTGATACGGACCAGCGCGCTGCGGTCTTCGAGTCCCCACGAGACGTTGGTGGGACTGAAGGTGTGCGTCCGCCGGCGCTTGAGGCAGTTCAAGGTCGGCGCCAGCAGCGTGTAGATGGAGCGGGCGTGTCGCAGCTGCCCCGCCACGAAGCTGCGCCCGACCTTCGACAGTCCCCACTGCGCATTGGCGTCGGACATGGCGTTTGCGCCCCCATCGCGTTCCAATAGCGCAATGTGGTTGTGAGCACCGCAACCGGCGGAATCGGTGAACGGCTTCGACATGAACGTTGCGATCAAACCCTCCTGGTGCGCGAGCTCCTTGGCGGCGTTCTTGAAGCTGAACGCGGTGTCGGGTCCCGCCATCCCGCTGCTGGGGCCGAACACGATCTCCCACTGGGAACCCGCGTACTCGCAGTTGGCCGTCAGGACGTCGATCCCGAACGTCCGCGCCTCGTCAACGATCCGCTCGATCGCCGGCACCCAGGTGTTGCGAATGGTGTTGAAGATGTGGTAGCCCTCGAACAAAGGCTGCTTCGTGTCGCCGTCGAGGAGATAGAACTCCGGCTCGATTCCGATGAGCGGCTCGTACCCGAGCTCGCGGCAGCGATCCAGCACGCGTCGAAAGACATGCCGCGGGGCTGCGCCGAGGGGTCTGCCGTCGTCCCAGTAGGTGTCGCAGATCATGCGTCCGGTGTGCATCGCCCATGGGACGATCGCCGCCGTGCTGGGGTCGGGCGTCAGGCGCTGATCCGCGTAGCCGATCTCCTCGTTGTAGAGCGTCCCTGGCACGATGTCGGAGCGGGTGTCGAGCACGACTGCCCCGCCGTACATGTTCAGACCCTCCTCCGCGTACTGTCCGGCGTGCTCGATCGGCACCAGCTTCGAGCGGCTGTTGCCGTGCATGTCGGGCAGCTCGAAGCGGACGCGGCGGACCCCCTGCTCGCGCCAGCCTGCGAGCACGTCCTCGACGGTGACCGACTGCTCCTCCGCTGTTGCCATCTAAACCGACCTCCCGACGCCTAGTTTTCCCACATCTCGTGCTTGTGCCCAAGCTCCGGAGCGAGCGTCCGTATGGCCTCGCACCGCATCGTGAAGGGCGGCAAAGAGACGACTGCGCTCGTCTGCCTCCGGATGCCACTGGACGCCGAGCAGCCAGCGACCGTCCGCGGCCTCGACCGCCTCGACCACGCCATCGGCGGCTCTACCGCTGACCACGAGCCCGTCGCCGAGCCTGCCGATCGCCTGATGGTGGTGGCAACGGACCACGTGGACCTCCTCACCGGCGGCCTGGGCGGCGAGAGAACCGCGCGTAAGCGTGACAACGTGGTCGGTGCCCTCAAAGGTTCCTAGCGCCTTTCGGTGGGGATGGTCCCCCTTTTCGGTGACGAGGTCCTGCACGAGCGTTCCTGAGAAAGCCACGTTGATGACCTGCATGCCACGGCAGATACCGAGCACGGGCAGCCCTCGCTCGAGCGCCCCGCGCAACATCGCGATCTCGAACCCGTCACGCTCGGGCGTCGTAGCGACTGTCGCAGGCTCGCGCGCGGCGCCGTAAGTCGCCGGGTCGAGGTCCGCGCCGCCGACCAGCAGCAGGGCGTCGATCCGTACCAGCAGCTCCGCCGGCGCCCGTGTAGCGATCGGCAGCAGGACCGCCACCGCGCCGGTCCGCTGCACGGAAGCGACGTACGAATCCGCGACGAGGTGCGCCGGCTGGTCCCAGTAGCTCCAGCGCGCGCGTTCGCGCAGCGCGCAGATCCCGATCACCGGCTCAGACAGTGCGTTCATAGCGTTCCCGCTCCCACTCCGAGACCGTTTGGCGCCACGCCGCGAGCTCCCAGGCCCGCGAGGCCCGGTAGTAATCGCAGAACCGCTCTCCGAGGAGGCGACGGAACTTCGAATCCGCGTCAAAGGCCGCGATCGCACTCTCCAGCGACCCGGGCAGGCCTGGAAGATCGTCGCGCTCGGAGGCGTCGCCCACGATCGGGGGCGGCGGCGGCGCCTGGCGCGCGACCCCGTCGGCGGCGCAGGACACCAGCGCGGCGAGCGCCAGGTAGGGGTTGGCATCCGCCCCCGGCCGGCGGCACTCGATCCGCCATCGTTCCAGGTGGGGACCGCGGATCGCGCGCACCGCGCAGGAGCGGTTCTCGTGGCCCCAGCTGACGTTGACCGGCGCAAACCACCCGGGCACCAGCCGCTTGTACGAGTTGATGGTGGGATTGAGCATCAGCGAGGCTGCCGGCAGGTGCTCGAGGACCCCGGCGATCGCGCCGCCGAACGCCGGCGCAAGCTCGGAATCGCCGCCCGCGGCGCCCGAAGGGCCGAAGGCGTTCGCCCCATCGGACCAGCAGGAGAGGTGGACGTGGCCGCTTGAGCCCTCCTCGCCGGGCGCCGTTTTGGCCAGGAAGCTGGCGTGAAGGCCCATCGCCGCCGCGACCCCCTTTACCGCGAGCTTGGTGTATGCGGCATCGTCGGCGGCGCGCATCCCACGGCGCGCAGCGACGTTGAGCTCGAGCAGGCCCGGGCCGGCCTCGGTGTGCACTGCCGACAGCTCGATCCCTAGCCCTTCGAGGGCGGGCACCAGCTCAGCCACGAATCGCTCGAAGCGGACGACCTCGCCGGCGCTGTAGCTGAGCCCGCTCGAGAGCGGCCGGCCCTCGCCATCGCGGACCCTGACCTCGTACTCGAAAGCTGCCCGGGTCTCATACCCCTGCGCGGCCATCCGCTCGAGCGCTCCCCGCAGCGTCTCGCGCGAGGAGAGCTCACACGGACTGCCGTCGGGCCACGCTGGGGTGCACAGACAGATCCGCCATCCGGGCCGCCAGGAGAGCTCGCGCAGCGTCTCGGGATCGGGATGTACGAGGAGGTCGGCGGCACCCGAGCGGATCCCGAAACGCTCATACAAAGTGATCGGCTCGTCTGTGGGGTCGAGCGCGAGCAAGAGGTCGGTCATCACGGCCCCTTTGGCCATGGCCGCCTCGAACGCCTCGGGCCGCAGCGCCTTGCCACGCACCGATCCGTGCACGTCGGGCATGCCCAGGAGCACGAATTCCACGCCGGTAGCGCCAACCTCGCCGGCGTCCGCCGCCAGTTCGGACAGCGACACTTCGGTCACGCCGCCGCTCCCGCGAGCGCTTGCTTGATCGCCTGTTCCACCTCCGAGACGGTCTCCGCGAAGCGCGCGACCATCTCGCCGAGTTCATCGTCGGTGGCGATGAACGCGGGCGCTAGCAGCGTCTGATCGCCGCAGTAGCCGTCGGCGGTCGAGTGCGTCGAGGTCACGAGCAGCCCGTGCTCGAACGCCTTCTGGTCGACCAGCGCGGCCGCGTCAAGCTCGTTGGGTAGGAACGACTCGCCATCACGGGGATCGACGAATTCGACGCCGAGCAGGAACCCGCGGCCACGGACCTCCCGGACGAGCTCCGAGTCCGCCAGCGCCTCTTCCAGTTCCTCGCGGAGCGAGGGCCCGCGCTCACGTACGCGCTCTATGAGGCCGCCCTCGCACAGCACGTCGAGGACCGCCAACCCCACCGCGCACGGCAGCGGCGCACCATCCCACGTATGGCCGTGCTCGAAGTTGCGCGAGCCGGCGGCGAGCGCCTCGTAGATGTGCTCTGCGCACAGCGTGGCGGCTAGCTGCGCGTACCCGGCGCCGAGACCCTTGCCCCCGGTGATGATGTCGGCTTTGACCGGAAGCTGGTCGGAGGCGAACCAGCTCCCCGTCCGGCCCATCCCGGTCACAACTTCGTCGAAGCAGATCAGGAAGCCGTGTCGGTCGCGACGCTCGGCGACCCCCTCCCAGAAGCGCTCCGGGGCAGAGTACCCAGGCAGCGCCGCGGCCCCCACCGGCTCACACACGAACGCAGCGATCGTGTCCGGGCCGGCGGCCTCGAGCAGCCGGTCGAGCTCGCGCAGTGACTCCTCACCCGAGGGATCGAAACGCCACGTCGCCGGGGGAATGTGCAGGTGCCCCGGGAGGTACTCGCCGTAGGGCGCCTGCAGGCTGTGCCGGCCGGTTAGGGCGAGCGCGCCGAACAGCGCACCGTGATAAGCCTGCGCGGGCGAGATGATCCGCCAGCGCCGCTCCTCCCCGCGGTCGACGTGGTATTGGCGGATCAACCGGATCGCGGTCTCGTTGGCTTCGGAGCCGCCGGAGACGAACCGCACTCTCGTCATCTCCGGCGCTGCGAGCTCGATCAGCGCCTTCGCCAGGCGCTCCTGCGGCTCGTTCGTGAAGTGGTGGTTATAGACGTACGAGATCCGGCGTGCTTGATCCCGGGCCGCCTCGACGATCCGCCTGTCGCCATGGCCGAGGCACGCCACCATCGCTCCGCCGGAGCACGCGTCCAGCACCTCTGAGCCGTCGGTCGTATAGAGCCGCACGCCCCTGCCGCGCTCGATGCTGGGATAGGCGAGATCGAGCAGGCGCGGAAAGACGTGCGTGTGCTCGGAGGTGATCATGACGCGAGGCGCCTCCCGATCGCGCTCAGCAGCGTCCTCACGCTCAGCTCGCTGGCCGCGACGTGCAGGTCCATGGCCTGTGCGGCGGCCCCCGCGTCGCGTGCGCTGATCGCTTTGGCGATCGCCTCGTGCTCGCCGGAAAGCCGGCGGTGCCAGGTATCCGATTCGGGCAGTAGGCTCATCGCGTCGTTGAGCCGCAGGCGCACGTCCTCGATCGCCGACATGAGGAAGCGGTTGCGGGTGGCCTGCGCGATCGAGAGATGGAACTCGGTGTCGTGGCGCATGTAGTCCGGCTCGCTCGATGCCTCAGACATTGCTTCGATCGCCTTGTACATCGCGGCCAAGTCCGCGCCGCGGCGGCTCCGGGCGGCCTCGCCCGCCACGCTCGGCTCGATCACGCGCCGGTAGAGCAGCACCTCGTCGAGCTCCTGCCGTCGCCGCAGCACGCGGGTCATCAGGTCGTCGAGCACGTCGCCATCGCCGATGGGTCCAGCGACGAACGTTCCTCCGTTCCGGCCACGCCTGGTCTCAACGAGCCGATCGGCCTCCAGGAGACGCAGGGCGTGCTGGATCGTGGGACGCCCTACCCCGAACGTGGCCGCGAGCTCTCGTTCCGAAGGAAGCGACTCTCCTGGTCCGATAAGACGCAAGGCGATGTGGCGTTTGACCTGCTCGGCGACGTACTCGTGCGCGCGAAGTTGTTGGATCGGCGCAAAGCGCAGAGGTGGCCTGTCTCCCGCCTTCGCGCCTCGTCCCGAGACGTCAACCGCCACGAACGGCCTCCCTGACCCGGCGGGTGCGCCCGAGAAAACCGTCGAACAACCGCCAGGCCGCGGCACGGGTCTCATCGGCGCGCTCGTACGTCTCCTTGAGCAGAAGATCGGGGTCGACGCCCTCCTGGTCGAGCTCGTGCCGGTAGACCTCGACCCAAGCATCCATGATCTCGGGTGTCACCTCCGGGTGAAACTGGACACCGACGCTGCGACCGATGCTGAATGCCTGCGGGCCGGCCGAGCTGTCGGCCATCAAATGGGCGCCCGGAGGGACTGTGAAGGTGTCGAAGTGCCACTGAAACCAGGGCCCCTCTGAAAGCAGGGAGCGGTCTTTGCTTCGCACCGGAAGCCACCCGATCTCGGCGACCTCCCCGCGGTAAGACCTGCCTCCAAGGACTCGCGCCAGGAGCTGGCCGCCGAAACAGATTCCGAGCACGGGCACGTCGGCCTCGGCGGCGTCGAGCAGCAGCCGCTTCTCCTTGGCCAGCCAAGGCACGGAGTCGTCGAAGGCCGGGAACTCCGACCCCAGCGAGACGATCAGGTGATAGTCGCAGGGGTCCACAACCCGCTCCTCGACATCGATCCGATAGATGTCCTGGTCCGCTCCGCGCTCGTGAAGCCACTGATGCACGTAGCCCCCGGGGGTGGGCTGCTCGTGCTGGATCACCAGGGCGCGCATCGACCGTGGCGGCTCGGAGGTGGTCATTGCACGTCGGCCGCGGCTACGCGCTGAGGCACCGGTTTCTGTCCGGCGAGCTCCCGCTCCACGTAGTCGGCCACCTCTCGGACCGCCGCCGCGAAGCGCGCCACCATCTCGGCGAGCTCCTCGTCGCTGGCGGTGAAGGGCGGCGCGAACAGGCTCTGGTCCCCGGCGTAGCCGTCGCCGGTGGGCTGGGTCGAGAGGGTCACCAGGCCATGAGCGAGCGCCACGTCATCTATCCGCCCGGCGACCCCTAGCGTGGCCGGTAAGAACGACTCGCCGTCGCGCGGATCGACGTACTCCACGCCCAGTAGGAAGCCGTGTCCGCGAACCTCGCGCACCATCGCGATGCCGTGCAGCGCCTCCGCGAGCTCCTCTCGAAGGCTGCTGCCGCGCCGGGCGACTCGCTCGATCAGCCGCTCGCGCCGCAGCGCGTCGATCACGGCGAGACCCACCGCGCACGGCAGCGGCGAGCCATCCCATGTATGGCCCAGCGTAAAGCTCCGCGACCCGCGGGCCACCGCTTCGTAGACACGCTCATGGCAGATCGCCGCGCCGATGGCCGCGTAGCCGGCCCCGAGGCCCTTGGCAGTGGCGATGATGTCGGGCGTAAAGGGCATTCTGTCGGCCGCGAACCAGCTGCCGCTTCGGCCCATCCCCGTCACCACCTCGTCGAAGCAGATGAGAAAGCCGTGGCGCTCGCGCCGTTCCGCCAGCCCCTCCCAAAAGCGCGGCGGCGGCGTGTAGGCCGGCAGGGCCGCGGCGCTGATCGCCTCCGAGAAGAAGGCCGCGACGTTCTCCGGCCCGGCCTGCTCGAGCGCGTCGTCGAGCGCGTTGAGCGCCTGCTCCCCGGTGGGATCGAACCGCCACGTGCTCGGGGGAATGTGGGGCTGCTCGCGCAGATACGGGGTGAGCGGGCCATGCAGACCGGCCCGACCGGTCAGCGCCAGCGTGGCCATGGTGGGCCCGTGGTAGCCCTGGGCAGGAGAGATCACGCGCCAGCGGCGCGGCTCTCCCCGCTCCACGTGATAGGTGCGTGCAAGGCGCAGCGCGCATTCGTTGGCTTCGGAGCCGCCGGTGACGAAGTGCACCCGCTCCATGCCCTCGGGCGCGACCGAGGCGAGCTCGAGCGCGAGCTGCTCCTGGGCGGGATTGGTGAGTCGCTCGTTGTGCACGAACGCGACCTTTTCCGCTTGGGCTCGCGCCGCCTCAATCAGGTCCTCGCGCCCGTGCCCCAGCGTCAGGGCCATCGAGCCTCCGCTCATCGCGTCGAGATAGCGTCGGCCCGCGGCGTCCTGCACCCAGACCCCGTCGCCGGCGACGATCAACGGGTAGCGACGGTCGAGCTCGGGGGGCAGCACATTGGTGGCAGAACTGTCAACGAGGGCGTTCGCGGTCAGCGGTCACTCCTGCTCTCTGCGTCGCGGTAATGGTCCTGGTTGAGGTCCTTATAGCAGCTACAGTAAGCGAGAAGTCAACAGCGGCGGACGAGGCCCGCGCCGCCAGAGGGAGGTAACCGCCGTGGCAACGAGCAGCCAGACGATGCTGAGGGTGATCGAGCCCGCGACGGAGCAGATGCTGACGGAGCTGCCGCACGCCGGTGTCGAGGAGGCCGATGCAGCGATCGCGCGCGCCAAAGAAGCGTTGCCCGCCTGGCGTGCGCTCGCCCCGGGCGATCGCGCGCGGGTGCTGAGGGCGATCTCGGATGCGGTTGCGGCGCACGCCGAGGAGCTCGCGGTGCTGGAGGCGCGCAACGTCGGGAAGCCCATCGGCGACGCACGTGGCGAGATCGGCATGGTCTCCGACACCTTCGAGTACTACGCGGGCGCGCCCGAGCGGCTGCTGGGAGAGACGATCCCGGTCGCGGGCGGGATCGATATGACCTTTCGCGAACCGCTTGGAGTGATAGGGCTGATCGTCCCCTGGAACTTTCCTCTGCCCATCGCCTCGTGGAAAATCGCACCGGCGCTTGCGGCGGGCAACACCGTTGTTCTCAAGCCGGCCGAGCTCACACCGCTGACCGCGCTCGAGCTTGAGCGGATCGCGCTCGAAGCGGGCCTTCCTGAAGGCGTCCTGAACGTCGTGGTCGGCCCCGGACGGATCGTGGGCGAGCGCTTGGTGGAGCACCCCGAGGTGGCCAAGGTGGCATTCACCGGGTCGACGGCCGTGGGACGGCGGATCGGCGAGCTCGCCGCGCAGCAGATCAAACGGGTGACGCTCGAACTCGGCGGCAAGTCGGCGAACGTGATCTTTGCTGACGCCGACATCGCTGCGGCGGCCCTTGCAGCCCCGCTGGCGGTGTTCGGCAACGCGGGGCAGGATTGCTGTGCGCGCTCGCGGATCCTGGTGCAGCGTGCGGCGCTCGAGGAGTTCATGTCCGAGCTGGAGGCCGCGATGAAGTCGCTGCGCGTGGGCGACCCGCTCGATGAGCAAACGGAGGTGGGACCCCTGATCTCCGCAGACCAGCGCGAGAAGGTCGCCTCCTATCTCGAGGATGGCGCGCCCATCGCGTTCCGTGGCACCGCTCCGGAGGGGCCGGGCTACTGGTTTGCCCCGACCGTGCTCTGTCCCGTCTCCAACGTGGACCGCGCCGCGAGGGAGGAGATCTTCGGCCCCGTGGCGGCGGTTATCCCGTTTGACGGCGAGGAGGAGGCAATCCGCCTTGCCAACGACACGATCTACGGGCTCTCGGGCTCGATCTGGACGCAGAACGGAGCGCGCGCACTGCGGGTCGCGCGGGCGCTCGAGAGTGGCACGCTTTCGGTCAACTCCAATACTTCGGTGCGGGTCACCACCCCGTTCGGCGGTTTCAAGCAGTCAGGGCTGGGTCGGGAGCTCGGTCCGCACGCGCTCGACCACTACACCGAACTCAAGAACGTATTCGTCGCGCTTTAACGCCGGCTAGCGTTGGCGCATGACCACACCGGTCTGTGAGCTACTGGGGATCAGGCATCCGGTCGTCCAGGCGCCGATCGCCGCCGCGCCACCACTGGCCGCGGCGGTCTCGGAGGCGGGCGCGCTGGGAACGGTCGCGCTGACGTGGGTCGACGATGTCAAGGCCATCGTCGCGCAGACGGCAGCGGCGACCGACCGGCCGTTCGCGGGCAACCTCGTCCTTGCCTGGGATCAGCGCCATCGCCTGGATCAGGCGCTCGAAGCGGGGCTGCGTATCGTCTCGCTGGCCTCGGGCGACCCCGCTGGGCACGTCGAGCAAGCGCACGACGCCGGTGCGCTTGTGCTTCACACGGTCGGCAGCGCCGAGGAAGCGCGTCGATCGGCGGCGCTCGGCGTGGACGTGATCGTGGCGCAGGGCTGGGAGGCGGGCGGCCACGTGTGGGGGACGATCGCGACGCTGCCGCTCGTGCCTGCGGTCGTCGACGCGGTCGCCCCGGTCCCCGTGATCGCCGCCGGGGGGATCGGCGACGCCCGGGGGGTGTCCGCCGTGCTCGCGCTCGGCGCACAGGCGGCATGGCTCGGGACGCGCTTTCTCGTTGCGCAGGAGGCACCGGTTCATTCGGTCTACAAGCAGCGCGTCCTGGAGGCGGCCGAGACCGATGCGGTGTGGTATCGCGACCTCTACGACATCGACTGGCCGAAGGCAGCTCACCGCGCGCTGCGCAACGCGACCGCCGCGGCCTGGGAGACCGCCGGCTGCCCGCCTCCCGGGGCCCGCCCCGGCGAAGGCGAGCCGGTCGCCACGCGAGCAGACGGAGAACCGATCGTCCGCTACTCGTGCGCGCTGCCGTTGACGGACACGAGCGGCGACATCGCGGCGCTCTCGCTCTGGGCGGGGCAGAGCGTGGCGCTGGCGCGCCGCGAGCAGCCCGCGGCCGAGATCGTCGCCGAGCTGGTCAGCCGCTTGTAAGTAAGTGGGTTGGTCCGCTGCTCGGGGCCGGATAAGCTCGCGCGCGTGAGTGGTCAAAGCCCGCACGCCCTCGAGCAAGGGGGGGTGCAATGGCTGCGGACGATGGTCCGCATCAGGCTGTTCGAGCAGATGCTGGCGGACCTGTACAAGGCCGGCCGGCTCGTCGGCGTGGTCCACCTGTCGATCGGGCAGGAAGCGACCGCGGTGGGGGTCTGCTCGGCGCTCAAGGACGGCGATCAGATCACCTCGACCCACCGAGGCCACCATCACATGGTCGCGCGCGGGCTGGACCCGCAGAAGATGTTCGCCGAGATTCTGGGTCGGGCGGGCGGATACTGCCGCGGCAAGGGTGGTTCGATGCACGTCAGCGCGCCCGCCCAGGGCGCGATGGGGGCCAACGGGATAGTCGGCGGCGGGATCGCGCATGCCGTCGGCCTCGCGTTTGCCGCCAAGCGGCTGGGCAGCGGCGGGATCTCGGCGGCGTTCTTCGGAGATGGGGCCGCCAACCAGGGCGTGCTGTTCGAGTCCTTGAACCTCGCGGCGCTGTGGCAGGCGCCCGTCCTGTTCGTCTGCGAGAACAACGGCTACACCGAGTTCACTCCGACGGATGCCGTGACCGCGGGCGAAAGCATCGCCGCGCGCGCCGCTCCGTTCGGCATACCCGCCGTGGAGGTCGACGGCGATGACGTCGTGGCGGTGAACCGTCTGGCCGGTGAGGCCACCGCGCGAGCGCGCTCCGGTCGTGGACCGACGTTCATCGAATGCCGCACGGCCCGCTGGCGAGGCCATCACGAGGGCGAGGAGAGCTATGCCAAGCCGTATCGCGAGCCTCCCGCAGCGGCAGATCCGATCGATCGCCTCGAGCGGGTGCTGCGCGATGCCGGGCTTGCCGCGGACGGCCTGCGGGCGGCCATGGAAGCCGAGGAGGAGGCAGGGCTCGCCGCCGCGCTGGCCGCTGCCGAGGCGGAGCCTGAACCGCCGCCCGAGCGCGCGCTCGAGGATGTGTTCGCGTGACGAGCGTTTCGCCCTCCGCGCCGGTGAAGCGCCTGGCCCCGGCGCTGGCCGAGGGGATCGCGACCTGCATGCGGACCGACCCGCGCGTGGTCGTGTGGGGCGAGGATGTCCGCATCGGCGTGATGGGACCGACCCGCGGCCTGGTGGACGAGTTCGGTTCAGAGCGGGTGCTGGACTGCCCGATCTCGGAGGCCGCGTTCGTCGGGGCGGCAATCGGTGCGGCTGCCGGCGGGCTGCGCCCCGTGGTCGACATCATGTTCTCGAGCTTCGCGTACGTCGCCTTCGACCAGTTCGCCAACCAAGCGGGGCGGCTTCGCTACATGACCGGAGGCCAGGTTGCGATTCCGCTCGTGATCATCGGCTCGGCGGGGGCGGCGGGAGCGAACGCGGCCCAGCATTCGGAGGTCCCCAGCGCGCTCTTCCTTGCGGCCGGCGGCCTTCGGGTCGTGTTCCCGTCGACGCCCCACCAGGCCTTCTGGCTGACGCGGGCCGCGATCGAGAGCGATGATCCGGTGATCGTGCTGCACCACCCGGCGCTTGCGGCGACGCGCGGGTCCCTCGAAGCCGAGCCCTTGTCGCTGGGAGATGCGGTCGTGGAGCCGGTCGGGCGGGATGTCTCGGTGCTCGCCACGGGACTAATGGCTCACCGCGCGCGTGCGGTGGCCAAAAGGCTTGCCGGAGAGGGGATGTTCGTCGAGGTGGTCGACGTGTGCACGCTGAACCCGATGCCGTGGAACGCGATCATCGCCTCGGTCACAAAGACCGGCCGCGCCGTCGTTGTCGACGAGGGCCGGCTGACCTGCTCGGTCGCCTCCGAGCTCGCGGCAGGAATCGGCGAGCGCGCCCACGACGCGCTCCGAGCACCGGTCCGGCGGCTGGCCGTGCCGGATGTCCCGATCCCGTTCGCGCCAAATCTCGAGGCTGCAGTCGTCCCCAGCGAAGAGGCGATCGCAGCCATGGTTTGTGAGGTCGCGCGTGCCTGAGCATGTCCCGATCGTGGTCCCGAAGGCCGGCATGAACATGGTCGAGGCGACGGTCATCGCTTGGCGCAAGTCGCCGGGCGAGCGCGTGGAGGCTGGAGAGCCGGTCGTCGATCTGGAGACCGACAAGGTGCAGCTCCAGGTCCAGGCGCCCGTCGCGGGGGTGCTCCGGGAGGTCTTGGCTGCCGTCGACGAAGACGTCGCGGTGGGCGCGACGCTGGGGGTGATCGAGTGATCGGTGTGACCGGCACGCTCGAGGGCAGGCGCGCGATCGTCACGGGTGGCGCGCGAGGGATCGGCGCGGCCGCGGCACGTCGCTTCTGCGAGGCTGGCGCACAGGTCGTGCTCGCCGATCGCGACCAAGACGGGGTCTCGGCGGCCGCAGCGGCGCTCCGGGCGGCCGGTTTCCAAGCGCATGCGCGTGCGGCCGACGTCACCGACGAGGCGGCGCTCGGGCGCGTGATCGACGAGGCGGCCGAGCTTCTGGGCGGGCTCGACCTGGTGCTCGCCAACGCCGGGGTTCTGACCGTAAACCCCCTCGCGGATCTCTCGCTGGCCGAGTTCGAGCACACCATGCGCGTCAACGTGTTTGGCACGTTTCTGACTTTCAAGCATGCGCTCGGGCACCTCAAGGCCGCGGGTGGTGGCGCGCTCCTCTGCACCACCTCCCAGGCGGGGGTGCGCGGGTATCGGGAGATGAGCGCGTATTGCGCCTCGAAATTTGCCGTCGTCGGCCTGGTCGAGTCGCTCGCGCTGGAGCTTGCGAGCGACGGGATCCGGGTGTGCGCGGTCGCCCCGGGGATCACGCAGACGGAGATGTACCGGGAGCTCGTGCGAGAGCGGGCGCGGCTCTGGCGCCTCGATTCAGAGGCGGCGCAGGCTCGGCTTCAGGAGACGATCCCCCTGGGCCGCCCCGCGACGCCGGAGGAGGTGGCCGATGCATTCGTCTATCTCGCCTCTCCGGCGGCCGCGTACGTCTCCGGCATCGCCCTCGTGATCGACGGAGGCGAGCTGTCCGGATGAGCCGCCTGCTCGAGCACAAGGTCGCGCTCATCACCGGCGCCGCGTCGGGCATTGGCCGGGAGACGTCAGTGTTATTCGGCGAGGAGGGCGCAAAGCTCGCGCTCGCCGACGTAGACGACAAGGGATGCGAGGAGACCGCCCGGCTGGTCTGCGAGCGCGGTGGTGAAGCGCTAGCAGTCCACTGCGACGTGAGCGATCCGAGGGCTGTCGAGACGCTGATCTCCGCCGCCGTGGAGCGCTTCGGCTGCCTCGACTGCGCCTTTAACAATGCCGGTGTCGGCGGGGCGAGCGAGCCAGTCGCCGACTACGACCTCGAGGCGTGGGATCACGTCTTGGCCGTGAACCTGACCGGGGTTTTCCTGTCCATGCAGGCAGAGCTGCGGCAGATGGTCAGCCAGGGCGCGGGAGCGATAGTCAACGCCGCCTCGGTCGTTGGCGTCATCGCCTACCCGTACCTGGCTGCCTACAACGCCGCCAAGCACGGTGTCATCGGCCTGACCCGGACCGCCGCGATCGAGTACGCGGGTCATGGAGTTCGGGTCAACGCGGTTTGCCCCGGTTGGATTGAGACGCCGATGGTGATGGAGGGGGGACGAGCACCGGCGTCGATTCCCGAGGTCTATGCGGCTATTGCCGGCCTGGCGCCGATGAAGCGACTGGGGATGCCGATCGAGGTGGCGAGAGCCGTCGCATGGCTGTGTTCGGACGCCGCTAGCTTCGTCACGGGTCACCCCCTGGTCGTCGATGGCGGCGTGGCAGCCGGGCGTGAGCGCGCCGAGGAGTGACGCTAGCCGTAAGCGGGGGGATGGCGATCGGCCCAGGGCAGCGCCCGCTCGAGTTGAAAGGCTACCCGGATCAGCACCGCTTCCTCCGGCGCGAGCATCTGCACGCCAACGGGTAGCCCGTCCACCTCCCCGAGCGGGAGGCTGATCGCCGCCCAACCTGTCACGTTCGGCACTGCGGTGACGCCCGTCGCCGCGAACTCGACGTCGAAGAACGCGTCGACGCTCCCGCGCGAGGCTGACAGCTCCCCCGGTGCCGGCGGCAGCACGTTGAGCGTCTGGCAGAGCAGCACGTCGGCCGATTCGAACGCGCGCGCGGCGAGGCGTGCCTGAGCGTGCAGGTCGCTGATCGCAGTTAGGTGATCGACGGCGCTGAGCCCGAGCCCCTCCTTCAGCATGTCCCAGGTGACCGGGTCGAGCTCGTCGGGCTCGGGCGGGCGTCCGCGTTCCTCTACCAGCCAGTTGTAGGTCCCCGCGTTGTCGACCGCGTGCACGACCGAGATCGCGCGGCGCATCACCTCCGGATCGAACGAGAGGAGTCCCGGCTCGATCACGTGCCCCAGCTCCTCGAGCGTCCTGGCCACCTGGTCGACGACGGCCACGATCCGCGGGTCGGGCGTGCCGGGAAATGGCGGGCGCTTCAGGCGCATCACTCGCAGCCGACCTGGATCGGCGCCGACTTCCTCCACGAAGCGCCGCGACGGCGGCGGCGCCGAATAGGGATCCCCGGGGGCGCTTCCCGCGATCACGTCGAGTAGCAGAGCGCTGTCCCGGACGGTTCTGGTCAGGGCGTGCTTGATCGCCAGACCGTCGAGCCCCTGGCCGGCCAGCGGAGCAAAGGAGCTGCGTGCGCGGCGGGGCTTGAGGCCCACCAGGCCGCAGCAGGAGGAGGGCATCCGGATCGACCCGGTTCCGTCGCTGCCCGAAGCCGCGCCGATGAGGCCGGCGGCGACCGCGGCGGCGGACCCACCGCTCGACCCGCCGGGCGAGAGCTCCGGATCCCACGGGTTGAGCGCGCGGCCGAAGAGCGCGGGCTCGGTGGCGCAGTGGTTGCCGAACTCGGCCGTGCTCGTACGCCCGCAGATGATCAGGCCGGCCGCGAGGTAGCGCTGCACCGTCCACGCTGTCACCGAAGCCACGTGGTCGCGCAGCGCGCGCGAGCCGAGGTACTCGGGAATCCCGGCCTGAGGCTCGCCCAGATCCTTGAGAAGGAACGGCACTCCGGCGAGCGGGCGATCCGGATCGGGCGCCGCCGCCGCGACCCGTGCCGCTTCGAACTGCTCGTTCACGAGCACGTTGAGCTCACGGGTGCCCTCCAGCGCAGCGATCGCGGCGTCGACGAGCTCGAGCGCGGACACCTCGCCGCTACGTACAAGCGCCGCCTGTTCGGTGACGTCCTTCCACATCAGCTCGGCCGACACCGCGATCAGGGCTCCCCGTCCATGAGTGGGCTGTTCAGGGCGAGTTCGCGGCCAGGATCGAGGCCGCAGATCCCCAGTCGATGTCCGCGACGCCGAGCTCCAAGCCGTCCAGGCAAGTAGCGGCCTTTTGCGCCAAGACCTCGTCCGAGGGCGGGCGGCCGGGTGCACCTTCCGGTAGTCGGAGCGACGTCGCCAGCGCGCGACCGTCGGTCAGCCGGATGGCGATCTCGCATTCGCCCTCGAGCAGGCCCTCGCCAGTTGCACCGGGGGCGAACCGCACCAGCCGTAGGAGCTGTTGCGCCACCGGGCGGGTCACCGCCGCATCGCTGAAGGACCACTGGCCCGGGAAGCCGTCCAGCACTGCGGCGGCGACCCCATACTCGAGGCTGAACTTCCCCTGCGCTCCAGTCAGCGGCCGGTGGTGGATCAGCGGCTTGACGGTGCTCTGCGCCCCTCGCACCTCGATTGCGGCGATTTCATCGGCGGCAAGGTGATCAGCAATTTCCCTGACCGCGAGGATCGGCCTCTGCAGGGCGTAGCAGCACGGGAAGATCTTTACGGCCAGTCCGCCCGGGATAGATCCGGCCTCGTCTTGCACGCGATCACTCGTGGCCTGCACCAACCGAAGCCACGCATCGAAGGCCGTCAGATCGGGCCGGGCCCCGCGGGAGGCCAGCTCCGCAGCTTGGGCGCCGGCGTGGGCCGCCATCCCCACCTGCAACGGCTTTGAGTCGCTGCCGAACGCCCGCTGGACGCCGGCAGCAGCCGACGCCGAAAGGGCGATCGCGGCTGCGGTCTCCTCGTCCGTCAGTTTCAGCGATACGGCAGCCGCGACTGCGGCACCGAATACTCCCGCCGTCGCGGTGGTGTGCCACCCCGCGTCGTAGTGGCGCCATCCCAGCAACATGCCGATGCGCGCCATCGCACCCGCGCCCGCCAGGTATGCGCGGCTGCCACCGCCGTATGCCAGCGCGGTTGGCATGCAGACCGCGCTGATGTGCGAAGTCGAGGGCAGGTGTAGGTCGTCGTAATCGAGCGCGTGGGCCATCGCCGCCCACTGGCCGGGCACGCCGAGCGCGCTTGCCATGCCGGCGACAGGGTGCGCCTGGGCTGCCAGAGCGACGCAGACCGTGTCGATGAGCGCGCGACGCGCGACATCCTCGTCGGGCGCCGGCGGCTCCCAGTTGGCTGCCCAGGCGGCGAGCTTCAGTGCAAGCGGGAGCTCGGCACGGGGGCCGCGTTCCTCGGTCTCGGCCTGTGCGCGGATGAAGGACATCTACTAGGGCGTCAGCACGATCCGACCCCGGGCGCGGCCGGAGCGGATCAGATCGTGCGCTTCCTGCGCCCGCTCGAGCGGCATAGGGTCGATCGTGTACTCGAGCCCCTCACGCTGGGCGAACTCGATCAGCTCGCCGAGCTCATCCCTGGAGCCCCAGATGCTTGACATGAACTGCGCCTCGTGCGGAACGGCGCCGAGCCCGAAAGGGATCCGCCCCCCGAAGAGGCCGACGACGATCGCGATCCCCTGGCGGTCGACGAGCCTGGCCGCGTGGGCGAGCGAATCATCCGAGCCAACGAAGTCGAGCACGGCTGCGTAGGGCCCCTCGAGCTCCTCCGGTGGCGCTGCCTCCTCGGCGCCGAGCTCCAGCGCCCGCTCCCGCTTCTGCGCTGAGGGGTCGCCCACGTGGACTGTCGCGTCGGTCAGAAGTCGCAGGAACTGGATCCCGAACTGGCCGAGCCCGCCCGCGCCGAGCACGAGCGCGTGAGATCCCGAGCGCAGCCAACCGCGCGCGTGTTTGACCGAGCGGTAAGGCGTCAGCCCTCCGCACCCCAGCGGCGCGGCCTGCAACGGGTCAAGCTCGCCGATCGGGTACAGGTACCGGCGGGCAGGAACCCGCACGTACTCGGCATAGCCGCCGTCCTGGAACAGGCCCGCCTCGCGCGCGTCGGGGCAGATCATCTCCTCGGTGGCGCGACAGAAGCGGCACTCCCCGCACCCCCAGGGGGCGTACACGAGCACGCGTCCGAGCTGTTCGTCTTCGGCCACGATCTCGTGGCCCAGCACGAGCGGAAGCTCCGTGCCGAAGAAGTTCTCGGCCACATGAAGGTCCGAGTGGCAGACGCCACACGCGAGCACGCGCAACACGCTCTCGTCACCGTCTCGTGGGGTCGGGGCGTCCCGCTCCTCGAGTTCGAGCGGCGCGTCGAAGGCGCGTAGGACGACTGCCCTCATGTGATACCTCCTCGGGCCTGGGCGCGTCGCGAAAGCGCCCTCAAGGTGGTTACGATAGCCCTCCTCTTCTCGAGGCGGAACAAGCGCAGCATGCACGTCACCGAAGCCACAGTCAACCTCGACGCCGCACGCGAGTTGCTCGAGCGACACAACGTGCACACGGTCGAATGCATGTTTGCGGACACGTGGGGGATTCCCCGGGGAAAGCGCCTTTCAACGCGGCACTTTCTCGCGACTGCCGAGGGGCCCGGCTTCGCGATGGCAAATGTCGCGTTCACCTGGGACATGCACGGCGTAATCTTCCCCACCCCCTTCGTGCATGACGAGACCGGATACCCGGACATGCACGTCGTCCCGGACCTATCTACCCTGCGCCTTGCCGGCTGGAAAGACCTGACCGCGTTCTGCTTCTGCGACACGATCGATCCTCCCACGGGCGAGTCGATTCCGCTGGATGGGCGCGCCATCCTGCGCCGTGCTGCCGAACGGGTCCGCAACCTCGGCTACGAGCCGGTCGCCGCGACCGAGCTCGAGTTCCACTTGTGCCTACCGGACTGGGAACCGCTTTACACGGGTACCCACTGCTACTCGATGCAGAAGGGCGCCGAGGTCGAGCCGGTGGTCACGGAGATCAAGCGGACGCTGGAGGCATCCGGAGTCATGGTCGAGGCCTGGAACGTCGAGTACGGGCCCGCCCAGGTCGAGGTCAACGTCGGGCACGGGTCGCCGATCGAGGTCGCCGACGCGACGATCCTGCTCAAGTACGTCGTCAAGCAGGTGGCGCAGGCGCATGGACTGCGCGCCACCTTCATGCCCAAGCCGTACATCACCGAGGCAGGGAACGGACTCCACATCCACCAGAGCCTCCTCGGCGCCGACGGCCACAATGCCTTCATCGAGGAAGACGACGACCCCCCGCTGCGCTCGAAGGTGATGCGCCGATACCTCTCGGGGCTGGTCAGGCATCAGCTCGAGCTCCAGCCCGTCAACTGCCCCACGATCAACGCGTACAAGCGCGTCGAGGACTACTCGTTCGCGCCGACGCAGGTCGGCTGGGGGCTGGACAATCGCCTCGTCGCCGTGCGCTCGCATGTCGGAGCAGGCGCGTCCACGAGGCTCGAGTGCCGCTGGGGATCCGCGGAGGCCAACCCATACCTCGTCGTCGCCGGCTGTCTCGCAGCGGGGGCCGACGGGCTCGAGAACGACATCGAGCTCGCGCCGATGCTGACCGGCGACCCCCACGTCGACGCGTCGCTCACGCGGCTGCCCACGAACCTCGCCGATGCCCTGCCTGCCTTCGAGCAGAGCCGGTTCGCCCGGGAGCTATATGGCGAGGTGTTCGTCGACGTCTTCCTCGTGATGCTGCGACACGAGCTCGAGCTGTTCGAGCGACACGTCACCGACTGGGAGCGCGAGCGCTATCGCGAGGTCATGTAGGGAGCAGGTCCGCAACGATCTGCTCGATCTGGGTCGTCGCCGCTTCGGTCATGCCCCAGGCGTAGTGGCCCCAGACGCTCTGCACCACCCGCAGCGAGCTGCCCGCGATGAGCTCCTGCTCGGCCCGGCAGTCCGCAACCGGGAACACGTTGTCATGCGAGAACGCCGTGATGGCCACCCGGGCGGTGATGCGGTCAAGCGCGGCGGCAAGGTCGCCGTCGGTGTGGCGAGCGACGTCGGCCCTTCGCCATTTCGCAAGCTGCGCCAGTAGGTCGGCCGGGTCGCGTCCGGCGAAGTCCTCCTCGAATAGCCGCGTGACCAGGTCGGCGACGGACTGGTAGCCGGCGTCGCGCCAGGCCTCCCGCCGGAAGAGCTCCGCGGACAGTGCAGTGGCAGCCCAGAAGTGGGCGTGCTGCTTGGTGCCTCCAGCCGCGAGCGCTTCCGCGGCCGCGGCGACGAGCAGGTCGTTCGCGGGCGTGGTCCGGGCGAGCCCGGCGAACACCGCGACCCGCCGGACCCTTTCCGGAAAGCGGACCGCCCACTCGTAGGCCTGTTGGGCCCCCATCGAGAATCCGAGCACCAGCGCGAGTCGCTCGATGCCGAGGCGCTCGGCGACGAGCCGGTGCTGTGCCGTGACGTCGTCGCCGATCGTGAGCTCGGGGAACCGGCCCGCCGTGGTGCTCGGAGAGGAGGACTCCCCGTTACCGAGCTGCCCTGGGCAGATGATGAACCACCGGGTCGGATCCAAGGCCCGGCCGCCGGCGATCCAATGATCGAGTGAGGCCGGCGTCCCGGAGTACATGTGCGCGAAGAGGATCGCGTTGTCGCGCCTGGGGGCCAGCGTTCCGTGTGTGCGGTAGGCGAGCCGCGCCGCGGGAATCACCCCGCCGAGCTCGAGCTCGAGATCGCCGAGCTCGAGAATGCCGTCCGCCCCCACCTCGCTAGAAGCCGCTCACACGCGGTGCCAATCCTGCATGTGCGAGCGCACGTGCGGGGGAAGCGCCTCCTGCGGGTAATAGCGGTCGTAGAACTCGACGTCGAGGTGGGCCGCCTGATACCAGACCGTCATCAGGAAGGGGTCGATCGTCGCCGGAAACCGCCCGTAGGTGTTCCAGATGTAGCTGCAGAGCGTCTTGGTCGCCTCGATCGCCTCGTTTGAAGGAGGAGGAACGGCCCGCGCAACCTCGGACGAGCGCCACGGGATCGGACGGCTGTCCGGAGCCGAGAAGATGCCGTTCTCGCCCCAGCGCTGGTCGAGGACGAAATCCACGGCGGCGTCCATGTCGGCGCGGAAGGGCGGGCACGCGCCTTCAAAGACCCCCTCGAGCCCGACGGGGATCTCTTCGCCGGCGCCCACCGGTGCGTCGTCCGGGACGCGGTGGAACGTGAAGCCGAGCGAGCCGCACGGCCCCTCTCCCCCGATCCGGTGCCATTGACTCTCTCCGCCAAGCGTCACGCGGCCCTTCCCGCCCGAGAAGGGATGACCGCCGATCCCGAGCGCCTGGGTGGCGATCATCAGGTTCTGGATCATCAGCCCCTCCTCGACGCCGTTCATGTCGACCATCTGCCACCGCTCGAAGTCCCAGAGGTCGACCGGGTGGGCGGGATCGAGCAGTCCGGAATCTACGTGGGGGCGCAGCGGGTCGTTCCCAAGCTGTTTGTCGACGACGTAATAGCCATGTGGCCGATCGAAGTAGAGGAGCATGGCCGAGATGCACTGGCGAGTCACGTCCGACACCGGGATGAACAGCGTGGCGCCCTCGGTGTTGACGATCCACTCATTGAACTTGAACAGGTTCGGGCGCATTCGCGGGATCTGGAGCCGTCGGTCCTGGAGCTTGATCGCCCGGCGATAGAGCTCGTCTCGCTCGCTCTGGGTCTGGAGCTGGAGGTATCGATCGGGCGTGTGGTCGCGTTGAGGTAGGAAGAAGACCCCGTCGTCGTTGGTCCAGAAGAGCTCGGTGCCGTGAATCGCGAGCGGGCTGGGGAAGCTCCGGCCGGTGAACGAGGCCAGCTTGTCGGCGCCCGTCGCCTCGCCCTCGCTCGTCCTGAAGGGCCATTCTTCGCGCACGACCCCTGTGATGCCGGTCGCCGCGGCGACGAGGACCGCCTCTTCCTCGATCGCGAGCGGGATGGGCTCCTTCTCCGAGCGAAACTCGAGCGGCCCGGTGATCGTCGCCCCGAGCGCGAAGCGGCGCGCTCGGCGCGTGAAGATCGCATCCAGCGCGGGGAACGAGAACGCCGCCTCGAGCGCGCCGGGGCGGATTTGGGGGCGCGCGCGTTTCGTTGTCACAGCCATCGAACCGATTTCCGTCGCGGTCTCGCGTTGGGGCTCATCGAGTACGGTTCGCACGGTGAAACCCGTCCTCGTGATCGAGCAAGACTACTCGCTCAGAGGACTCGGCCTGCTCGGTGAGCGTCTCGATGCTTCCGGGCTGCCCTACCGCAGTTTGGGCGCGTGGGAGGGGCGGATCGACGGCCTCGAGGCCAGTGATTTCGCGGCGATCATCCCGATGGGCGGTAAGGGGCACGTGTCGGATTCTGACCTGAGCCCGGCCCTTCACAGTCAGCGACTGCTCCTACGCCAGGCGGTCGAGGTTGGGGTGCCCGTGTTCGGGATCTGCCTGGGCGGTCAACTGCTCGCCAGCGCCATCGGTGGCGTCGTCCGCGCCGCAGAGGAGCCCGAGATCGGCTGGCTTGAAATCGTGCCCACCGATGGGGCGCGCGACGATCCCGTGTTTGGCGTGCTGGACCGCAGCGCCAGGGTCTATCAGTGGCACCACGACGTGTTCGAGCCTCCTGTGGGGACGAGCGCGCTGGCAACGAGCGAGGCCGTTGCCTATCAGGCGTTCCGCGTCGACGGGGCCGAGGCATGGGGGATTCAGTTTCACCCCGAGACGACGCCTGAGCTCTGGGAGCTGTGGATGGCCCGGAACCCGATCGAGGTCAAGGAGGCCGGCGTTGACGTAGAGGCGCTTCGGGCGGCCGTCTATGCAGGCGCCGGCGAGTCGCTTCGCTTCTGCATCGCGCTGTTCGATGCGTTCATCGACCGGGTGCGCATATGGTGGGGGGGCTGACCATGGGCGAGTGGGCCAGCGTCGGCCCGATCGAGGGTCGCCCGGAGCTTGCAGCCGTGCTGATCGGGGACCGGGAGATCGCCGTGGCGCGGCTCGAGGGCGGCTCATGGGCGGCATTCGACAACTCCTGCACGCACGAGGAGTGCCCGCTTGCCGAAGGGGACCTCGAGGGCGAGCGAATCATCTGCTACTGCCACGGGTCCGAGTTCGACGTCCGTACCGGAGCTGTGCTCGAGGGCCCGGCCGAGGACGCCTTGCCGGTTTACCCGGTGCGCATCGAGAACGGCGAGCTGGAGGTGGAGGTTCCATGAGCGCGGTCGCCGGCGTGTCGCTAGCCGACGTCGACCTCACCGATCTCGATCGCTGGTCTGCTGGAGTGCCGCACGAATGGTTCGCCATGCTCCGGCGCGCGGCTCCGGTGTTCTGGCAGGACGAGCGGCGGGGGCGCGGCTTCTGGTCGCTTACCCGCTACGACGACATCCTCGCGGCCTCAAAGGACTGGCAGACGTTCTCCTCTGAGAAAGGCGGGACCTCTCTCATGGATCTCACCCCTGAGCAGGTGCAGTCGCGGATGTCGATGCTCGACTCCGATCCGCCAAGGCACAAGCGCCTGCGCAACATCGTGAACAAGGCGTTTACGCTGCGGGCGATAAACGCCTACGAGGGGCGCATCCGGGCGATGTTCCGAGAGGTGCTGGACGCGGCGTTCAGCGAGCGGGAATTCGACTTCGTCGATGCCGTCGCGGTGGAGCTGCCGATGCGGATCCTCTGCGAGCTGATGGGCGTTCCACTCGAGGATCGGCGATATCTGGTGCAGCTGGGCAACCGCATGCTCGGCAACACCGATCCCGACCACGCGGGCAAGTTCGTCGCAGGTGAGGCGGATCTGTCGGCTTACGCTCACCTGCCGTTCTCGAGCCCAGCGGCACCCGAGATGTTCGCCTACGCCAACTCGCTGGCGGCGCAGCGGCGCCGCGCGCCCCAGGACGACCTCACCACCCGCCTGCTCGAGGCCGAGATCGACGGGGATCGTCTCTCAGAGCACGAGTTCGATCTGTTCTTCCTGCTGCTCGTGACCGCGGGAAACGAGACGACGCGCCACGCGATGTCCAACGGCTTGCTTGCGCTGCTCGAACATCCAGCGCAGCGCGACCGACTGATCGCCGACCCCGCACTGATCCCCAGCGGCGTCGAGGAGATCCTGCGTTGGGCGCCGTCGCTGCTGCACTTTCGCCGCACCGCCACGGGGGACGTCGAGCTCCGCGGAATGACGATCCGAGCCGGTGACAAAGTCGCGCTGTGGTACGTCTCAGGCAATCGGGACGAGGCTCAGTTTCCAGACCCCGACCATTTCGACGTCTGCCGCACCCCTAACCGCCATCTCGCTTTCGGCCTCGGGGGCCCGCACTTTTGCGTCGGCGCGCACCTCGCTCGGCTCGAGTTGCGCGTGTGGCTCGAGGAGATGCTGCCTGTTCTGGGCTCCCTCGAGCTGGCGGGCGAGCCGCAGCGTCTTCGCTCCAACTTCTTCCACGGCGTGAAGAGCCTGCCGGTCCAGGTCCCATGAGCATCTGTCCCAGGAGCGTCCCGACGCCCGGACGCCCGCTCGCGACCCGCCGGCGCCGGAAGGTCCGAAACGCGAAGAACGAGGCTGCCAGAAATGCCGCCAACAGCGCGTAAGAGACGATCCGAATGCCGAGCGAGGTCTTGGGCTTCGTCGTGATAAGGAACGAGCCGGCCGGATACAGCGGGCCGCCTCCGTTCCCGCTCGACGCACAACGCGCACAGGAGACGACCGCCTCGTAGACGCCCGCGGGTACGTCCGGGACCCGGAGATCGACCTGCGCGGACACGTGACCGACGCCGGTGAGCCGGCCGCTGTGCGCTGGCACGATATTGGCCACCACTGGAAGCTTGACGATGCTGATCGATGCTCCGGTCACAGCGGGCGAAAGCGCCCGGTCGCTGCGCGCGACGACAGTTCCGCCGACGTCGTTGCCAGGGGGATCGAACGTGAACCACACGGGGGCGCGGAGGCAGCGGAGCAGGTCGTCGTACGTCGGAATGTTCGAAAACCCCGGATACGGGCACGTACGTGGGCTGAGAAACGCCTCGCTTGGGCGGCCCGAGATGCCGACGGCGAGCGAGGGATCCACGCCGTCGATGCGATGGACCGTGACCCTGCGACCGTGGTATCTGGCCGTCCCAATCGCCGGCCCGAGAGGCACGGTCTTCCTCGGTGGCGGACGGGCCGGGTAGCTGGTGCCGGTGAACTGCTGTCCGTCGAAGACGAGCGGCGTCAGCAGGCAGGCCCAGAACGACGACCCGGCGAACCCCGCACACCTCTGACCGATCACGAAGATCGTCCGTGGCCGCCCAGCCACGAGTGCCGCTACCGCGGGGTCCAGCGAGCCCGCCCTGAGGACGTGGACGGGCTTGTCCGCCCGCCGGCAGCCGTTCGAGCTGGTCGGCTCGTCAATTGTGCCGGCGCCCGCAGAGGAGCCCGATGGCACCGGTACCGTCGAGGGGATGCTTACCGCGGCATACGCGAGGTGGTTGTATTTCAGGAACGTCTGCGTCGGGCAACCGGAGGCAGCAGAGGCCGGCGAGACGCTGACGAGCGCAGACATCAGGAGTGTCACCAAGAGCGAAGAAACGGTGCGCAAGGCTCCGAATGATGCCCGACCGCTCACGCGGCTATGCGACGCGCGAGCTCCGCCTCACGGGTCTCGCCCGGGAGTGGCAAGTCGGTCGGAAGTCGGGCCTCGTAGGCGACCGAGCAGCGGCCGCCGGCCCCGCCGGTGTCTGCATCGGAGCGCCACTCGAGCAGCCGCCAGGTGCCAATCGGGCTTGTCTCGACCCGCACCACGGGCAGGTTCTGCGGCTCGACCAACAGCAGGGGGACCGACGCCAGCTCCGTCCCCACGCGGCGGGCGCGTCGAGCCTCGATTCGCCAGCGGAAGGCGACGAACGTCCCTTCCACGGCGCGCGGGAGCCCATCCGGGAGATCGAAGGCGAAGCGCCTCCAGTTGGCGTCTTCCAGCGGCCCCACGTCCAACCGAGCGGTGAAGACCTTTTCGTCGAGCCAGATCGGCACGAACTTGTTGCGGATCTCGCCGTACGCGGACCAGCTGAGGATGCCCTTGCGCCCCACGAGCTCAGGCGCGACGTCCATCCAGCACGCGTCGCAGCGGACGTCCACAAACAGCGGGTGGCGATTTCGGCGCTGATTGCGGCGCTCCACGCGGCCCGCGATCCGTCCGCCGCCTTTCGGCTCCGCGCGGTCCAGCGAGATCCCGAAGCCGCGGGCGTCCTGCGGCGGCTCGATGCCGCGGAACCTCAGTTCGTCGGGGACGTCGGTTAGAAGCGACACGCGACAACGTGGCGCCGCGCGGGGCTGAGGAACCTAGACCTCAGCCCGCACGCAGCCGGTCAGGTCAGACTGTCCAAGGCGACGGCTCAAGCCTCCTCGTGGAGGAACTTGCCCACGGCCTCGTACCGTCGCCTCGACCATCGGTGGTAGACGACCCCGAGCAGACAGCCCCCTACGAAGACGCCCAGCGCGATAAACGGCGTGTAAAACTCCACGCCCGTCGTCGTCCCCATGAGCGCGCCACGGTTCGAGATCATCAGGTAGACCGCGAACACGATCGTCCCCGCCGCCAGGATCGGAGCGATCAACGTCTTGAACGGGTGGAAGCCGTCGCGGGTTCGCAAGAAGTAGACCAAGATCGCGACGCTGCACAGCGCCATGATCGGGAACAACATCAGGTTGCCCTGGAACGGCAGCCACGTCCCGATCTGGGAGAGCGCCACAAGCGGGCTCGACACCGGGATTCCTAGCGCCTTGCGCTGGCCGCCTCCGACCAGGCCCGTCGCAAAGAACAGGGTGAAGACGACACAAAAGGCCGCCACGAACGTCGTCGCGACGAACGGGCTCTTGTGGGTCGAGTGCGTCTTGCCGAACATCCGGGGCAGGATGTTCTCCCTTCCCATCGAGAACAGGTACCGGTTGGAGGTGTTCCAAAACGCAAGCGAGCAGGCGAACGAGCCGGTGATGATCAGGAGCGAGAACAGGTCCTTGAGCCAAACGCCGACGAATTTCTGCGCCACCGGGTAGTAGACGCTCGAGTAGTCGCCGTGCGGCAGCCCGACGCTCGCGGGCGCGTGCGGATGGATGGCATATTGAATGGCGACGGCCCACGGCCACTGGTTCTTCGAGCCGCCGTACGCGGTCACGAGCATCCAGGCCCAGAAGGTGAAGACGACGGCCAGCCCGATGCAGGAGATGTAGGTGGCATACGCCATCATCTTCTTCGGGTTCCTGGCCTCCTCGGCGTAGTTCGGCGCCATCTCGAACCCGACCCAGGACCAGTACGCCCCGAAGAACCCTACGCCGGCCGCGGAGGCGCCGAAAACGGCGGCCGCCCCCTTGACCCCGGCTCCGCCCGAAAAGATGCCTGCGGGGTTCAGGGCCGACCACAGGATCCCGTCAGGTCCGCCGCCCTTGAACAGGACCGCGAACGAGAAGATGAACAGGATCAGGAGCTCTCCGAGGAGGCAGATGCCGAGGACCCGCGCCACTATCTCGATATGGAAATACGTGATGGCGAACAGGAGCAGCAGGAAGATGAAGCCGTAGATCCGCCAGTCCATGCTGATCCCGAACAGGTTGTTGAGGCTCGTATTGGCGAAGTACGTGGTCACGCCGTTCACGCCGACAGCGAACAGCAGGTACGCGAAGACGATGCCCAGAGCGGTGCCCAGGCCGATGATCCGTCCGAAGCCGTAGGTCGTGTAGGAGTAGAAGCCTCCCGCTGTCGTTTTGCGCCGCGCCATCTCCACGTAGCCGACCGAGAAGAGCGTGAACGAAATCGCAGCCAACCAGAACGCCGCGGGCACCGCGATGCCGATCCCCGATCCGGAGAGGGGGTTGTTGAACATCATCGCCGCGAGCGGCGCCGACCCCGTGACGATGCAGAACAGAATCTGGGGCAGCCCGAGCGCGTTGCGAGCGAGCTCGGTAGACCCGGTCAGCCGCTGCCGTGCCCCCTGCGGGGCGGGCTCAGGCTCGCTGAGAACTTCCGCCATTGAGCTCTCCTCCTTCGGTTATCGCTCCCATCCTTGAACACCCCGATTGAACAAATTGGGTCACGGTGTGCGCGCAGGGTAGTCCTTGAGACGCCCGCGTGCAACTCATCTGGGAGGATCGTGCCGATGGGGCGACTCGATGGCATCCGGGCGCTGGTCACGGGAGGCACGTCGGGCATCGGCGCCTCGGTCGCGCAACGGTTCCGGTGCGAGGGCGCGGCGGTCGTCTGCACAGGCCGAGACGAGGCCCGCGGGCGCGAGTTGGCAGCGCGCGCAGGGGTCGATTTCGTCCGGGCGGATGTGCGCGACAGCGGCGCGGTATCGAGCTCCGTCACCGCTGCGGTGGCCAGGCTCGGCGGCCTGGACGTGCTGGTGGCAAACGCGGGCGTCATTCACGAGGCGCAGCTATCGGAGACGACCGACGAGGCGTGGGACGCGGTGCTCGAGACCAACCTCACCGGCTACTACCTGTACGCCGTCGCCTGCCTGCCCCACCTTCGGGCGGCCGGCGGCGGCTCGATCACGATGATCTCCTCCGACGCCGGCGTGTGGGGGGAGACCGCGATCGGCGCCTATTCGGTCTCCAAGCGCGCGGTGAACATGCTGGTTGCGGCGCTCGCCGTCGAGGCTGGTCCGCACGGGATCCGCGTCAATGCCGTCTGCCCAGGCGACACCGCGCCGGGCATGGCCACCTACGTCGGCGGCCGTAGCGAGGGCCCGGATCCGGCGAGCTGGACGCTGCCGCCGCTGGCTCGAGTCGGTACCGGGGCCGACGTAGCGAGCGCCGCCACGTTCTTCGCCTCCGCGGACGGCGCCTTCTGCAACGGGTCGATCCTGCTGGTAGACGGCGGCATGCGTGCCTCGCTACGGGCGAGCTCTGTGGCGCGCGAGGTCAAGCAAAGATGACCGTCCGGCTCGGTCTCGCGGGCCGGTGTGCCCTCGTCACCGGGGGAACATCGAACATTGCAAGTGCCTGCGTGTCGCGTCTGTGCGCGGAGGGCGTGGCGGTCGCGTTCACGGGGAGCAACAGCCCCCGCGGGGAGTCGATCGCTTCAGAGACCGGCGGATCGTTTCTCGAATGCGACCACTCCGACCGCGCGAGCACCGACCGGGCGGTCGGGAAGGCGATCGAGCGCTGCGGTGGCCGGCTCGACATCCTCGTGACCAACGCCGGCATGCAATTTGAAGGCTCGGTCGAGGACACGCCCGAAGCCGTCTTCCGCGAACTCCTTGAAGTGAATCTGACGTCGCTGTTCAGGGTCGGGCGAGCGTGCTTTGAATCGATGCGCGCGCACGGCGGAGGCTCGATGATCCACGTCGGGTCCGAGGCCGGTATTCGCGCTGCTCATGAAACCGCCGCATACTCCGTCATGACTGCGGGTGCGATCGCCGTCGCCGAGCTCTTCGCGGCTGAGGGCGCGCCCTATCGCATCCGCTCGAACGCCGTGTGCCCTCGCGCTGGCACCGATGCGGCCGCGCTCGTCGCGTGGCTCGCCTCCGACGAGTCGGCAAGCGTCAGCGGCGCGACGCTCAGAGTCGACGGTGGCGCCGGCGCAGCCATGCTCGTCGACACGCGGACCTGAGCTCCGGCGCTTGACACGGCACCACGGCACGCATAAGGATTCCGGGCCATGCAACGCATCGTGGTCGGCTTCGACGGCTCCGAGCACGCGCGCAAGGCGCTCGAGCGGGCCGCAGACATCGCGGACGGCGCGACTGTCGCGGTCGTCAGCGCCGCAAACGTCCAGCGGCTCTTGCGCGACCCCTCGGGCGGCGCCTCACCCGTCGATCCGGCCGATGCCGAGGCGCGGACCCAAGCGCTCGCCGAGGCCCGCGAGTATCTGGAGGGCCGCGGCATCAAGGGTGCCTACATCGAGGGGCACGGGAACGCGGCGGACGTGATCGTCCAGGAGGCGGAGGAATCCGGGGCGGATCTCGTCGTCGTCGGCACACGCGGCCTGAGCGCGGCAAGGCGGGCGATCATGGGGTCTGTCAGCACGAACGTCGTGCACCATGCGCCGTGCGACGTGCTCGTGGTGCGCTAGCGCACCGACTGCCAGAACTCATCCAGCAGTCTGTTGTAGTCGTGAGGCACTTCCTGAAAGGGCTGGTGCCCGACTGCCGGGATCACCTTCAGCCGGGCATTCGGGATGCGCTCCGCGATCGCCTGCGAGAAACGCGCCGGCAGGCAGAGGTCGAGCTCGCCGACAGTGACAAGCGTCGGAGCGCTGATCGCGCCGATCCTGTCGGCCGTATCGTGCTCAAGCAGCGCCTGTGCGGAACGGCAGAAGGCGTCCACTGACTGCGCGTGAGGACTCGCCTCCGCGGCCGCGATCCAGCCGTCCATGGTCCCGTCGTTCCAGATCCGCGGGGAGAAGCACCACAGGTTCACGCAGACCAGGAAGTCACGGATCGAGTCGGACTTCTCTGCAGACCACATCCAGTTGCGCAAGACCTCTAAAAGAAACCGGTCTGCACGACACCACGTTCCGTTGAGGACGAGGCTTGCAATCCGGTCCGGGTGCGCGAGCGCCAGTTCCTGGGCGACCGCGCCCCCCATCGACGATCCCACCACATGCGGCCGCTCCAGCTCGAGCGTGTCCATCAGCGCGGCGGTGTCGGCGGCGAAGTCGGCGATCCGGAACGGCCCGTCGGGCGTGGCTGAGCGCCCCACGCCTCTGTTGTCGAACGTGGTCAGCCGGTAGCGGTCCTTCAGAGCGGCGACCTGATCGACCCAGCACGCGCCCTCGTCCGCGAGACCGGAGATGAACAGGACGTCGTCGCCCTCACCCTCCTGCTCGAACCAGAGCTCGACGCCGTTGGCGGCAATCGTCGCCATGCGTCGTGAATCCTAACCACCGGTCTCCGACGTCGACTTGCCGACGTCGACGCCGGCGACAGGCACCCAGAAGACTAAGCCGGCACAGGCGATCGGTCAGGCGCCGCGGCGTGTTCGGCGAGCGCGTCGACCAGCAGTCGCTCGACGGTATCCCGCCAGGCGGCCTCGTCGAGCGTGCGCTGTAGCCCCTGCCGGCGCATGAAGCGGCGCTTGCCCAGGGTGTCGAGAGCCCGGATCGCCTCCATTACGAGGTGGAAGTCGCGCTCGGCCACGAGGTGCTTGATCTCCTTATTCGCCGTCGCGGTCGTCTCGAACAGGCCTTCGTCGACCCCCTGCCAGTAGGCATGCTGGAACACGCACCCCGCGACGCCGCCGCCGGGCTTCACCCAGCAGCCGATCGTCAGGCCGCGCCCGGATGTCTGGATGCCGCGTAGCGCGAGTTGAAGAAGCTGGCGCCCCCGTCCGTCGACCGCCAGCGCCTCGAGTTGGTGGCGAGCGGTCTTCTCCTCACGTGTCATTTTCGACTATCTCCTCTGCTAGCTGCATAAATCATAAGTCCGGTTCTACCCACCCCAAAGCCTGCAAACCTGCCGCGGGCGACAGCCTCGAAACCTGCGGCGGGCGACACTAGGCGATCAAGCCACGCCGGACATACACGGCGCGGGCCTCGCGGACAAGCTCGGCGCACCGCTGCGCACCGCGCTCTGAAAGCTCCGCTGCCAGTGAGTCGAGCTCCTGGGCGGAGGAGCGCGCCGGGCGGAGCATCTCATAGAAGCGGAGCAACTCGTCGTCGTCGAACGCGACGAGCTCGGCGGCGCGGCGGAGATTCTCGCCCAGCTGCGGGTTGCCTCCGCGCTCGGCGAAACCCGCCTGGAGGCGCAGCGTGTCGGCCGAGACGGCGACGTCACGAGGGCCCAGGGCATCGGAGACGGCCACGTCCAGCGTGATCTCGTCCACGGCCTTCCCGGTCGCCGAGCGCACTTGCGCGCGCGCCCCGGGAGATAGCGGATAGCTCAGGTCGGCCACGCCGCCCCCAGCTCGATCGGGTCCGCATTCTCCGCGAGCCTGCGCTCGGTCGCCACGAGTGCGACGACGCGGGCGTGGTAGCGGGGACCGAGCGGCTCGCTTGACTCCGGCAGGAGAAGGGGCTCCGGCACCAGGCCCTTGGCGTAACGGGCCGCGTTGCACCCCAGCTGGCGATAGAGCTCCGGAGTGATCCGGGGCGCGATCGACAACAGCTCCAGGTTCGCCAGGGGTGGGAGGTCGGCGCGATGGATGAGCGCCGTCCCCTTTGCCTGGAGGCCCACCGACAGTCCCGACCCGGAGAGGCGGGCGGCCGTCGAGCCGATCGAGCCCAGGTCGATCGACCGGCGGACGCGGATGAGCCGCGCCGCGAGCCCCTCTGCCTCCACCCCGGCCAGGACCGCTCGCAAGACCTCGGCAACGGTCATCCCGTTCAGCGCAACCCAGATGTCGCGTCCGAACGCCGGCGAGAGGCCGATGACCACCTCGTCGGCGCGCTCGCCGCGTAACGCCGGTCCATTGTCGCGCAACAGGACGCAGCCCTCCGAGCGTGTTTGCTCGAGGGCGAGGTCGGCCGCAGACCACACGTTTCGGACCCGCGCCACCTCATTGCGTCGGTCCGGCGCCATCCGATAACCCGTGCCGGGCCCCGCGTAGTCGTTGGGGTCGGTCAGCGACGAGAGCACCTGGAGATCCTCATTCAGGATCGCCGAGGTCTGGAGCACGTCACCGAGGAGCCGCTGCCGGATCATCTCGAGCACGCGCTCGGCTTCGAGCTCGTATCCGCGTTCGTGAAGCGCCCCCACGGCGTCGAGCGCGGTGAGCCCGGCGTCCATGACCCGTTCGGAGGCGACCTCGGGGAGTTCGGGCGGGAGCGCCGGAACGTCGAGGCTGCCGTGGGCGCGTACGCACGCATCGACGTCCTCGTCCGAGAACTCGGCAAGGCCAAGCGCTTCGAACACGGCGCGGCATGCCTCTGCGGCTCGGCGGCGCACGGCGACCAGGTCAGCGTCATCCCGCCAGCGCAGGCCGCCCTCGAATCCCCAGTCGCGCTGGACGACAAGGTAATCGTCGAGATCCTCCGCATTCATGTTCGAGGGCCCGAACGCGTTGTCGTAGGCGGGAACCGAGCCGAAGCCGGAGAAGAGAAAGTCTGTTCCCGCGAGAAGCAGCGGAAAGGTATGCGCCGTGCGCCGGATGTCTGACGCCGACATCAGCGTGTCGTTGCCGCTGCAGGATTCGAGATCGTGCAGCATGACGCACAGGTTCTCGGCGATCACCTCGCGCATCCCGTCCGGCACCGACGCGGTGACGTTCACGCCATCGATCCCACCGTTCTGCACACCCTGAGCGCCGGCTGCCCGGGTGAGCGCGATGCACCGCGCCTCCAGGTAGAGCATCGACTTGCCCTCGCTCGCGCCCATCAAGACCTCGGCCCCCGATCCCGAGGTAAAGCGCATCTTCAGCCCCCGCGACGCGTAACAAGAAGCAAGGAACGCCTTGGACCACGGCGTGTCGTCGCCGTCGACGAAGACCTGCTCCGTGCCGTAGACCGAGACCGTCTCCGCATAGGTCGTCAGTCCACGCATCCCGAGCTCGAGCTCGGTTCGCTCTTCCACCGAGCACTGCGTGAGCGCCCCCGGCTGCCCCACCTGGCTCCCAATCAGGAGCGCCAGTGCATTGGACGGCGCATGGCGAAGTACCGGCACCGTCGTCTCCAGCTCCCTAAAGCCCAGCGCGACGGCGGACGCGGCGTCCGCGGCGATCAGAAGCGGATGGTCAACGCGATTGGTGACGTGTGCCTGGATGGAGGGCGTCCTGCGGACGCGCATCTTCTGCATCGCCTGAAGGATCTCGACAGGCGTCAGAAGCGCCAAGGTGGCGGCGATCTTCGCGGGTGTCATCCCGGAGGCGAGCCGCGTGACCTCGCTGCGCGGAACGCCGGGGTCGACGATCATCCGCGCGAAGTCGACAGTCGCGGTGGCCATGGCCTCCTCGGCGACTGAGACGTCGATGCCGTGCCGCGCGATGAATTCGTCCAGCATGTCGAAGTCGGCCTGCGCTTTGCCGTCCAGCTCCACGATGCAGCCGTCTTGCAGGCGCAGGGAAGGCTGCGGGTCGAACGGGCTGGAAAAGGCAACCAGCCCCAGCGCGGGATCTTCCGGCACGAGGTTGTCCTCGCTGATCGGCCGGCTGGCGAGGTACTCGGACCGGGCCGATGCCCTGTCCTGCACGTACATGATTCTCAGCGCCGCGGCGATGACGTCGAGGCGAACTCCGCCTGGTCCGGCTCCCGCTTGGGACGGTCCCCGACGAACAGCGGGTCCTCCCGGCCAGCCTCAGCGGCACCGACGGTTGCGTCGTCTTGCCGGCGGGCCAGGCTACGGTCGAGACCGACCCAGGAGCGTCCCGCGCAGCACGTCCGCCCCGCAAGCGACGCGTAGCGATTGACCCAGCTGAGCATCGCGCGGGAACGCTGCATCTCGGGACCAGGGTACCACCGCCGAGCGCCGGCGCGAACCACGTATGCTTGCTCACTCGATCAACTGGGGAGCGCAATGCAGACCGACAGTTGACCCGAGCCATGCGGCTCGGACTAGTGGTCAACCCGATTGCGGGGATGGGTGGGCGCCTCGCCTTCAAAGGGAGCGACGACGTCGCCCTCGTCGCCGCCGCACGCAAGCGCGGCGAGCTCCCAAGCGCCCCAGTGCGTGCCACCGAGGCGCTAAAGCCGCTCGCTGCGCTTGGCGGCGGGCTGGAGGTCCTGGCATATGCCGGTGAGATGGGCGAAAAGGAAGCGGTGAATGCTCACCTCGCGCCGAGCGTCCTGGGTTCGACCGGCCCGGTCACGTCAGCGCAGGACACCCGGGCAGCCGCCACCGCGATGGCGCAGCGAAACGTCGACCTGCTGCTGTTCGCCGGCGGAGATGGAACCGCGGTCGACGTGTTGGAGGCGATCGGTGACCGGATTCCCGTGCTGGGCATTCCCGCAGGTGTGAAGATGCACTCCGCCGTGTTTGCAGTAACACCTAAGAGCGCAGGCGAATTGACCGCCACTCTCGCCCAGGACGGAAGGTGGGGCCTGCGCCGAGCCGAGGTGATGGACGTCGACGAGGGGCTGCTACGCGCGGGCTCGATCTCGGCTCGCCTACACGGCTTCCTGAACGTCCCGGACGCCCGCCGGCACCTGCAGAGCGCGAAGGCGCGCTCGCTTGCGAGTGAAGCGGCCGCGCAGGAAGGGATCGCCAACCACCTGATCGACAACGTCCTCGGGGATCGCGTTTGGATGATCGGTCCGGGGACGACGACGGCCGTCATTCTCGCGCTGCTCGGGCTCCAGAAGACCGTGCTCGGGGTCGACGTGATCCGCGCCGGCGCCCTGCTGATGGCCGACGCCGACGAACACGCGCTGCTCGAGCTCCTCGCGGCGGAGAAGGCGGGCATCGTCGTTACTCCGGTCGGGGGACAGGGCTTTCTCTTTGGCCGAGGCAACCAGCAGCTCTCTGCTCCGGTGATCGACAAGACCGCGCCGGAGCGGATCATCGTCGTCGCCAGCGAGGCGAAGATCGCGCGCCTCGGTGGCGCTCCACTCCGCGTCGACACCGGCGACGCCGCCCTCGATGCGAGGCTTGCCGGCTACACCCGTATCGTCGTCGGATACAACCGCGAGATTGTCTATCCGATCGCCTGATCGAAGAGGAGGTCACTACGTGACGGACGCTCCGTCCGCCCATCCTTACATTCCTAACTCGGCGCCCGAGATCAAGCGCGCCATGCTGGACGCGGTCGGCGTACCAGCCGCCGACGAGCTATACGGTTCGATTCCCGCTCGGCTTCGCTTCCCCGGACTACTCGACCTCCCCGAGCCGCTGCGCTCGGAGTATGAGCTGCGCCGCCACGTCACGGGTGTGCTCGATCGCAACGAGAGCGCTGCCGAGCGGCTGAGCTTCCTCGGCGGAGGATGCTGGCCCCACTACGTCCCCGCCGTGTGCGACGAGATCGTCAACCGCGGGGAGTTCCTGACCGCGTACTACGGCGACACCTACGGGGACCACGGCAAGCTGCAGGCGCTGTTCGAATACGCGAGCATGATCGGCGAGCTGGTCGAGTGCGATGCCGTCAGCCAGCCGACGTACGACTGGGGCGCTGCGGCCGCCACGTCGATCTGCATGGCGGCTCGGATCACCGGCCGGCGAGTCGCGCTCGTGCCGGCGTCGATCGGGGCGCAACGGCGCTCGCTGATCGAGGGCTATTGCCGGCCCTGGGTCGAGATCGTGACGATCCCATTCGATTCGGGGACCGGGGTGTTGGCGCTCGAGCGCATCCGGGACGCGCTCTCGCCGCAGACTGCTTGCGTCTATCTCGAGGTGCCGGGCTTTCTGGGCGTCATCGAGACGCAGGCGGAGGAGATCGCGACACTCTCGCGCGAGGCGGGGGCGCTTCAGATCGTGGGCGTCGATCCGATCTCGCTGGGCGTGCTGGAGGCGCCTCCACGGTACGGAGCCGACATCGTCTGCGGCGAGCTTCAGCCGCTCGGGATACATATGCACTATGGGGGCGGGCTGGCAGGATTTGTCGCCTCGCCGGATACCGAGCGCTTCGTCTCCGAATACCCCACGTTCCTGATCGGCCTCGGTCCAACTGTCATGGACGGCGAGTACGCCTTTGGCGAGGTCGTCTGGGAGAGGACCTCTTACGTCCAGCGCGGCGACTCCAAGGAGTACGCGGGCACGACTCAGAACCTGTGGGCGATTGCCGCTGGCGCGTACCTCGGGCTGGTCGGGCCGCAGGGGCTAGCCGAGCTCGGTCGGACCATCACCTCCCGAGCGCACTACGCAGCTCGGCGCCTGGACGGCCTGCCGGGCGTCCGAGCGCCGGCGCTCTCGGCTCCGTTCTTCAAAGAGTTCGTCGTCGACTTCAACGAGAGCGGCGCCAGTGTGGCTGAGATCAACCTCGCGCTGCGCCAGCGGGGGATCTTCGGGGGCCTCGACCTCTCCGCCGAGTACCCGGAGCTCGGTCAAAGCGCGCTCTTCTGCGTGACCGAGGTACATACGAAAGCCGACATCCATCGTCTCGCCGACGAGCTTGCGGACGTCTTTTAGATGACACTGCGTCAGTTCCACCAGGCCAGCTGGAACGAGCCGATCCTGCTCGAGCTGTCGAACCCCGGAGAGCGAGGGATCGTCCCGCCGCAGATCGAGCAGGACCTCGCAGCGCAGGACGGTCTCGGCGACCTGCCCGCCGCGCTGCGCCGCTCGGAGGCGCCGCGGCTCCCGGAGCTCAGCCAGCCGCAGCTTCTGCGCCACTACCTCCGCCTCTCACAAGAGACGCTCGGAAACGACGTGAACATCCATCTCGGGCTGGGGACGTGCACGATGAAGTACAGCCCGAAGGTCAACGAGGAATTCGTCCGTTCGCCAAAGGTGGCCGATCTCCACCCCCTGCAGGACGAGGAGACGGTGCAGGGCATGCTCGAGGTGTTCTTCCGCTTAGAGCAGATGCTCAGAGAGATCTCGGGAATGGATCGGTTCACGTTTCAGCCTGCTGGTGGGTCTCAGGGCGTGTATGCAAACGCCAGGATGATGCGCGCCTACCACGCCGCGCGGGGCGAGGACCACCGCGACGAGATCGTCACGACGATCTTCTCGCACCCATGCGACGGGGCAGGGCCGGCCACAGTCGGCTACAAGGTCGTCACGGTCTACGCGGGCGACAAGGGATACCCGGAGCCTGACGCGATCCGCAAAGCCGTCTCCGAGCGAACCGCCGGTCTGATGATCACCAACCCCGAAGACACCGGACTGTTCAACCCTCACATCGACGAGATCGTTGAGATCATTCACGAAGCCGGCGGCCTGTGCCACTACGACCAGGCCAATGCGAACGGGATCCTCGGCATCACCAGAGCACGCGACGTCGGCTTCGACCTGTGCCAGTTCAACCTGCACAAGACCTTCTCGTCGCCGCACTGCTCGATGGGGATGCCGGTGGGCGCTTGCGGTGTCACCTCCGAGCTCGAGCGTTTCCTTCCCGTTCCCACTGTCGAGTTCGACGGCACGCGTTACCGGCTGGATTATGAAAGGCCGCAGTCGGTGGGGAAGATCCGGGCCTTCCACGGCGTGCCCGCAACGGTCGTCCGCTCGTTCGCATGGGTGATGAGCCTCGGCGCCGAAGGACTGCGAGAAGTCGCCGAGGCCGCGGTCCTCAACAACAACTACCTGGCATCGCGCTTGGCGGGCGTTCGAGGGCTCGCCGTTTCGTTCGCGGACACGAACCCCGCGCACCGGTTAGAGCAGATCCGCTACAGCCTCGCGCAGCTCCAGGAGGAGACGGGCGTCGGCACGCTTGACGTGGCCAGGCGAACCTCCGACTTCGGCGTCGCCAGCTACTTCCCCAGCCACGAGCCATGGATCGTTCCGGAGCCGATGACGTTGGAGCCGTCGGACTCCTATTCGCGCGCCGATCTCGATCAGTACTCAGAGATCATCGCGGAGATCTCCCGCGAGGCGTATGAGGAGCCCCAGACGGTCCTGGACTCCCCGCAGCGAAGCACGGTTCACAGAATGGACCAGGCGCCACACGACGACCCCGAGCGGTGGGCGCTCACCTGGCGGGCGTATCTGCGCAAGCAGGGAGGCAGCGCCGCATCGGAGGCGACGGCGCTCGAGGCTCAGACCTCGGGCCCATAGCCGCGGATGCACACGACCCCGGTGACAGGCCGCGGGCATGTCCCGATCTCGCCGCGGCCCGAGCTCGAATTCGCGCCTCGTATCGCAGCGCTGGATGAGGTTTTCTCGGGGCGCCTCGGGTTGCACGCGGTGCGGCTCGACGACGGCGAGTCGGTGCAGTTGCGCGCAGACGAGCGCTTCCCGACGGCGTCGGTGATCAAGGTCTCGCTGTGCTGCGCGGTGCTCGATCTGATCGCGCGCGGGGAAGCCGGCCTGCGCCAGACCCTGCGGCTGCCGCCGCCTGGGCAACGCGTCCCGGGAGGGGGGGTCCTCAAACAGCTCGAGCTCGACTCGATATCGCTCAAGGACGCGATCGAGCTCACCGTGACCCTTTCCGACAACGTCGCCACCAACGCCCTGATCGATCTCTGCGACAGCGATCGGGTGAACGCGTATCTGGACCTCATCGGACTCGAGCAGACGCGCCTTCTGGGTCCTGTTGACTTCGCCAGGATCGGCCCGGGACTGCAGGGAGGGATCGGAGTCTCGACGGCCCGCGAGCAGACGCGGCTCATGACCGCGCTGGCGCAGGAGCGCATCCTGACCCCCGAGCTGTGCCGGTATCTCGTCGGGGTGCTCGCCCGCCAGCACTACCAGGATCAGATCCCGCGTTGGCTTCCGTTCGATCCGTACGCCCAGTATCACGGCCGCGCCCAGCCGCTCACCATCGCCAACAAGACCGGAGAGCTCGACGGGATCCGCGCCGACGCGGGGCTGCTGATGCACGACCAGCGCGGCACGCTCGCGATCGCCGTGTTCACCGACGGAGGGCTCGACCTGCGCGAAACCGTCGACGTCGAGGGTTCGCTCGCGGTCGCCGAATGCGCAGCCGCGACAGCGGCTCATCTGCTGGGTTTCGAGGTCTGATTAGACTTCGGCGCGTGGCCCAGGCGCTGGTCGTGATCGACATCCAGAACGAGTACTTCCCGGGTGGTGCTATCCCGCTACCCGGGGCGGAGCGTGCCGCGGGACAAGCGGCCCAGACGATCGAGGCGGCCCGCGCCGCCGGCATCCCCGTCGTCCACGTCAGGCACGAGGAGCCCGACAGCAATGAGTGGTTCGTGCCCGGGAGCGAGGGCGCTCAGACCCACCCCGCGGTCGCGCCGGCCGAGGGCGAGCCGGTAGTCGTCAAGCACCACCCCAACTCCTTCCTGCAGACGGATCTTGCGCAGCGCCTCGGCGCGCTTGGAGCAAGCCGGATCGCGTTCTGCGGGATGATGACCTCGATGTGCGTGGACGCGACCGTTCGCGCCGCCGCCGACCTGGGGCTCGACCCCGTGCTAGTCGACGACGCGTGCGCGGCGCCCGACCTCGAGCACCGAGGCAAACGCGTCCCGTCGGACGAAGTTCACGCGGCCTTCTGCGCCGCGCTTTCCGACGAGATCGCGACGGTCCTGAGGACGAGCGATTTCGCCTCCGGCCCGACTGATGCCTGATGGCTACGTTCGCGCAACTGCGCCCCGTCGAGTTGCGCTTCCGGCTGGACCAGGAGATCATGGCCGGTCCGATCTATCGCAAGTACGAAAAGGCGGCGCGCACCGTATGGGACCCGAAGGAGCTCGACTATGGGCGCGATGGGGCTGACTGGGCCCGGATGACGGAGCGCCAGCGGATGGGCATCGCGACCATCACCGTCCGCTTTGAGGCCGGCGAGCAGGAGGTGACCGACGAGCTCCTACCGATGCTTGCGGCGGCCCACGCGCTAGGTCGCTTCGATTGGGTCATGTATATCTCGACTTTCATCCACGAGGAGGCGCGGCACTCCGAGTTCTTCACGTTGTGGCACGCTCGCGTCGCCGGCCTCCGCACACCGGCAGAGAAGGCAGCGTACTGGCCGCTGCGCGAGCACACCGTAGATCCGCTTGGGCGATTCAAGGTCGGCGAGCCTGTCTACGAAGGCCTCCCGAAGTACGGCGATCGCCTCAAGACCGCGGTCGACTCGGGCGACGCAGCCGCGATCGAAGCGGCTTTTGTCCAGTTTGCGACGCTGTATTGCGCCTGGGTCGAGGGAGTCCTCACCATGCCCTCCTACGAGATCGTGATCGACACCACCGAGCTGTGGGACGTCCTGCCGACGCTGAGAAAGGGCTTCAGAAGGATCCTCGGCGACGAGGGCCGGCACATCACCTTCGGCACGCAGGCGAACCGCATCCTGATCGAGCAGAACCCCGCCTATGAGACGCTCGCGCACGAGGTGATCGACGAGTACCGTGGCAACGCGGTGGGGATGCTCGAGTACCAGCGCAACGTTCCCGGCCTCGACCTGCACAAGTACCAGCGGCAGAAGGCGCGCCACTATCTGAACCGCTGCCGGGAGATGGGGATTGAGGCGGACCGGTCGCTGGTCGACCAGATCCTCGACCCGGAGATCGACCTGGTCGTCGGCGTGGAGGCCGGTTAGTGGCGCTCGTCGGGGAAGACCTCGCCCAGATCGACGTCGCTAGCCCCAATGTCTACTCGCGGGGCGTGCCTCATGACGAGCTCGCCGCGCTTCGGCGCTCCGATCCCGTTCATTGGCACCCATTTCCGGGGACCCGTGATGGCTTCTGGCTGCTCTCCAAGCATGCCGACGTGATCGCCGTCGGGAAGGACCCGAGGGGGTTCTCCTCGCAGGTGGGTCACATCGCGCTCGAGGACCGCGAGCCCGACGCGCTAGCTGCCCGCCAATCGCTGATCGAAACGGATCCGCCGGAGCACACCAGGCTTCGGAAGCTCGTCAGCTACGCATTCACTCGCACCAAGGTCAAGGAGTACGAGGAGTACACGCGGACGATCATCCGCGACTTGCTCGATAAGGCGATCGCGAAGGGCGAGTTCGACTGGGTGACGGAGATCTCCGAGCCGGTGCCGGTGACGGTCCTGATCGCGATTCTCGGGCTTCCGCATGAAGACATCCCGACTCTGATCGAGTGGACCAGCGAACTGGCCGCCGCCACCGAGTCCGATTATCAGCCGGACCCGATCAAATATCCCAGCGAGGTGGAGCCACGGTTGCTTCCGTTCGGATCGCCCGCTGCGCTCCAGATCTTCGAGTACGGACGCAGGATCGGCGAGGAGCGTCGCAGGCATCCGACCGACGATCTCGTCTCGCGGCTCGTGCACGCGGAGGTCGACGGCGAGCGGCTGAACGACACCGAGTACTCCAATTTCTTCGAGCTGTTCATCTTCGCCGGCAACGAGACCACCCGGACGGGCATCTCGCAGGGCATCCTTGCGCTCATGGAACATCCCGACGAGTTCGAAAGGCTGGCGAGGGATCGGTCGCTTCTGCCCACCGCGGTTGACGAGATCCTCCGTTACGGCACGCCGATCATCTACTTCCGGCGAACCGCCATCCGGAACGGCGAGATCCGCGGGGTGCCAATCCAGAGGGGCGATCGCGTTGCGATGTGGTTTCTGTCGGCCAACTTCGACGAGGAGGTGTTCGAGGATCCGATGCGCTTTGACGTCGGACGTCGGCCGAACCCGCACACCACGTTCGGCCGAGGAGGCCCGCACTTCTGCCTGGGCTCGTTTCTCGCTCGGCTGGAGATCGGCGTCCTGCTCGAGGAGGTCCTAGCGCGCAACGTTCGCTTCGAGTTGACCGGGCCTCCGGTTCGGCTGAGCTCGAATTTCATCAACGGCTTCAAGTCGCTACCCGTGCGAGTGCTGCCTCTGGAGCGACAGTGAATTCCAAAGGAGGGGCATGATGGCCACCATGGAAGCGACCGCTGTGGAGCGGCTGTATCTCGCGGGCGAGTGGATCGAGACAGCTGAGTCGCTCGAGGTCCGCTCGCCCTACTCGGGCGAGATGGTGGCGCGGGTAGCCCGCGCCGGGCCCGACGAAACGCGCCGAGCGATCGACGCAGCCGAGGAAGCGATGCGACAGCCGCTGCCGCCGTGGCGGCGCGCCGACATCCTCGAGCGCATCTCGCAGCTAGTGCGCGACCGTGGCGAAGAGCTGGCGCAGACGATTTGCGCGGAGGCGGGCAAGCCGCTCAAGGCGGCTCGGGTCGAAGCCTCGCGCGCCGTCAACACGTACGCGCTCGCGGCCGGCGAAGCGCGACGTATATGTGGCGACTCGGTCCCGATCAGCGGCACCCAGCCCGGCGACGGGCACCTCGCCTGGACGGTCCGGGTGCCGATCGGCATCGTCGGTGCGATCAGCCCGTTCAACTTCCCGCTGAACCTGGTCGCGCACAAGCTTGCGCCGGCGCTCGCGGCGGGCTGCGCGGTCGTGCACAAACCCGCGAGCCAAACGCCGCTGTCCGCGCTGCGTCTCGCGGCTCTCTCTCAAGAGGCCGGGCTTCCTGCCGGTTGGCTGAGCGTCCTCCCGGGCTCCGGGAGCGATGTGGGCGACGTGCTCGTGCAAGACGAGCGCGTCCGCATGCTGACGTTCACCGGGTCGGCCGAGGTCGGCTGGGGGCTCAGAACCCGTGCCGGGCGCAAGAAGGTAGCGCTCGAGCTCGGCAACGCCTCTCCAGTGATCGTCGAGGCCGACGCAGATCTCGACCTGGCAAGCGCGAAGGTCGCCACGCATGCGTTCTCGTACGCCGGCCAAACCTGCGTGTCGGTACAACGCGTTTACGTGCAACGTGATGCCGTTGACGACTTCCTCGCGCGGCTGGTCCGGAAGGTGGAGGCGCTTCGGATCGGAGATCCTGCGGACGAGGCGACGGATGTCGGCCCGGTGATCGACGCCTCCAACCGCGACCGAATCAGTGCCTGGATCGACGAGGCGGTGGCTTCAGGAGCGGAGATCGTTACGGGCGGGGGTCAGCGCGACTGTCTCCTGCGGCCGACTGTGCTGCGCGGGGTGACACCCGAGATGAAGGTCTGCTCGCGGGAGATCTTCGGTCCGGTCTGCTCCGTGATCCCCTACGAGTCGCTCGAGGAGGCATTCCGCGAGGCAAACGCCACCGAGTACGGGCTGCAGGCGGCGATCTTCACCCGCTCGCTGCACCCGGCCGTTAAGGCGGCGGCAAGGCTTCAGTTCGGGAGCGTGATGATCAACGAGGCTCCCGAATGGCGGGTCGATCAGATGCCCTACGGCGGGACCAAGGCATCGGGCAACACCAAGGAAGGCCCCGCGTACACGATCCGCGAAATGACCGAGGAGCGCCTGATCGTGCTCGCCGGGGCCTGACAGGCACTAAGTACGCGCGTGGCGACAAAGATCCGGGCCGCTGTCCTGCAGGCCTTCGGGCAGCCCCTGGTCCTCCAAGAACTCGAGCTCGATCCGCCCAAGGCCGGCGAGGTGCTCGTCCGCATGGCGGCGAGCGGCGTCTGCCACTCGGACCTTCATGTCGCCCAGGGCACCCACCCGACCGAGCTTCCGGTGGTGCTCGGGCACGAGGGAGCGGGCGTCGTGCAGGAGGTCGGACCCGGCGTGGCGGGCCTCGCGGCAGGCGACCACGTCCTGTTGACCTGGCTTCCGTACTGCGGGCAATGTCGCCAGTGCGCCCGTGGATGGCCGAACAGGTGCGAGAACACGGCCTGGTACGACGCGACGCTCGAGGACGGAACGTGCCGCTTTCACTCGGGCGGAAGACCGGTTCATCACTACAACACCTCCTCGTTCGCCGAGCGTTCGGTGGTTCCGTCACGAACGGCGATCCGGGTAGATCCCAGCCTCCCGCTCACCGAACTCGCGTTGATGGGATGCGCGGTCATGACCGGCGTGGGAGCTGTGCTGAACACGGCTCGGGTGCGGCCGGGCGACACGGTCGCCATCGTGGGGTGTGGCGGCGTTGGGCTGAACGTCGTTCAGGGAGCACGGATCGCGGGTGCGACCACGATCGTCGCCATCGACGTGGTGTCCGCGAAGCTCGAGCTGGCGCGCGAGCTGGGCGCAACCGCCGTCGTCGACGCGAGCGACGGCGATCCGGTGGACGTCGTTCGGGAGCTGATCCCTGGAGGCGCCGACCACGCGTTCGAGGCACTCGGACGCCAGGAGACGATCGAGATGGCGCTGGCGCTGACGGGGCGCGGAGGCCAGGCCGTCCTGATCGGGATGGCGCCGCACGGTGCGCGAGTGGGACTCGACGCGCTGACGACGACGCTTGAGGAGCGGTGCGTGCGCGGCTCCTGGTATGGCAGCTGCGTGCCACTCCGCGACATACCCCTGCTCATCGAGCTCTACCGTGAAGGCCGGCTGCGCCTGGAGCCGCTCATCACGAGGTGCGGCCTCGATGACGTAAACGACGCGTTCGCGCGGATGGAGGCCGGCGAGACGGCGCGAACCGTGATCGTTTACTGAGCGGGCCCGGGGCGTGGGCTACTCGTACCAGCCGTCGGGGGCCATCTTGACGCTCGTCTCGTAGTCGAGCGCGTGCGTCGTGATCAGGCGGGCCCGTTCGCTGCGCTCGATTTCCTCGATCCGGTCCCAGCTGGCGATTACGGCATCCGGGCTCCAGAGAATTCCGGGCAGGCTGCGCGAGCGCATCTTCGCGAGCAGGTAGGCCGCGTCGGCCAACAGGAACACGCACTCTCGGTCGAGGCGCACAAGCAGGGATTGATGGCCCTTCGTGTGACCCGGAGTCGGGATGACGTTCACGCGCCCGTCGCCGAACACGTCGTGATCGCCTTCCAGCTCGCGCCAGTCCAGGTCCATGCCGTAATCGGTCTGGACATAGATCAGCTCTTGATACACGGGCGGCTTGCGCGCGAACGCGAGCTCCTCGCGCTGCACGAGAATCGGGGCATGAGTCAGCCACCCAAGCCCCCCGGCATGATCGAAGTGAAGGTGCGATTGGACCACCACGTCGATATCCCGCGGCATCAGTCCAATCGCGCCCAGTCGCTGCTCGATGTGATCCTGGGGGCGAAGGCGCAGCTCAAAGTCGGCGGAGGCATCCCCCAGACGTGACCGCGGGTCCGTCCGCAGGTCGGGGTGCGCGCCACTGTCGAAGAGCAGGTTCCCGTCCGGGTGGGTGACTACGTACATGAAGTACGGGTTGTAGACCTTGGTGCCCGTGTCGGGGTCGAAGGGGTCGAACAGCGCCATGTCCATCATGTCGCCGCCGCAGTGCAGTGCGTAGAGCTTCAGAGAAGCCATGGTCGTAGGCTCACAGACTATGAATGACAAAGAGCGCGTGTTGGATCTCGCGCGTCGGTATGTCGTCCCGCATCGGGTGGAGGTGTGGGATGCGTTTGGCACTCAGCTGGTCATCGGCCGCCGCGAGGGGTACCGGCTCTGGGATCTCGACGGCAAAGAGCTGATCGACCTGCACCTGAACGGCGGCACATTCAATCTCGGGCACCGCAACCCCGAGGTGATCGAGGCGATGCTCGGCGCGACCGCCGAGCTTGACATCGGCAACCATCACTTCGCCAGCCTCGCCCGCGCCGAGCTCGGCGAGGACCTCGCACGCCTGACGCCCGGGGACCTCACGTACTCGGTTTTCTGCGCGAGCGGGGGCGAGGCCAATGACGTGGCGATCAAGACCGCCCGGCGCGCCACCGGCCGCCGCACCGTCGTGGGCCTGGCGGCGGGCTTCCACGGTCGCACGGGATTGGCAGGCGCGGCCGGCGAGAACTCGGCGGCGCGCTATTTCCTGTCCGAGTCGGACGATTTCGTCACCGTGCCGTTCGGGGACCTCGACGCGATCGACGCGGCGCTGCGGGCTGACGACGTCGCAGCGGTGATAGTCGAGACCGTGCCCGCCACGTACGGCTTTCCGATCGTCCATGACGGCTACCTCCAGGGCATCCGCGCTCTGTGCGATCGCTACGGAGCTCTGTACATCGCGGACGAGGTCCAGACAGGGCTTGGGCGTTCAGGTTCGCTGTGGGCGGTGCAACGGTTCGGCGTCGAACCGGATGTGCTGGTCTGCGGCAAGGGTCTCTCCGGCGGGATGTATCCGATCGCCGCGGCAGTGATCGGGGCGAGGGTTGCCGACTGGCTGCACCAGTATGGCTGGGGACACGTATCGACCTTCGGGGGCGCCGAGATCGGTTGTCGGGTCGCCCAGAAGGTGCTCGAGATAACAACCCGGCCATCCGTGCGCTCCAATGTCGATCGGCTGACGTCCCGTCTGGGGGCGGATCTGGCCGCGCTCGCACAGCGGCAGAGCTACCTGACGGAGATCCGCCAGACCGGTCTGATCATCGGCCTGCGGGTGGATCACCCCGATGGGGCGGTGTATCTGCAACAGGAGCTCTACGGGCTCGGCGTGTGGGCGATCGCGTCGGGGTTCGACCAGTCGATCCTCCAGTTCAAGCCGGGCCTGCTGATGGACGAGCCGACCGTTGACGTCGTGCTCGAGCGTTTGGAGCTCGCGCTTGCCCGCGCAAAGGACGTGGATCGCCCGGTCCCCAAGCGCCACCGGCTCGCGACCGACAGTCCCAGATGAACGAGACCACGTTGGGGGCCGGGCCGGCGTCGGCGCAAGCGGCCCGCGCGGCGATCGCGCTCTACCCGATTTCCAGCCGGTCCTGCGCGGAGCTGGTCCGCTACGGAGAGAACACCACCTACCACGTCACCGACGGCCAGCACTCGCTGGCCCTGCGACTCGCACGTGTGGGGTACCAGTCGCGCGCCAGCATCGAGGCCGAGATGACCTGGATGTCGGCGTTGCGGGAGCACGGCGTCGACACGCCCGCGGCCTTCCGCGGCCGGGACGGGGAGCTCGTGCAGCAGCTGAAGCTGTCCAACGGACGAGTGCAGCTCGTCGTCGCGTTCGAATGGGTGGAGGGCGTGCCTCTCCCGGAGGTCGCGGGACTCGACCCGTGGAGGCGTTTGGGCCAGATCATGGCCCAGGTGCACGAGCACGGACGGCGCTGGTCGCCTCCTGCCGGCTTCACGCGTCCAGCGTGGGATCTGGACGCGTTGGTCGGCGATTGGCCGCGCTGGGGCACGCCGGTGCCGGACGGGGTTTGGAGCGCGCATGACGGGCAGGCAATACTCGACGCAAGGGCGGCGGTCCGCGAGCGCCTACAGCGGTTAGGAACCGGTCCGTCGCGATTCGGCCTGATCCACTCGGATCTCGGCTTCGAGAACGTTCTCGTTGGGCCGGCGGGGCACACGGTCGTGATCGATTTCGACGACAGCGGGCCGGGCTGGTACCTGTACGAGCTCGCGAGCGCGCTGTATCCGTTGGAGGGCACACCCGGGTTTCGCGCGAGGCGCGAGCTGCTGGCTGCCGGCTACCGGGACGTGGCGCCGCTTCCCGACGAGGACGTCGGCGAGCTCCCCACGTTCCTCATGTGCCGTCGGCTGGCAACCTTGGGATGGACGTTCAGCCGAGGCGATACGCCACACGCGGGGCGCCAGCGGGCCCACCGGCTCGCCACGACACCGGGAGCCGTGCGGCGCTTTCTGAAATGGCATCGCGCACACCCGGCTTTGCAGCGCGCATAATCGGAGCGGTAATGGAACGTCCCCGGATTCTGATCACGTGCTGGCGCCGGCCGTTTGCCACCTATCTCGGTGAAATGACAGTGCTCGACACGCTCGACCCCGCCTACGCCGAGCGCGTGGTCACCGCGACCGGCGTCGCGCTGGTGGTCTCACGCCCCCCCGAGACCTCGGGGGAATTGATCGATGAGCTGCTCGCGGTCGTGGATGGCCTGGTGGTGACGGGCGGCGGTGACGTCGACCCCGCAAGCTACGACGCCAAGCCGCAGAACGTGGACGGCGCCGACCTTGCCGCAGACGCCTGGGAGCTTCACCTGCTGGCCGCCGCCCGCGAGCGCTCGTTACCCACGTTGGCGATCTGCCGGGGTGCCCAATTGTTGGCGGTCGCCCACGGTGGCCGCCTCCGGCAGCGCCTCTCCTTGGCCGGCGATCACCGCGAGCTGGGTGGGCTCGCCCCCGATGAGATCCTCGCCGCGCGTCACCCCGTCCAGGTGGTGGCTGGCTCGCGCGTGGAGCGAGCTCTTGGCGGTACGACGGTGAGCGTCAACACGATCCACCATCATGAGATCGCTGACGCCGGAGAGCTGGCCGTCACAGCGAGTACCCGCAGCGGAGCGATCGAGGCGATCGAGCCGCGTTGCACGTGGCCGTGCGTGGGGGTCCAGTGGCACCCCGAGAAGATGCACGAGCCCGAGCAGCGGGGGCTGTTCGAGCAGCTGATCGAGGCGGCACGCGAACGCACGGGAGTCGTTGGGGCCTAGAGTTCCCATCGGGTTGTCGCCGAAGCCAGGCCTCATTCTTCAGCACGGCGAGAACGGGCCGCCCGCGCGGTTCGGTGAATGGCTGCGCGAGCGCGGGCTTCCGTTCGTGGTTGCACACATATGGGAAGAGCCCGTACCCGATGCGAGGAAGTTTGCGTTCGTCGTCTCGCTCGGTTCGATCCATTCGGCCGCATCCACCGAACCGGCCTGGATCCAGCACGAGATCGCGGCTCTCCGTACGGCCGCCGAGCACGACGTCCCCGCGCTGGGGCTGTGCTTCGGAGGCCAGGCGCTCTCCGTGGCGCTGGAAGGAGGCACCGATCCACTGCCGGCCCCCGAGATCGGCTGGATCCCGATCGAGAGCTTCGATCGGTCGGTTCCCGGTGGACCCTGGCTTCAATACCACTCCGAGCAAATGCGAGTACCTCCGGGCGCGCGGGAGCTGGCGCGAAGTCCGGCTGGGCCGGCGGTGTTCACGAGAGGACCGCACATGGGCGTGCAGTTCCACCCAGAGGCAGACGCAGGGCTCGCCAATCTGTGGGCGCAGAAGGACCCCGACCTCCCCGACGCCGGCCTCACGCCTGCCGACATCGCCTCGCAGAGCGCCGCTCATGCGCAGCCGGCCCGCGAGCAGGCGTTTCGTCTGTTCGATGCCTGGATCGACGGCGCGGTCAAGCCCGCCTAGTGCCAGAGCTCCATGTGCCTCGCGTGGGTGCTGAGGTAGGCGCCCGGGCGGAAATGGTGGTCATAGAAGCCGAGGTCGAGGTGCTGGGCTTGTAGAAAGTTCATGACCCAGACGCTCGGCACGGTCCCGGGGAACTTGCCCCACTCCTCAAACGTGTACTGGCACTGAAGCGACACGCACGCGAGGAAGCGCTCATCGTGTCGCTGCGCGGAAGCGCGGACCCGGCTCGACTCCTTCCAGGGCCCGGGGGTCTCGGGGTGGTAGGGACCGCCCGGGCCGAACTTGCGCTCGCAGAAGGCCTCCACCGCAGCGGCCATGGTCGGGAAATGCGGTGGACAGAACGCGTGGAAGGTGCCGTCGGTGCGTCCGGTGGGGTTAGGTGTTCCCCAACGGGGATCTGTGTCGTAGCGGAAGCCAAGGCCGGGAACATCCGGGTTACCTGAGGCGCCGAGCAGCGCCATGTGCTCGATTCCATCGAACGACCAGCCGCCGAGGCCCATCGCCTGGAGCAGCAGCGCGCCGTTGTAGCTCGCCGTCATCAGCTCGGCCGAGGCCTCAGTCAGTGAGTACTGCTCGACGAACGTCAGCGGAATCGGCTGCACCGTGTCGACGAGATCCGAGAAGTCCTCGAGCCCTGGGATCGCGCGCTGGTTGACATCGTCGTAGAGGCAGTAGCCGTTCTGGGTGAAGAAGCAGATGTTCGCGATGTGGTGCTGGGCGATGTCGGCGATCGGGATCGCGAGCAGCGACCCGGGTTCGTTGGCGATCCAGGTGTTGTGACCCTCGAGGTAAGGCTCCTCGCGGGGGAGATGGAGGCGTACGTCGGAGAGTCGAACGATTCGGTCGCGGTGGCGCTCGAGCACCAGCTCCACGGTCAAGTCCTCCTCGGCCGGGTCCACCAGCGCGCCCGCGTCTCTGGTGGGCATGAAGTACAGCCCGGAGTCGTCGGTGTAGAACAGCTCTGAAGTGTGAAACCCTGCGGCCGAGGGAATCGTGCGGCCCGTTGCGGAGCCGTTGTAGTTCGCCAGCGCCGGCGCGTAGCGGGGGTGACGCGTGATCCCGAAATGCCAGCCGGTCGTCCCGGTCATGACCGCCAGAATCAGAAGCGTCTCGAGCTCCGATAGCGGCACGTGTGGATGCTTCGATCTGTACGCCAGCGGCCCATCGGGGATCTCGCCGCCCATCGGAAACCGGCGGGAGCGGCGGCCGAAGATCGCGTCGAGCAGCGGGAACTGCACCAGCTGCGCGAGCGCCTCGCGCTCGCGCGCCGACAGCTCGAGCTCAAGCCGCTGGGAGAATCCGGATGACGCCATGAAAGCCCGCGGTCACACTAACGCAGCCGATGCGCGCCTGGCCTCCACCACGGAATCGCTGAGACCTTGAGCAGCTTGTCGACGAGGTGTGCGTCGTCGGGGGCGGGGTGATCGGGCTAGCGGTCGCCGCGGCGCTGCGCGACAAGGGAGTCGAGGTGACCTGCCTGGAGCATGGTGCGCCGGGAGGGGGCCAGTCGGCGGGGCGTACCCGGCAGTTCCGTCATCTTCATCGCAACCCGGCGCTGATCGAGCTTGCGGCACGGGCGCGAACCGGCTGGCTGAATTGGCAGGAGCGGTTCGACAGAACGCTGCTCGGGTCCGAAGGGGCGCTGCGGGCAGGTGCCGAGCGGTTCGAGCTCGACGCGCTCCGGACAGCGGGCGTCCCTGCGGTCGAGCTCGACGAGCAAGGCGCAGCCGAGCATTTCCCCATCGCCAGGCTGAGCCAGAGGGAAGGGATGATCATCTGGGACCCGCTCGCGGGTGCGATCCGGGCAGCCGAAACGATTTCGGTGCTGACCGAGCACCTCGGGGAGTCGCTGCAGCGAGCGGAGGTCCATTCGATCGCAATCGAGCCTTCGGGCGAGTCGGTCACCCTCCAGACAAGCACGGGCGTGCACCACAGCGCGCGATGCGTCATCTGCGCTGGTGCCGGCACCGACCGGCTCGTGCGGACCGTCGGCCTGCCGGTGCACCAGGATCGCCAGGCGCACCTGCGACTGTCCTTTCACGCCAAGGTCATGCCTGCGCCGGCGTTGCCGTGCTTCAGCGATCGAAGCAGCGACGCCGGTGAGATTGTCTACGGGCTAAGCGATCTCGGCGACCGTTACGCGGTGGGCCTAGCCGCCGTCACCACCTACCCAGCGGTGGAGGACCTGGCGCTCGATGTGCCTCACGGCGTCGACCACAGCGCCCAGTGCAGGCGGATCGTCGAGTACACCAAACGCGTGCTGCCGGGCCTCGATCCGGGGCCCGTCGACCAGGTCGTGCGCCTCACGACAACGCTGCCCAACCATCCCGAAGACGGCTTTGACTTCTATCGGGCGGGGCCGGTGCTTGCGATCGCGGGACCGAATCTGTTCAAGTTCGCGCCCGTGATCGGCGAGCAGATGGCCGAGGAGGCCACCCGGGACGATGCGTCCGAGCGACCTATGATTCGAGCGACCGAGACAGGAGAGGGGTGACCCACGATGCAGGTGGCGCAAGGCAGCACGCTGTTGCATTTCTCGCGGAACGGCGCATACCAGCCAGGTGCAGCTGAGCTCTTGGTGCTGGAGCGGGGCGAAGGCCCATACGTGTTCGACACCGCCGGCCGGCGTTACGTGGACGCGCTTTCAAGCCTGTTCTGTGCGCAGATTGGTTACTCCTACGGGACCGAGATGGCGCGGGCGGCACGGGAGCAGCTGGAGCGTCTGGCCTTCAACAACCTCTGGGGAACCGCCCATCCACGCGCGCTCGAGCTGGGCGAGAACCTCGCCGACTTGGCGCCCGAGGGGTTCGGGAAGGTGTTCTTCACCTCCGGGGGCTCCGAGTCGGTTGAGGCGGCCTGGAAGATCGCTCGCCAGTACCACCTTGCGAACGGGGATCAGCGGCGGCGCAAGGCGATCGCTCGCGACATCGCCTACCACGGGGTGACGCTCGGCGCGCTCTCGCTGACCGGAGTGGAGCGGTTCAAGGAGCCGTTCGGACCGCCGGCGATCGAGACGCGACACGTCTCCAACACCAACGCGTTCCGCAGCGAGCTCTCGGGCGTCGGGCTGACTCGTGCTCTCCTCGAGGAGCTCGAGCAGGCCGTGCTCGAAGAGGGGCCGGAGACGATCGCGATGATCATCGCAGAGCCGGTCCAGAATGCCGGTGGGTGCCTGGAGCCCCCTCCCGGGTATTGGGCGGGGCTGCGCGAGGTGGCCGACCGTTACGGGATCCTGCTGGTCGCAGACGAGGTCATCACGGGCTGTGGGCGGCTGGGCCAGTGGTTCGGAGTGACCCGTTTTGGCGCCACCCCCGACCTGATCACGATCGCCAAGGGACTGACGTCGGCCTATGCGCCGATGGGCGCGGTACTGGTCGCCGACCGAGTAGCCGAGCCCCTGTACGAGGACAAGCGCACGCTGCTTCACGGGATCACGTTCGCCGGTCACCCGCTGTCCGCCGCGATCGCCCTCAAGAACATCGAGATCTTCGCCCGGGACGGCGTGCTGGAGAACGTCCGCGCGCAAGAGTCAGGTCTTGCCGAGCGGCTCGAGTCCCTGCGCGAGCTGCCGATCGTCGGCGACGTCCGCGGCGCGGGCTTCTTCTGGGCGGTCGAGCTGGTCAAGGACGAGAAGGGTGGGCGCTTCGACGCGGACGAGCGCGAGCGTCTGCTGCGGGAGTTCATGCCCGCTCGGCTGCTGGAGGCGCGGCTGATCGCCCGCGTCGACGACCGCGGCGACGCTGTGCTCCAGATCGCGCCGCCGCTGATCTCCACCGATGCCGTACTCGATGAGATCGTCGACGCGATGCGGGCCGTGCTTGAAGACGCGGGACGCTTCATGGGCGTCGAGAGCGCGGTCGCTGCGTCGCGATGAAACGTTCTTGAGCTTGTGATGGCGGGGCGCATTCAGGACAAGGTATGCGTGGTGACCGGCGCGGCGAGCGGTATCGGCGCCGAGATCGCCTCGCTGTTCGCGCAACAGGGCGCCCACGTGGTCGGCGTGGACGTCGCGCCAAGCGCCAGCGGCGAGCTTGCGCTGCAGGCCGACGTGGCCGACGAGCGCCAGATGGGGGAGATGTATGGGCGGGCGCGCGAAGCATTCGGCCGCATCGACGTACTGGTCAACAACGCTGGCATCGCCCCTGACGACGACCGCTCGGTGCTCGAGACCTCGCTGGAGGCGTGGGAGCGCGTCCAGCGGGTCAACCTGCGCGGTGTCTTCGTGTGTTGCAAGCACGGCATTCCCCACCTCCTCGAGGGGGGCGGCGGCTCGGTCGTGAACATGGCCTCGTTCGTGGCGGTGATGGGTGCCGCGGTGTCGCAGGTCTCGTATACGGCTGCCAAGGGAGGTGTGCTAGCGCTTTCTCGCGAGCTCGGAGTCGAGTTCGCCCGGAGCGGCGTGCGCGTGAACGCCCTGTGCCCCGGGCCGGTCGAGACGCCGCTGCTGAAGGAGCTGTTCGCGAAAGATCCGGCGCAGGCGAGCAGGCGGTTGGTGCACGTGCCCATGGGCCGCTTCGCCCAGCCGCGCGAGGTGGCCAACGCGGCGCTGTTTCTCGCAAGCGACGAGTCGTCCTACGTCACAGCCTCCACCTTCCTCGTCGACGGCGGCATCAGCCACGCGTACCTGACGCCCGAGTGAGCGTCAGCTGCGCGGGACCGAGCCCGCGCCCCATTTCCGCTCTAATCCTGACTGTGCGCAGGCTCATGTCCATGGTCGCAGCGATCGTGCTGGTGGACACGATGTTCTACGCGGCGATATCGCCGCTTCTGCCCTATTACGCCCACCACTTCCACCTTGCGAAATCACAGGCCGGCGTGCTGGCCGCCGCCTACGCGGCCGGCACGCTCATCGGCTCGATCCCCGCGGGGTGGCTCGCCGCGCGGCTCGGGGTCAGGGCCACCATCATCACCGGTCTGGGGCTCATGGTCGCTTCCAGCCTGGTGCTCGCGTTCGCCACCAGCGTCGCACTGCTGGACGGGGCTCGGTTCGTCCAGGGCGTCGGTGGAGCGGCCTCGTGGGCGGCTGGCATGGCCTGGCTGATCGTCCGCGCGCCCGACAACCGACGCGCCGAGGTGATCGGCGTGACGCTCGCAGCCGCGATTGCCGGCGCCCTGCTCGGTCCCGTGGTGGGCACGGCCGCCACCCAGACGAGTCCAAAGCTCGTCTTCTCTGTGGTCGCCGCGCTCGGGCTGGGCCTGCTGCTCTGGACGCTGACCGAGCGCGCCCCGCCTGCCACGAAGGACACGCGCCCGCAAGCGTTCGCCCCGGCGCTCCGCGACCGTCGAGTGATCACCGGGATGTGGCTCACCATGCTCGCCGCGCTGCTGTACGGGACGCTGTCGGTGCTCGCACCCCTGCGGCTCAGCCACCTCGGCGCCAGCAACGTGACCGTCGGCCTCGCCTTTCTGGCCGGCGCTGCGGTTGCGGGTCTGAGCAGCCCGCTGGTCGGGCGAGTGTCCGATCGCCGCGGCTGGCGGCTTCCGGTCCTGGCGGGGCTGTGGCTCTCGACGGTCTGGGTCGTGCTGCTCGCGCTGCCGCGCACGGTCGCGCCGCTGTTCGGCCTCGTAGTAGTAGCCGACGGGCTGTTTGGCGTCTCCTACCCTCCCGCGGGGGCGCTGATCTCCGGCGGCGCGGAGAGCGCAGGGCTCGACCAGGCCTACGGGTTCGGCCTTTTCAACATGGCCTGGGCGGGGGGCCAGGTTATCGGCGGCGCGGGCGGCGCGGGGTTGGCGCAGGCGACCGCCGACGCAATCCCCTACTCGCTACTGGGCGCGCTGTGCCTGATCACCGCGGTGACCGTGGCCAGACAGAGACCGGCGGTCAGGGCGCCCAGCTGAGCGATCGGAGCTCGGCCTCGCGCTGGCCGTCGCGTCAGGAGAGCACGTCGCTCAGTGCGGCTTCGATCAGCTGATGGCGGAACGCGAAGCCGAGCTCCTGCAGGCGCCGGGGCACCACCCGCGCTCCGGTGACCACGACCTGTGCCATCTCGCCATATAGCAGCCGCAAGGCCAGCGCTGGCACCGGCGCCACGGCGGGGCGGCGCAGGGCCCGGCCGAGGGCACGCGAGAACTCGGCATTGGTAACCGGATTGGGCGCGGTGAGGTTGACGGCGCCGGCCGCGCGCGATTCCCCCAGCGCGAAGCGCAAGCCGCTCACGACGTCGTCCAGGTGAATCCACGGCACGTACTGGCGCCCGCCCGCGACGGGCCCGCCAACGCCCGCGCGGAAGAACGGCAGCATCCTCGCCAACGCGCCGCCCTCGGGGGTGAGCACCACGCCGCTACGCGTTCTCACCACCCGCAGCAGCGACTCCGCGGCAATCGCCTCGGCTTCCCAAGCTTTCACCACCCCGGCCAGGAAGTCATTCCCAGCCGGTGCGCCCTCGTCCACCTCGTGGTCGTCGCCCGCGCCGTAGAAGCCCGTGGCCGACTGCGAGACGAGGACGGCCGGGCGGCTTTCGCCCGGAAGCTCGCGCAGCGCGCCGACCAGTAGCCGCGTGCTCAGCACCCGCGAGTCCCGGATGCTCGCCTTTGTGCGCGCGCTCCACCGCTGGGCGATCGGCTCGCCCAGCAGGTGTACGACCGCGTCGGCATCCTTCAGCGCGTCGGGCGGCGGCGCCGCTTGCATCGGGGTAGTCCACGCTCGCGCCTGAACCCCGGCCGGCAGCACTGCGCGTGCGCGCTCGGGGTCGCGCGACAGCGCCACGACCTCGTCTCCCCTCCCCCGAAGCGTCGCGCACAACGCCCTGCCGATCGTGCCGGTCGCCCCTGTGACTACAACGCGAATAAAGCCCCTCCCTCTCTGCTGAGCGCGCGCTCGACCGCGGGCTTGTGATACCACCGTCGAGCAAATCAACAGTATCCGTATCGGGCAACGATGTGTGTTGGAGTGCCGGGTGTGGTGACAGAGACCAGAGAGTGCAAGCGCAGCGGGATTGCAGGCGGCGTGAGGTGGGGGGAGCCCGCTAACACGGACGGGGTCGCGATCGGCGAGAAGCTGTCGCGGGCATTGGTCGAGACGATGCTGCGGCGCATATACGCGGGCACGCTGGTCGTGCTCGAGGGCGGGCGCCGGCATAGCTACGGCCAGGGGGATCCTGTCGTCCTGGTCGAGCTGCGCTCGAGCCGGGTCTGGCGCAGGCTGCTGCAGGGAAGCCTCGGTCTGGCCGACTCCTACGCCGAAGGGATGTGGGATTCCCCCGACCTGGTGGCGCTCATCCGGCTTGCGGCGCGCAACGCGGCGTTGAGCGATCGCCTGCGCGCGAGGATGGCGCCACTGCTGCGCTCCGCACAGGCGGGACGGGCGCTGGCCCGTCCGGCCACCCGCCGCAGGCGGCGGCAGGACATAGCGGCGCACTACGACCTCGGCGAGCAGTTGTTCGCACGGATGCTCGATCCGACGATGACCTACTCCTGCGCGCTGTTTGCGCGGGATGGCATTACGCTCGAGCAGGCCCAGCTCGCAAAGCTCGACCTCGTGTGCGAGAAGCTGGAGCTCTCGCCCGCCGATCGCGTGCTGGAGATCGGGACCGGGTGGGGGTCGTTCGCGCTGCACGCTGCGCGCACCCGCGGTTGCCGCGTGACCACAACGACGATCTCCCGCCGGCAGCACGCCTACGCGCTGGAGCGGGTCCGCCGCGCTGGGCTGGAAGACCGCGTCACGGTGCTGCAGAGCGACTATCGCGACCTCCGGGGCCGGTACGACAAGCTTGCCTCGATCGAGATGATCGAAGCGGTCGGGTGGCGGCACACGGGCAACTTCTTCGCCGCTTGCTCCCGGCTGCTGGAGCCGCATGGCGCCATGCTCCTACAGGCGATCACGATCGACGACCGCGCCTACGAGCTCGAGAAGGCCTCGCGCTCGTTCATCAAGCAGCGCATCTTTCCCGGCGGTTCATTGCCCTCGCTGCGCGCGATCGCAAACGACCTGGCGCGCCACACCGACCTGCAGCTCGTCCACCTCCAAGACATCACCGCCAACTACGTCACCACGCTACGGCGCTGGCGCGAGGGCTTCCTCGCCAACGCACGGGCCGTCGGGGAGCTTGGCTACGACGAGCGGTTCCGCAGACTGTGGACACTTTACCTGGCCTACTGCGAGGCCGGGTTCGCCGAACGGCGCATCTGCGACGTGCAGGTGCTGCTGGCCAAGCCGGGCAGCGGCTTGCGGGCGATACGCGCGGGGCGCTGGCCAAGCGAGCGCTGTGCTTCCGGCCCCTTATTGCCCTCGATGGTGCCGTAGTGCAGCCCGCCGTGGCGGTGGGCGGGATCTCTACGCCGGCGGCATCGCGAACGCGAACATGCGCTCGGCGGCGATGCGCGCGTACACGGAGGTCTCCATCAATCGCTCGAAGTCGTGGCCGTACCGCGGCAAGTAGACGTCGAGCAGGGTTTGCCGGAAGCCACTCGCCTCATCGCCGGCCAGGTCGATGACAACCGCGCGGCCATGCACGGTCACGGCCAAATGTTCGCCGGGAAGGTGCGTGGCGCTTACCTGCGGGCGCTTGCGGATGTGGCGGACGCGGACCGAGTCTGGCGCCGAGCCGAAGTGAAAGCTGGCGCGGTAGAAGATGCCGTCTACGGGCCCGACGATCGGCCTGCCGTCGGCGGTCACGGTGGCCAGTGCAAGCAGGCACATTCCTTGTAGCCGGGCGGCAACTCGCTGCGCATCCAGCCGCCGCTCCGGGTTATGGATGCGCAGCAGGTGGGGGGAAGCCGCGGCGTAACTCGAGTCGAGCAGGTGCTGAAGCTGGGTGAGATCGGCGTCGGACTCGTGCACGTCAACCAATCTGCTCAAAAACCGCGCGAAGTACCCTACCTGAGCCACTTCCTAGACTCGGCCGAGATGCATGAACTCCCCGTACCGCCGCATTTCGACCCCATCGCGGTCGGTCGGGTGTGGCGCGTGCCGTACGAGAACCGGGCCGGAGAGGCCGCCGCGTGGGTCTCCGACCACGACCTGCGCCCGGCGGTCGAGGACGAACTGCGGCTCTGCCTGGTAGCCGTGGACGTGCAGAACACCTTCTGCGTACCCGGATTCGAGCTGTTCGTGGCCGGACGATCAGGCACGGGGGCGGTAGACGACACTCGGCGCTTGGTCGAGTTCATCTACCGCAATCTCGCCGCGATCACCAAGATCTATCCGAGCCTCGACACGCACCAGGCGATGCAGATCTTTCATCGCGTGTGGCTGATCGATGAGGAGGGGCATCACCCAGACCCCTACACGCTGGTCTGCACCGCCGACGTCGAGTCGGGTCGCTGGCGGCCGAACCCCGAGGTCGCGGGCGCGCTCGGTCTCGACCTGGAGTACCTGCGCCGCCACCTTATGCACTACACGCGCGCGCTTGATGAAGGGGGCAAGTACCAGCTGACGATCTGGCCCTACCACGCGATGCTCGGTGGCGTCGGCCACGCACTCGTCTCTTCCATCCAGGAAGCCCTCTTCTTTCACTCGATCGCCCGCGCAAGCCAGCCCGAGTTTCAGGTCAAGGGGGACAACCCGCTGACGGAGCACTACTCGATGCTCGGGCCGGAGGTGACCGAGGGACCCGACGGCGAGCGCCTCGGCGAGCGCAACGACGCGCTGATCGAGAAGCTGCTCGAGTTCGACGCGGTCGTCGTCGCCGGCCAGGCCAAAAGCCATTGCCTGGCATGGACGATCGACGATCTGCTTACGCGCGCCAGGCATCTCGCCGAGCGGACCTACCTGCTAGAGGACTGCACCTCGCCCGTCGTTGTGCCCGGCGTCGTCGATTACACCGAGCAGGCCGATGCGGCGTTTGCGCGCTACGCAGAGGCGGGGATGCACGTGGTGCGCTCGACGGATCCGATCGCGAGCTGGCCGGGCATCGCCGCCGCCGGGTCAGTCGGCTGACTCATGGTCCGCTTTGTGTTCGGGTCTCCTACCGGCGTCAGGTAGTGCCCACCACTGCTTCGTTGACCTGCGTCAGGCGGATGCTGTTGCCCGAGGGATCCCGGAAGCCGGAGTCGATTCCATACGGCCGCTCCTCGGGCTCCTCGCTGAACTCGACCCCGTGGGCCTTGAGTTGCTCGTACTCGGAGCGGACGTCGTCGGTCGTGAGGAAGATCGTGCCGGCGAATCCCTTCGCCATCAGGGTCCTGACCTGTTCGGCAGTGTCGGAGTCCATCACGGGCGGGCCCGGGATCGCCATCAGCGTGATCGCGATGTCAGGTTGACTCGCTGGGCCGACGGTCAGCCAGCGGAAGTTGCCCATTTCCGGCAGCGTGACGTCGGAACGCACCTCCATCCCGAGCTTCTTGGTGTAAAAGCCAAGCGCCTCGTCCTGGTCATGGACCCAAAGCTGCGCGGTAGAGAGCTTGATCATCGTGTCTCCTCCTGGTCGGGTGTGTTGGGCCGCCACACTAATCGCGCGCGATCCGGTTGTCTTCTCGAAAAGTGCTCCGTTGCGGGCGGCCGAAAAAGCGCACGACACAGCCGGGGATCAGTGCGCGCTCGGCCGCCGGCGGGAACTTCGCCCGGTAAGCGGTCGGTGAGACCCCGTAGGTGCGCGTGAAACTCGTGGTGAACGAGCCGACGCTTTGCAAACCCACCGAGAAGCAGATGTCGGCCACGGAACGGTCCGTTGCCCGCAGCAGCGCCGTGGCGCGCTCCAGCCGGCGCGTGATCAGGTAGGCGCGGGGAGACTCCCCGTACGCGCGGCGGAACTCGCGGCTGAAATGCGCGCGCGAGAGGCCGGCGGCGTCGGCCAGATCCTCGACCAGCAGCGGCTCGAAGTAGCGCGCGTCGGCGAGATCCTTGGCGCGGAGGAGGTGGCGGGAGGGCGGAACGAAAGCCACTGAAGCACAGAGTATCCGGGCCGTGCCAGCCGAACGCATGAGCCTGGCGCCCACGGTTGGGCCCGATCATTCGGCGCGCTGCAGCTTCCTTGCGAGCCCCTCGAAGAGGGGATAGACGCCGGGCCCATGGGCCGCTTTTAGCGCGGGTTTCCACATCTCCCATCGATCGATCAATGTGCGTCCCAGGAGGTCTCTGATCAGCTCCAGGCCGATAGCGCCCTGGCGCTCGAGTGCCGCCAGCTGCTCGAAGTAATCGAGCTCGCGGTAGAGCACGTAGGCCTCGGGAGCATCGGCGGCCACGTACGCCGCAAACGCGTCCCGCAGCTCCTCCGGTGATTTGAAGCTCCCGACCATTCGTCGCGCCTCCACCAACGCGTCTTCATTCCAGCGCCGGAAGAATTCGGCGGCCATCTGCGCCTCACGACTCTTGCGTGCCTCTCGTACCTGCTGTGCCGCGAAGACGGCGGCCCCGAACGCGCCCAACAGACCGAGCGCCAACACGGACGTGGCGATCGCGGTCACCTCGGCCCAGTCCACTCCAATGATCTCCAAATTGCTCGGCCTCCTCGGCTCGCCTCGCGCGTGCGCAGGGGCGGTTAACAAGCGGCAGGCACAATCCGCCGATCAGGGACAGGGAAGCGCGCCGAGCGGCGCCGCACGCGCCCGCGGCCCGATCGCAACGACAGAATAAGCGTCGGTGTCGAGACGTTCGATCGCTACAGTGCCGCCCGTGGCGCGCGCAAGGGCTCCCGGCCAAGATGATGCGGCGCTCAAGCCCGACGCGCCGCGCAAGGAATCCGGCCGCCTGACCGACAACGGCGCCGGGGCCTTCACCGCTGGGCCCGAACCCGCACACGGTGACTCCAACAGCGCCGGCGCGCCCCGCGCTTCCCGTCCCCGTGGACCTCGAGGGCGCGCGGCCACCTCGCGACAGGCGAGGTTGCGGTCCGGGGAATCCGCGCAGCGCGGTCGGGCAGCCCGCGAGGCCGCCCCCCGCTCCTCACACGCAGATTGGCTTCCTGCCCCAAATCGCCCCGACCCGATCGAGGTGCTCCAAGCGCAAGCCGCGACACGGATACAGGAGCTTGTCCCCATCCGCTACGGGCGGATGTTGGTCTCGCCGTTCACCTTCTACCGGGGTGCGGCAGCGGTCATGGCGGCCGACCTCGCCGCGACGCCGCGCTCGGGGATCGTCGTTCAGGCCTGCGGCGATGCCCACATCTCGAATTTCGGCGGCTTCGCCGCCCAGGACCGCCGGCTGATATTCGGACCGAACGACTTCGACGAGACGCTGCCCGGCCCGTGGGAGTGGGACGTCAAGCGGATGGCCGCGAGCGTCGAGATCGCCGGCCGCGACATCGGGCTCCCGGCGGATCGGCGGCGGAAACTCGTGATCGACTGCGCTCACGAGTACCGCCAGGCGATGCGCAATTTCGCGAACGAGAGCCACCTCGATGTCTGGTATGAGCGCATCAATGCCTCAGAGCTGGTCGACCAGTTCGGCGGCAGGCTGGGCCAGCGGGGCAGGATCCTGTTCACGCAACCCTTCGCCAAGGCGCACCGTAAGACCAGCCTCCGCGCCGTCAAGAAGCTCACCGAGCAGGTCGACGGCAAACCCCGGTTCCGCAGCGTGCCGCCGCTGCTGGTCCCGTTCCGAGACCTGCTCGATCCCGCCTCGCGCGACCAGGGCGAGTACATCCGCGGGTTGATCGATGAGTACCGCAGGGGGCTCGATGAGGACCGGCGGTATCTGTTCGATACCTACCGCTTCGTCGACATGGCCCGCAAAGTCGTGGGGGTTGGGAGCGTCGGCACTCAGGCGTGGGTGTTCCTGCTGGTCGGCCGAGGCGGCAAGGACCCGCTCGTGCTCCAGGCCAAGGAGGCGCAAGCGTCCGTGCTCGAGCCATACGTGGGCGCCAGCGAGTTCGCCAACCATGGCGAGCGCGTGGTCCGCGGGCAGCGGATGGCCCAAGCCGCGATCGACCTGTTCCTAAACTGGCAGAGGAGCGAGGGGCTCGACGGCAAGGAGCGCGACTTCTATGTCCGCCAACTATGGGATTGGAAGGCCTCGATCGACCTGTCCACCATGACCTTCTGGGGGCTGCACGCTTACACACGAGCTTGCGGCTGGTCGCTGGCCCGCGCGCACGCGCGCTCCGGCGACCGCCTCGCGATCGCCGCGTACCTCGGCAACGGCTCCAACTTCGACCGGGCGATCGCTCGCTTTTGCACTGCCTATGCCGACCAGAACGAACTGGACCATAAGCGACTTGCTGACGCGGTCGCGACGGGGAGAGTCGAGGCTCAGCCGGGCGTCTGAATGGCGCCTCCGCGATCTCCTAGGCGCGCCTGCCGAGCTGCCTGCCGCCGAGCGCCAGCCAGGCGCCCGCACCGATCGCTGCGACACATTCGCTGAAACGCTCGTGGGTATGATCTGTTGCGAGCGATGAGGCTCGCTCCATAAGCGCGGCATGGTTTGCCGCTGATGGCCTCTACCGCAACGTCAAGCGACGGGTCGTGGAGGTTTCGTATGGAGCCGGTCCAGTTGGCAGCGATTCTTGCCGCGGCTGGCTTGATCGCGAGCATTGTGTCGGTCGAGGTCGGGATCTCGGTTGCACTGATCGAGCTTGCGATCGGCGTGCTCTTGGGCAACGTCTTCAACCTTGACCCCAATGCGAGTTGGCTTTCATTCCTCGCGGGGTTTGCGTCGGTCGTGCTGACCTTTCTGGCTGGAGCCGAGGTCGCCCCGACGATTTCCGCGAGCGGCTTTGGCCAGCTGTCGCGATCGGGGTCGTTTCGTTCGCCGGCCCGTTTGTGGCCGCCGCAGCGGTCGCGCTTGGGCCATTGGGCTGGTCGGTCAAGGCGTCGTTGATCGCCGGAACCGCGCTGTCGACAACGAGCCTCGCCGTCGTCTACGCGGTCCTCGTGGAGACCGGACTGAACACGGTCCGGGTGGGGAAGCTGATCATGAGCGCTTGCTTTGTCACCGACATGTGCACCGTCATCGCCCTTTCGGCGATCTTCATCAAACCGACTGTCTGGTTCCCGGTGTTCCTAGTCGTATCCGTCGCAGCGGTGGTGCTACTGCCAGAACTCGCGCCGTGCTTTTTCGGGCGCGACGGAAATCGGGTGATTGAGCCCGAGATCAAGCTTGTCTTCGTCGTGCTGTTCGCGCTCATGGTGCTCGGCGAGCAGGCCCACAGCCAGGCGGTCTTGCCCGCATTTGTGCTTGGCCTCGTCATGTCCCGTCACTACCAGCAACACAAGGAAGAGCAACGCCGTCTTCGAGTAGTCGCATTCGCGTTCTTGACCCCGTTCTTCTTCCTGCGTGGCGGACTGAACGTCTCCTTGGCCTCCGTTTTCGCGAACCTCGGCGTGCTCGGCATCCTGATCGCGGCGAAGATGCTGCCCAAGCTCACCCTCATCTTCCCGCTCGCGCGCAGACACGCACGCCCACACGCCACGTTTACAACCCTGCTGATGAGCACGGGGCTGACCTTCGGCACGATCAGCGCCCTCTACGGCCTGACCGCCCACATCATCGACCGCACCCAGTTCTCCCTCCTCGTGACCGTTGTCGTGCTATCCGCGATCGTGCCTACCGCGATTGCCCAGCGATGGTTCTCGCCACCGGTGCACCCCTCATACCCACACCACATCCTTCCGCCCGACTCATCAGAAATCCTGATCCACGGATCAAACTAACGCCGCTGTCTGCAGTCCGCGTGGCCATAACAGATCAGAAAGCCCGCCGGCTGGCGCCGGCGGGCTTTCGGGCCCGGGGGGTGAAGCGTGGTGCTTAGGCGAATGCGGGCTCGGCGGGGACGTAACGCTCGGCCCGACCGCGGTGCCGCGCGATGAACGCAAGCGGCGCGAGCGATGCGCGCTGAACCCAGCCGGGGGAGCCGGGACCGCGGACCTCGTCCTTGAACTCGCTCACGAACAGCGCGAGGTCCAGAGGCTTGGGCATCCCCTTCTTGGTCACACGGCTATCCTGGGCCAGCTCGATCGCGGTCTCGAAGAGGCGCTCCATCTCGAGCGCGGGAGTCACGCGGACGCGCATAGCCGCACCTTCCTCACCGTTGTTCTCGAACTTGTGAGCCTTGCCCGGCTCGACGACCACGACGTCGCCGGCTTTGGCATCGATCTTCTTCCATCCCTTCCGGAAGCGAACGTTCCCCGAGAGGATCTCGAAGCGCTCCTCCTGGTGGGGGTGTACGTGTATCCCGGGGACCGCGCCGTCGGGCGTGAGTTCGACGTCGATCTCGAGGTACTCGCCGTTGGTGTCGGTGGCGGTCTTACGGAAGGTGATCCGCTCGCCGCTTACTGGGTTCACGATTGTCTGTCCTGCGTGTGCCATTTGGTCGCTCCTTGGCGGTGGGCTTATTTGATGCGACCAGTCTCGGTTCTGGAGGACGCTGCGTCGTCGGCCGAGACGACGATTTGCAGGTACTCAAAGTGGACGATTCTGAGGTCCTCCCGGCGGGGGATGCCGGAACCGAAGTCCTACCGAGGGAGTACTCCTATTGGTGTGCCTGGCCCGGCGCGACAAGCCCGGACTCGTAGGCCAGCACCACGGCCTGCACCCTGTCGCGTACGCCCAGCTTCATCAGCACTCGGGCCACGTGGGTCTTGATCGTCGTCTCGGAGACGACGAGCTCGTCGGCGATCTCCTGGTTGGACATCCCTCGCGCGATGAGCGTCAACACCTCGAGCTCGCGGGGGGTGAGCTCCTCCAGGGCCGCGGGCTTCTCCTGGCGGGACCGCGGTCCCTTGGAGAACTCCTCGATAAGTCGCCGCGTCACTGACGGGGCCAGCAGGGCATCGCCCGCGGCCACAAGGCGGATGCCCTGTACCAGCTGATCGGCCGGCACGTCCTTGAGCAGGAAGCCGCTGGCGCCGGCCCTGAGCGCGTCGTAGACGTACTCGTCCAGATCGAACGTGGTGAGCATCAGCACGCGCACCGCCGGATCGCCGTCGGACTGGATGATGCGTCTGGTGGCTTCGATCCCGTCCATCTCTGGCATGCGGATATCCATTAGGACAACGTCAGGTTTGAGGCGTTTGACACTGTCGATGGCCTGGGTGCCGTCGGCACACTCGCCCACGACCTCTATGTCCTCCTCGGCGCCGAGGATCATGCGGAAGCCGGTGCGAATTAGGGCCTGGTCGTCGACCAGCAACACTCGCACGCTCACACCGGCGCTCCTTCTACCGGCAGTCGAGCCCGCACCACGAACCCGCCGTCTGGCCGCGTGCCAGCCTCGAGGTTGCCGCCGTACAGGGCGATGCGCTCGTGCATGCCGACGAGCCCGTGACCGCCGCTGTCCGCCGGGTTGCCGTTGGCCGCTGCGCCGGCGCCGTCGTCAAGCACCTCCACGACGACGTCGCCCCGCTCATAACGGACGGTGACAGTGGCCCGAGAGCCATGGGCGTGCTTGAGCGCGTTCGTCAAGGCCTCCTGGATCACCCGGTAGGCCACCAGATCTGCTCCAGGAGAGAGCTGCAGCGGCTTCCCCTCGACCCGCACCTCCACTGGAAGTCCGGCCCGGTGGGCTCGGGAGGCTAGCTGCTCGATGTTGGCTAGCCCCGGAGACGCCCCCAGCGCGTCGCCATCCCGCTTGCGCACCGGGCCGAACACGTAGCGCAGCTCGCTGAGTGCCTCCCGGCCCGTGCGGCTGATCAGCTCGGCGGCCTCGACGGCAGCGGCAGGACTCTTGTCCGCCACCCTCCTGGCGGCCGATGCCTGGATCACCATGACCGACAGGTTGTGGGCCAGCACGTCGTGGAGCTCGCGGGCCACCCGCGCCCGCTCGGCAGCTGTAGCTCGCGCCTCTTCGTCATCTCTGGCGATCTGTTCGCGTTCGGCCTTCTCGGTGAGTTCGCGCGCCAGCGCGGTCTGGCTGCGGATCACCCGCCCGACTACCCACGGCACGATTCCGAAGAAGACAACTGGGAAGAAGATGTCGTTGGGCGTATTGGCGATGCAGACCGCAGCGATCGCGCCGACGGTCAGCACAAAACCTACGAGGGAGCGCTTGAGATCGAGGTGCGCGCCGGTCGAGTAGGCGGCCACGAGGACCGGCAAGACGACGGCGAAGGCGTCCCTGGGGCTGCTCAAGGTACCCAGCAGGACGCCGGCTCCCGCCACCACGACCGCGGCTATCAGAAGCGGGTTCTTGCGGCGCCACACGAGGGCGATGGCCATCGCAGCGGCGATGGCCAGCTCGAAAATCACGGGCCCGTGCCGGTGACCCAAAGTCAGATTGACGGCCATCAGCGCGAACAGCACGGCGGCCACGGCCCGGTCGAGCACATCCCAGTCTCGCTCGCTCAGGCGCTTCAGGCGGCCGATCACCGAGGCCCTCCGATGGGGAGCCGGGCCTCGAGTTGGAACCCGTGGCCGTTTTGTCCACGACCCGCTCGGAGAGCGCCCCCGTACAGACCCACTCGGTCGCGCAGCGCACGAAGAGCCTCAGGGTCGGGTCCATTGCTGCTCTCACGGTCGTCGTGGACCTTGACCAGCACGTTGTCGTTCCCATACACGATCGACACGTCCGCGTGGGAGACGCCGTGCGCGCGAGTCGCGGCGGAAAGCGCTTCCTGGAGCACCCGGTAGCCCGCGAGGTCGACGCCAGGCGGGAGCGCCACTGGCTCGCCTTCGACCCTGATGATCGCGTCGAGGCCCTGCGCCTTCATTCGAGCGACGAGTGCATCGGCGCGAGCCAGTGTCGGCTGTGGAGCGAGAACGGGGCCTTCGTCATCGCGCCGGAGCACGCCT
>JAFAPR010000172.1 GCA_019247075.1 Solirubrobacterales bacterium
TCGTCGAGCGCGGAAACGAGCTCGCGCTCGCTAACGCCCGAGCCGCGGCGCAGGAGTTCGAGCTCGAACTCGGCTCCAGCGGTGGCGGCGAGTTCGAGCAGTCCGGTGGTGGTCGGCGCCAGTCGAGCAAGCCGCTGACTTACGACCTCGCGAACGCTCTCCGGGGTCCCCAGGGCGTGAAGGGGGCGTGCCACGCGTGCCGTTCCGTCGACCATCTCGATCACGTGGGTCTCCGTCAACGCGCGCCACAGCTCGCAGACAAGAAACGGATTGCCGCCCGTGAGATCGCTGATCGTGCGGGCCACGTCGGGAAGGGCAGCACCCTCCGCCGTCCGCCTGACGAATTCGCTCACTTCGTCATCCGAGAGGCCCCCGACGCTAAGGCGCACTATGTCATCGGCGCGGCGAAGGTCAGCGAGCGTGTGCGAGAGCGCCTCCGGCACCTCTGCCTCGGTATCACGGAACGTCGCGAAGATCAGCACGCGTCCCACCCAAGCGGCGTGAGCCAAGTGACGCAGCAGAAGGAGCGTCGAGGCGTCCCCCCAATGCCCATCCTCGATCACGAGCAGCACCGGCCATCGGCTGCTGATGCCGGCTAGGAGATCCGTGACTGCCGTGTGCAATCGGTGGCGTTCGGTGTCGGGATCAGCCTTCACGGGCGCGGGAAGGCCACCGATCAGCGCCGAGAGTTCCGGCAACAGCCGGCTGAGCTCGCCGCCGCCGGGGCCCAGCGCCGCTCGCAGGTCTTCTGCATGGATCACCCGCGCCAGGTGCCTGAGCGCCTGGGCGAACGGGCCGTACGGCGTACGCACCACCGCATCGCACGCTCCGTAGAGCACGAGCGCACCGTCCGCGGCCGCCTGAGTGGCGAATTCCCTGGTCAGTCGGCTCTTACCCGACCCGGGCTCACCCCCCAGTAACACGACGCGGCGGCCCTCTCCCTCGGCGCGCGGCAACAGCGTCGTGAGCGTGCCCAGCTCGGCGGACCGGCCCACGAACGGAAACGGCGACGTGATCCGAAGAGAGGCGGGAAGATCGTGCAAGTGCTGCCCCGGGAATGCCACCATAGTCAGATCTGATCATTTGCGCAAGCGGCGGTGCGGCCCTCCACGGCGGGACATGTAGGTCAGCATGAGTCATGACAGGGGACGCCACCGCCCGTAGCGTTACCCCGACACATACCACGGGCTTCCACTTTTGGAAGGAGGGACCATGAGCAGCACCGCGACGTCCGCGCAGATTGCGGGCACCGAGCTGGAGAACTTTCGGGGGCGGCTGATAGGGCCACAGGACGGCGACTACGAAGCAGCACGCGCGGTCTTCAATGCGATGATCGACAGGCGCCCGGCGCTGATCGCACGGTGCGCCGATGCGCAGGACGTCGCGGCCGCGGTCGGATTCGCGCGCGAGCGCGGGCTGCTGATCGCCGTACGAGGCGGCGGCCACAACGGCGCCGGACTGGGCACGTGCGACGGCGGCATCGTGATCGACTTGTCCCTGCTCAAGGTCGTCCAGGTCGACCCGCAGGCTCGTACGGTCCAGGTAGGCGGCGGGTGTACGTGGGGCGAGGTGGATCGCGCCACTGGCGAGTACGGGCTGGCCACGCCGAGCGGCATCATCTCCACGACGGGGGTCGGCGGCCTCACGCTGGGAGGGGGTCTGGGTCATCTGACTCGCAACTGCGGTCTGACCATCGACAATCTTCTCGAGGCCGAAGTGGTCCTGGCCAGCGGCGAGCGGGTGCGGGCGAGCGCCGACGAGCATCCCGACCTGTACTGGGCGCTCAGGGGGGGCGGCGGAAATTTCGGCGTGGTCACCTCGTTCGTGTTCCGACTGCACGAAGTGGGGACGATCTTCGGAGGGCCCACGTTCTGGCCGGCCGAAGACGGCGGCCAGGTGCTCTCGGTCTATCGCGAGTTCCTGCCTTCGGCTCCTCGCGAGCTTGGCGGTTTCTTCGCCTACCACGTCGTCCCGCCCGCGCCGCCCTTCCCGGAGGCGCTCCACTTGCGCGAGGTTTGCGGGGTCGTGTGGTGCTACGTGGGCCCAGAGGAAAAAGCCACGAAGGCGATGGCGCCGCTGCTGGCCGAGTTGCCCGAGCCGCTCCTCAACGGCGTGCAGGCGATGCCCCACGCGATGCTGCAGGGCGCCTTCGACGGGCTCTATCCGCCGGGGGACCAGTGGTACTGGCGAGCCGACTTCGTAAACGAGATCCCCGACGAGGCGGTGAAGCTCCATCAACGCTTCGGCGCCCACCTGCCGACGATGAAGTCCACGATGCATATGTATCCGATCGATGGCGCCGCGCACGACGTGGACTCGACCGAAACTGCCTGGAGCTACCGAGACGCGAACTGGGGCTCGGTATTCGCTGGTGTCGATCCCGATCCCGCGAACGCGGAGACGGTAAGGCGCTGGTCGATCGACTACCACGAGGCGCTGCATCCCTTCTCCGCCGGCGGCGCCTACGTGAACATGATGATGGACGAGGGCGAGGAGCGAGTGCGCGCGAGCTACCGCGACAACTACGGCCGCCTAGCCCGCGTCAAGCGAACCTACGATCCCGACAACCTGTTCCACGTCAACCAAAACATCGCGCCCGCGGCGAACTGATGGGTTGAATCGGAAGCTCGGTCAACGACACGCGCGGCGACAACCGTGCCACAAAGCGAGCGGCAGCGGCGACGGTCTCGTCCTGTCGCTGCACGAACGGCGCGTGCCGGCAGTCGAGGTGCAGCCGCTCGACGGGTGCTGGGGCAAGCCGGGCGATCTCGTCGAGCTGGGCAAGCGTGCCGTACTGGTCGTGGATGCCTTGGATCAAAAGCAGCGGGGCGCGCACCCGCGCCACCAGATCGCGGATGTCCCAGTGTCGAAACTCCGGATCAAGCCACGCGTCGCACCAGCCGAAGAACGCGGCGTCGACGTCCTTGTGGTGAGGCGCCATCTTCTCTCGCAGGTCGGCAAACAGGTACTGCTCATGCGCTCGGGCGATCTCGTCCAGGCAGATCTGCTCGACAAAAACGTGAGGGGCGATGGCCAGCAGTCCCGGAACTGAATGGTCGGCGGCGTAGATCAGGGCGATCGAAGCTCCATCGCTGTGTCCCACCAGGATCGGGCCTTCGAGCTCCAAGCGCGAGACGACCTCGGGCACGACCTCCGCAGCCTCCTCGTGCATGAAACGAGGCGTACGGCGCCGCGGCGGGCTCGCCGACCAGCCGTGACCGTGGCGGGAGAACGCGACGGTCCGGCACCCCGTGGCAGACGCGAGCTTCGGCAGGAACTCATTCCACAGCTGCGCGGACCCGAGGCCTCCGTGCATCACGAGCAACGGCGGCACACCCGCGTCGCCCGGTATGTCGATCACCTCGAGCTCGCCGCCGGGGAAGTCGATCACCGTGGTTCTCATGCGGCGGCTGCAGCGACGCGCGCTCCGCGCCCGTGCTCGAGCTCTTCCACATAGGCCCGAGCCTCCGCTTGCCAGCGACGGTGGCGATCGACGAACAGGTCGTGAGCGCGGCGCCGCGGCCATCCTCGAGGCAGCAGATCGGTGGGCAGGTCGGGATCGAGAAACGGGAACTTGCGCCAGGCGTGGACGAGCAGCGTCTGCATGCGGAAACAGGCCTCGCGGCCCGCAGGCCTGACGCGCGCGAAGTCGTCG
>JAFAPR010000104.1 GCA_019247075.1 Solirubrobacterales bacterium
GCCCTCGAATATCAGTCTGATCCCGCAGTCGACCGACTGGACCTTCAGCACGCGCCGCCCCGCCAGCCCCCCGGCAACGCCGACACCAACCCAACCCACCGAAGACCGACCCACAAGGTCATCCACAAACCCCCATATCAGTCAGGCGGATGCGAGCTGAGGCCGACCGTCCTGGCTGAATTACTGTCGCAGCCAGTTGGCGATCTCCACAAATCGTGGCGGCCCTGCATCACTGGACCGGGGCCGGTCGAGCCCGCGCCAGAGCCCGTCCCGACCGCAGGCCCGAACGCCGCCTCAGCCTTCCCTGTCCCAGTCCCGGCGATGCCGTCCTTTGCCGCCCAGCAAGTCGACCATCTCCTTCCATCGGCTCGGCCTGACCCCTGGCTCGTGAACCCGCCAGGCCGGTGCCGCGCCACCCGGCTCGGGTAGCGTTGCGGCCTGGTCCGCGTCGATCCCCAGATCGACCCCTCGCTCGTGAAGCGACACGATCTGGTCGGCGGCGACGAACCGCCTGCCGCGCTCGGTACCGATCACGATCCCATGGAAGATGTCCACCTCCGGCGCCGAGATCACATGGTCGACCGTGCCGACCTGCTCTCCCCCGGAGGCGTAGACGGAAACGCCGCGCTCGAGCACTTCGTAGGCGATCAGCTCTCCCTCGTCCATCACCCCGCGGACATTACCGACCGCGGCCTCGCACACGTCGCCCTGGGTCGTACTGTTTCGCTCAGAGCACGATCGGGTCGTCCTAGCAGAGGAGTTAGTGATGGAGAGCGCACCAAATAACAAGGCACTGGTCAATCTCGCGACCGGACTTGAGGACGCGGAGCGCGTCCTCGTCGCTTTCCTTGTCGCGACTGCCGCGCTGAGCCAGGGCAAGCAGGTCGTGATTTGGGCCACGAAGGAGGCCGTCCGGCTCGGGCTGCCGGGCGAGGCCACTGGCGTCGCATGCAACGGCTGCCCGCCGCTCGACCGGCTCTTCGAGCAGTTCGCAGACGGCGGCGGAGAGCTGTGGCTTTGCCCAATCTGCATTGACGCACGCAACCTCGGCGATGCCGAGAAGGTGCCGAACGCCAAGATCGCGGGCGCGACCCCGGTGTGGGAGTGGGCCGGCAACGACGCGACCGTGTTCAGCTACTAGAGGGGCTAGGAGGGAGGTGGGCGAGAAGGCTGCCGCGCCCGCGGTGTGAGCCGGAAGACCGGGTGTCGGGGTGCCTCGCGGGCGAATTCCTCAACCGATGAGGCGGGCTTAACGTCGAAGAAGGGACGCACGACCGCTACCGCTTTCAGGTACTGCTTGAGCACAGGGGCGGCTTGCTCTGCCGCCGCCTCTTCAATGCGCAGAGTCTCGGTGCGGCGTGCGCGAGTGAGCTCGACCTCGCCCGCGACCCGCGCATTGCGCACCCAGTTGACCTCCCCGTACGGCGAGACGAGCCAGCGGTCGCCGTCCTCGATCAGGGTGACAGGGGTCTCGTAGCGCCTGCCCGTTTTTCTCCCGCGGACGGCGAGGACATAGACATGTCGTCCGGCTACTCCGCGCTTGGCAAGCGGCTTGACCGCGGAGTTGACGGCGCGGCGGAATGGCGTGGGTCGGTAAGAGCGAGCCACGAGGCAAGCCTAGTGGTCGCGCGCCTAAGGGGTGTACCAACCGCTGGCTCGGCCAGGATCCGAGCGCCGTAGCAGGCTCGCCTTACTGTTGCTGGAGCGCCTCGAACCCTCCGCGCAGGAACTCGAGCACCTGATCGAGGATCCGCATCGCCGCCTCGGGCGAGATGGTCTCGCCGCCCGATTCCGCATCGAACAGCCGGTCACTCACGGTCATGAAGGTCGTCGACGCTGGCGATCAGTTCGAACCACGCTTGGGTCATCGTCACGTGGTAGGCGTCGGGGCGCCCGGCGTGTGATGCCATCGCGCGGATCCCGCCGATCAGTTTCCTCAGCGCTCCTCGCGTCCGTAGCGCTGGGCGAGCGCCCAGGCAACGCGGACGTGTCGTTCATAGGGAAACTCTGTCGCGGCGAGCGCGTTCGTTTCGAATGCGGGGATGAGCTCGACGTCCTCCATGATGCGTGGTACCTCCGCAGAAGTTAGTACGATAACGTATTATACGATATAGTTGAAATGCTTGCGACGATCGAACGCGCCGCTCACTTGATCGGAGCTCACTTCGACAACGCGGCCGGCAAACTGGGGATTACGCAGGGCGAAGCCCACGTCCTCGCAACCCTGTCGCGCAATGGCCCGACGGCGATTGGCACGCTGCATGGCGAGTTCCGGCACAAGCGCTCGACGCTGACCAGCATCGTCGATCGCCTTGAGCAGCGAGATCTAGTGCGGCGCGAGATCAACCGTCGCGATCGAAGGTCATTGGTGATCTGCCTCACTCCGACTGGCGAGCAGGCCGGCAAGCAAGTGACCACCGTGCTCGACCAAGTGGAGCGGGCGTTGCGAGAGACGGTCACCGCCCGCGACATCAAAGGTCTCGAAAAGGTCACCGAGGCGTTGGCCGGCGTCGTCCACCACCCCGCGCCTGACGCATAGCGCGACCCGCCCTGACCGCTCGGCAGAGACGCAGGATCGCAGGCCACCTGCCCCGGAGGCGGGACTCTGCGACCGTGGCGAGATAGGGTGCGCGTCGGTGGAGGGGATCGACCATCTTGACCTGGTCGTAACTGATCTCGAGCTGAGTCTCACGTTCTACCGCGGCTTGCTGGCGCCGCTGGCATACGTCCGCGAGAGCACGATCGTGGGCGAACGCGGGGAGCGAGTCGTCTACCTGGGGCGAGCCGGTGGTGGGGACTCGATTGGTCTCCGCGAGCGCCAGTCACATGCCCACGGCGTGGCATATGACCGCTACGCGGTTGGCGTTCACCACATCGCGTTCGCAGCGCCGTCGCGGGCCGCGGTCGACGAGCGGGCGCGATGGGTGGTCCAGCAGGGGATGACGATCGAGAGCGGGCCCGTGGAGTACGACTACGCGCCGGGCTACTACGCGGTCTTCTTCTACGACCCCGACGGGATAAAGCTCGAAGTGGTTCATATACCGGGGAGCGAATGTCGCGAGTGAGTCGTCAGGCGAGCGATTTGGACCCGCATACTGAAGTCCAGTGAGCGACGCGGCATCAGCTGTCTCGGGAGGGCGGCATCTCCAGTTTCCGGCGCTGGAGGAGATGTGTTATCTGAACACGGCGTCGATCGGTCTGATGCCGCTGTCGGCGCAGTTAGCCTCGGAGCGGTTCGCCCGCCAGCTCGGCCTCTATGGCACAACATGGTTCGATGAGCCCACGGAGGTGGGCGCGCTTGACGCGGCCCGGCGCACCGCGGCGGCGCTCCTGAAAGCGCCGGTGGAGCAGGTCGCGATCACCACGAGCATGACCGAGGCGATGTCGCAGATCGCTTGGTCGCTGCGCCCTCCCACGGGCACGAACGTGGTCTCGGTCGACTTTGAGTTCCCGAGCGTCCCATATCCGTGGATGCGGGTGGCGCGTGAGACGGGCGCGAAGGTGCGGCTTGTGCCGGCGAGCGAGCACCCGGGGGAGCTGTCCCTCGAGGCCGTCGCCGAGGTGGTCGATGAGGCGACCGAAGTCATTTCGCTCAGCCACGTGCAGTATTCGACCGGCTACCGGTTCGAGCTCGGCGCGTTGGCTGATTTGGCCGCGCGCCACGGGGCGTGGTTCGTCGTCGACGCGACCCAGTCGATGGGGGCGGTTTCGCTCGATCTGTCAGATGGCCAAATCGACGCGATGCTGTGCGCTGGTTACAAGTGGCTGTGCGGGCCGTTTGGCGCCGCGATCTGCTACATCGGCCGCCGGTTGCTGGAGCGGCTTGACCCGCCGTTCGTAGGCTGGAAGAGCGCTCAGGAGCCCTACACGATGGACGCCTCGCGGTTGCGGTTGGCGAGGTCACCGGTGGAGCGCCTTGAGTACTCGACCATGGCCTACGGCGCGGGCGTGGCGCTCGCGAGCTCGATCGACTACGTTCGGTCTGTCGGCGTCGAGAAGATCCAAGAGCACAACCTGCGTCTGGGCGCGGTCCTGCACGACGGGCTCGTGGAGCTGGGGGCGGAGGTACTCTCGACCCGCGAAGACGGCCACCGGACCGGCATCGTGACCGCTCGCTTCCCTGGCCTAGACGGCGAGGAGGTCGCCGGATGGCTGAACCAATCCGGGATCATCGTCTCACCGCGGTTCGGATCGACTCGCCTGTCGGTCCACTTCTACAACACCGACGAGGACGTAGCGCTCGCGCTACGTACGATCAGAGCGATCCTGCAGCGCCGCGGCCCCGTAGCGCCTGAGCGCTCCGGGAGGGGAGCCGGGCCCTGAGCGAAGCCGGCAAGGCGCCCGGAGCGGATCCAGTTGGTCTCCCACGCGCTCCAAGGGACGTGCAGTCTGGTCGGCTCGACCGCGGAGGCGATCGCTGTGGCCAAGGGCGCGTCCGAGTTCTTTACCTGAGCTACGAGGCCACGCCAGGGTCTGACGCGGCAAATCAGGTCAGCGAAATCGTTCCGGTCACGACCACGTCGCGTGGGAGCCCTGACACGACGATGGTCGCTCTTGCCTCGAGCGTCTCGTCTCCGTCCAGCCCGCCGGATTCAAGCTGCTCTCGAACGCTGACCTCGATCTCGCGTTGCGCGGTCACGCCAAGCTTCTTGAGGAACTTCCGCACCGACATGTTGAAGGCGTCTTCGTCCATTGTTTCCCACCGACTCGCTCGTTTTGCATTTCTCACGTGAACGGCGCAGCACGGATCTCGACATGGTCCGCGGGAGCAAGGCGGCGCCTGAAGCGGCCTCTGCTCTCGCTTCTCCAGCACGACCTCGGACCTCTTTCTCGTCACCTCGGGGTCGGTCAGCGGCCCCGGCGTGCTCGAGCTCATCCCACAGCAGACGGCTCGCCTCGCGCTTCTCTGACCAACGTCGCAGCCACCGTTCGCGGCACATCTCAATACCTTCAGGATCGACAGCTACGATGATGACCGCCATCTTCACCGTGCGCAAGGAGGGTGGACCGTAGCGCCAGACAAGCTTCCTGCATCAACCCCGAGAGGGAATTCCGTAGCGCTTCCTCCTGGACTCCTCTCCGGAAGCGATCGCATAGCGATCGGGGGCCAGCAGCTCACCGGCGGCATTCGGGAGCAGCTGAACCTCTGTGTGATCAACTGGGAAGTAAGCCCACCACGACGCCATAGCATGCGCGGTGGCACCACCGGCATGTTGGGCTGGAGCCCGCTTGGTGCGCGCAGCTCGCGCACGCCGTTGGCCACGTGGGCTTGATCGGCGCCCTGCGACGAGCGTGACTTCCGCGTGCCCGATGCTGGGGTGCACCGAAGCTGGACCGATCGCGTCTGGTACGACACGGCGACGCTGGTGGTCGAGATCGTCTCGCCAGGGGACGAGAGCTGGGAGAAGCTCGACTTCTACGCCGCCCACGGGGTCGAGGAGCTCCTGATCGTCGATCCGCAGGAGAAGACCGTGAACTGGCTGGGGCTCGACGCCAGCGAATACAAGCAGTTGCAGCGAAGCCGGCTGGTCGAGCTGTCCGCCAGCGAGCTGGCCGAACGGATCGCTTGGCCCTAGTCGCATCAGCCGTACGCCGACGGCGGCGCAGGCGCCACGCTGCGCGGGACGTGGAGCTGGACCGAGGTGGGTCAGATTCCCGCGCCTCGCGCAGCGCGGCACGGCGTACAGGGCGGTCCGTCGGGCCGTGCGCCCCGAACACAATCCCGTGACCCCCCTGGAACTAAGAGGAACGCAGCACCCCTGCTCGGGAACGGCTTCAGGTACTCGAAGCCGAAGGGCCAGTGACCCGGGTGCGAACCGTCGTAAGCTGGCTCACGTTGATCTCACGAAAGGAGGAGCCTTGTACGCCCGAGTAGCGACATTTGAGAGCGACCCTGCCCGCGTGGACGACGCGATCGACATGGTTCGCGGGGAAGTTGAATCGGGTGACACGCCAGCAGGGCTCAAGGGCGCGAAGATGCTGATGCTTGTCAACCGCGAGACCGGCAAGGGACTCGGTATCACTCTCTTCCAAAGCGAGGAGGCGATGCGCCGCGGTGACGAGGCGCTCAGCGCCGGGAGTCCCGGCGCGAGCGAGCGCCGCACGTCGGTCGAGTTCTACGAGGTGCCGGTCCAGACCATCGGCTGACGACGCGATCGCAGTTGTTCGGGGGCCCCCCGGGCTCACTGAGCCGGGAGCGCGAAGGGTCAGCCTTCGAGCCAGCCCCGCGGCTCGCTTAGGAGCGCTGGCCGATCGAGCTCGGGCTTCGGGTCGAGTTGGTCGAGCGCCTCGAGCTGCGCTTGGGCGAGTTGCCCGCGCGCCGCCGGGGGGTCGCCTGGTATCCCGCTGGGGTATCGGTGGTCGCGTCGCCAAGCGGCTCAGCTCGACCTACAACGCCTCTAGGCCGAGCTCCGCCACGCGCGCGACGAAGTTTTCGCTCCTTTCCACCACAATGCTCGCGGGCGCCCGCCAGGCCGGCCCGTCCGGTAGCCGCGCGGATCGTGATCGCGGCCGGATGCTCCAGCGTCCCCAACGAGTCGACCCCGAGCTGGTGCCTCGGGGCCGACAGGAAGCTTCGAAGAAGGCCCGTGAACGCTTGCTCAGCGGTGGGACATGGCGGTCTGCTCGAGCAGGTCGAGCGCGTCCTGTAGGCCGGCCTCCAGCCCGGAGTCGATGATCGCGTCCCGGGAGACCTTGCTTTTGGCCTCGATCAGGAGCGTGAATTTGGTGCGCCCCTGCGCTTCGGCGAACGTCGCGGTGTTGACGGTCGCCGCGTCCTCTTCGGACACGCCTTGAGGAAGTCCCTCGTA
>JAFAPR010000085.1 GCA_019247075.1 Solirubrobacterales bacterium
CCGTGGCGGAGCCGCGACGCTCGAGCGCGACGACTGACAGCTGCCGCCGCGTAGCCCGGGCCTAGCTGGTTGCTCGAGTCCTGCCGCAACGCGGACACGTCTTCATCGCAAGGCAGGCGCCAGCTCGACGGCTGAACCGCTGGCGAAGCAATCGCCGCGGACCCGCCAGAGTCGCCCCTCGCCACGCATCGGATCGTCGCCATTTCGATCGTCGGGCGCGCCGGCGCGAGAACGAAAGCAGTCGCGCCGGCCGCGCGCAGCAGACGGTCGGATCTGGGCGAAAGGGAGAGCCGGCGCGGGCAGGGGTCGCCGGTCCCCGGCGGCATTCGTGCCTAAGCAACGGTCGGTCATCGGCGCGCTTTCCGCTCTGCTGGTGCTCGTCAGCTCGGCCGTCGATCCGCGGCGATCGCGCAAATGATTGACCGCTGCCGGAATGGACGCCTGCCATTATGCTTGAGGCGCCTTGCTCGATCGAGACTCGAGACGTGATCGGATGGACGTTCTGCGGCGATCTGCCGGTCCTGGTGTGAGTGCCCCGCCGGACGCCGGTGGCTCGCCGCCTCTCTTGGCGCGCCCTGACAGAGGTGCGTCGCGTTGGGGGCGGCGGCGCTCGCCCGCAGAAAGGCGCAGGCGGCGACGGCGACGCCTCGTGTTCGGGGCCGCCGTCCTCCTGCTGCTGTTTCCCGCGATCTATTCGTATACGGCCTGGATGCTGCGGCCTACGAGCCTGCCGTGGAATATCGAAAGCGCTGAGTGGGTCAGAGCGAGGGTGCCTTTCGGAAACACGATCATGGACGAGATCGAGCACATCTACTACAGCTTGAACGCGCCGACGAAGGGTGGGCCCCAGCTGAAGAGCCTGCCGGCCGTAGGGGTCCGCGAGCCGCTAAGCAGCCGCGTGCGGGCCGCGAAGGCGGCTACCCACGCCAGTTCCTGGCCGCCCCGGATCAAGCCGATCTTCCCGCACCCCCTACCCGGCGAAGGGGACTGGAAGCCGGTCGGCCCATCCGTCAACGGTGGCCCACCGGTGCTGGTCACCACTTTCCGCAGTGAGCTCGACTATCCGCAGATCGTCGCCTACGTCGCCTGGTTTGACCATACGCGCACCGAGCTCGCGTACTATCCGGGCCGCTACGAGCCGCCGAACGCGGCCGTGCGCGGGCCGATGATGGTCCCGTACGACCAGCGTTCGCGACTACTCGCGACCTTCAACGGCGGCTTCACCTACACCGACGGCAACAACGGCTCGGCCGACAACGGCCGCACGAACGAGCCACTGACGGACGGCAACGCCACGCTTATTGGCTATCGCGATGGCCGCATCGCGATCGTGAAGTGGCGGGGCGGCCCCAACGTGGGCCCGGACGTCGCCTGGGCCCGCCAGAGCCTGGCTCCAATCGTCTGGAACGGAAAACTAAATCCAATGTTGGACACTAACCCGAACAGTCCGCAGTGGGGGTACACGCTTGGCGGCGTCACCCGCGTCTGGCGCACCGGTGTTGGCATCGACCGTCGCGGCAACCTCATCTATGCGGCCGCCGACTACCAGACGGTGATCACGATCGCGAAGATCCTGCAGCATGCTGGCGCGGTTCGGGCGATGGAATTCGACATCAACCCCGAATGGCACACCGCTATCACCTACAGCCACCACAATGGCCTCGGCCCGAAGGAGCTCGGGTACAACCCGATGCAGTCGCCCACCCGCTACCTCGTCCCCGACGACCGTGACTTCTTTGCCGTCTACCGACCCCTGCCGGGTCCGGTCACCGTCCCCTTCAGGTAGGGATCACGCCGCCTTCGGCGACGAAAGTTGCCAGCAGAATCTGGACCGGGGCCCTCCGATCGCCTTCTCCGGACGTTTTGCGGCGGTTCGGGCGGATCGGAGCATTCGCACATCGCGGGGTGGACTTCGATTAACTTCGCGTTGGTTCACCGCTCGTGGATTGCGCCCAGGAGAGACAGGACCGCGACCCATCTTTTAGGAGTGGGGCCGGATACCGGGTCGAGCAGACGGCGCGGCGGCATCCGCTGACGGCAGACCGGTTCGCCCGGATGCGACCGGCTAGATCGCACTCCGCGATCGCGCGCCGTCCTGTCTGCGGTGAGGTGATGCTACTCATGCGGGGGCTTGATGCCGGTGCCGAGGAGCAAGAGCCCCGCCACTCGCTCGAGCGGGCCGCGCTCGAAGCGGGCGAGCATGTCCGCCAGCTGCCAACCGAGCGGTGCCGCGAACGGCGCGAGCGCGAGATACCGATGGACACGCACGTTCCTCAGCCCGACGTCCTGGAGCAGCTGCCGCAACCGGCGCGACGTGAACCTGTTGACGTGCTGGGGGGCGTAGTTCAGCTCGCCGAAGCAGTCGACGAGCATCTGTACGAGCGGCCACGCGCTATGGAAGTTCGGAGTCGTCACGACGAGCTTCCCGCCCGGGCGCAGCCGCTCGATCGTCGCCTGGAGCAGGTCGTCGAGTTTGGCGGGCGCGAGGTGCTCGACCACCTCGACGACGGTCGCAACGTCGTAGTCGCGACAGCCGTCCGGCAGCGCGCGCGCAGAGACGGTGAAGAAGCGCTTCGACTCGCTCTCGTACTCGCGGCGCGCGTAGTCAATCTCGGTAGTCGAGATGTCAATCCCCGTCGAGATGAAGCGGTCGTCGAGCAACCCGATCAGCGTCCCCGGCCCGCAGCCCACATCGAGGTGCCGATGGTGGCCCTCCATCTCGTCCACCACACGCCTGAACTTCAGGTGGTGCCACTTGCTCTGGATACCACGGCGGCGCCGGTAGACGGCGTCGTAGTACCCGCCCGGGATCGTCTCGTAGTCGAACTCACGACCGCCGCCGCCGTCAATCAGCGCCGGGCTTTCTCTTCCGCGAGCACGCGCGGACGAGGCGTTCGCCGATTTATCCTCGGCGCTGGCACCGGCGTCTTCAGAATCCAGCCGGCGTTGCTGGCGAAGATGGCGTCGAAGTCGCGTGTGGGCTTCTTATCACGGTCGCGGATCACGGAAGCGGCGACTGGCCCCACGTCTCAATGCGAACTGGCGCGTCTGCTGGTGACCCGGCCGCCTGTGGGGGCGCAGCCTATGAGATGTGACCCGATCTCCCTGCTCGTCCACCTGGCGAAAGCTTGCTGTGGCTGGCTGGCGTGATCATCCGATCAGGACCACGGCCGTCAGCGCGCTGATGATCGTCCTCTCGCTGCTCGGCGTCTTGGTCGCCATAGTCCTCCCGGTGTGGGCGATCCCACCGTTCGTGATCGCATGGCTGCTCGGGTGCGGGGCGCTTGTGGAGCGCCTTTTCCGGACGGGGCCTGATGAGTAGCAGCAGGTCTCAAGCCGCCGGCGGACCGGCGACCGCTGCGATGCGCGCTTTCGCTTTCGCCAGAACCGATCGTCTGCTGCGCGGCGCCGGCGCAACTGCCTTCGTTCTCGCGTCGGCGCGGGCCCGACGATCCAAATGGCAACGCCGCGATCGTTATGGTCCAGACGACGCCGCCGCGCCGGGACTATCGCTTTCCTCGGTGCGACGCTCGCATTCATCGGTTCGGCGGACGCCTCAGTTCAACGACTTCCGAGCGCGCGGCCTGTGGTCCACTACGCTCCGCCGCGCGCCGGCGTCCCGAAGGCGGCTTGCTCGCCTCAAGCCTCGGTGGCGAGAATCACATCGGACGCCTTGATGATCGCGGTGACCGAGGCGCCTTCTCTAAGTCCGAGCTCCTGCACGGCCTCGACGGTGATCGAGGCGACCAGTCTCTGTCCGGCGACATCGAGCGCGACATTGGCGATCGCCTCTCCCTCGTGGATGGTCGTGACCGTGCCGGCGAGCTTATTGCGCGCGCTGAGCTTCATGGGCAATTCCTTGTCATGGTTGTTTGAGCGAGGGAATGGCTACCCGACGGAGTTCCTGCTTGCAGAAACCTATGAGTTCTCGCGGCATCGTGCACTAGTCGCGTGGACGTTGCGCTGACAGTCGGGAAGCCAAGCTGAATAAACCGCGTCGTGGGGCCCACAGAGCGCCATACAGGCCCAAGGAGACGGATATCCACGCCAGCAACGCAAGGAGGAGCACGAGCACGTCGTCTAGGTGGCTGAAGCTGAAGTAGCCGACTACGGCGAAGGAGGCAAGACCAATCGCGCCGACCACGGCACCGCGTGCGTCCTCGCGCGCGGCTCGTCGGGATTCCTCGTTCGCGATCAACGTGAGGCTGGCGGCCAGGATCGCGGGAAACGCGAGCATGATTCCGCCTACGCGTGAATTCCACACTACTGAGATGACCCCGGCGACCGCGGAAGTGGCGGCGCCGAACGCGAATCTAACCAGCAGGGAGCGCGGGGAGACCGAGCTGGCCCTGTGCAACTTCAGGCTCGGCGTCTCGCCCGGAGCGGTGAAGAAGGTGGGCGCCTGGGCACCGGTGCGGCCGGGCTGTTCACTCATAGAAGGGGTACGGCTACCGCCGCAGCGACCGCAACCCAGACCAGCAGGCCGGTCGACGACGAGACAAGCGAAGGCGCGCGCTTGAGCAGCGCGACCGTCGCGCACGCGTAGGCGGCCATGCCGGCGCTTCCCGCCACCATTCCCAGGGTGCCGTCACGCGCGTCCGGCACACCCTTGCTGACCAGGGTTACCGCAAGCCCGGCGATTGCGACGGCGGGCGCGGCTCCAAACAGGCCCGCGAATCGTTTGGGCGCCAGCGACTCACTGAGCAGCGCGAACACCACCACCAGCGAACCGCCGGCCAGCGCCTTGATGAGTATCGAGACAACGTCGGCCACATCCGAGCACTACCCGTAGGAGATCCGGGCGAAGCTACCGGTGCAGGAGGCCCGGGCGAAGCTACCGGTGCTTATGCTCGACGGGCTGGTCTTGAGTGAGGTCGAGCCTGGCTCCGCCTAAGGCTCAAGCTGTTCGCGCGCAGCACCCACCCCCGGATCCGAGCCACCGTTCGGCTGCCGCGGCGCGCCGGCGCTTTCCGGGCCTCCGTCGGTTTGAGCATTGGCCGCTCGAGAGGGAACAGCGGCCCCCGGGATGGCGTCGTTCAGGGTCGGGAAACGCTTTGCCTCGGCCTCTCCGACCGCGCTGAGCTGCTCGCCGATCGCTCGCATGTCGTCCACCAGGCGACGCCGCTCCCGCCAGATCGCCTCGGCGTTCTGAGCAAGCTCCCGCGCCCGCGCCTCGGCGGCATCAAGGAGCTCCTCGGCCTCCCGGCGCGCGTCCATCAGCAGGCGGTCGGCCGCCTGTTTGGCTGCAGCGCGAGTCTGCTGCGCCTCGCGAGTCGCCATCTCGCGTAACTCGGTCATCTCCCCGGTCGCGGTCTCACGCAGCTCGGTCACCTCGCGGGTTGCCATCTCGCGCAGGTTCGCCGATTCGTGCTGGGCGGCCGCGCGTAGCTCGCGCGCCTCGCGCTGGGCCGCTTCGCGCATCGAGTCCGCCTCCCGCTGGGCTGCCTCTCGCGTGCCGTCGGCGTCCCGCTGGCCTGCCTCGCGCGTGCCCTCGGCGTCGTCTTGTGCGGCTCTGCGAAGCGCCGCTGCCTCCTCCTCGGCCTGCCTCAGGCGGTCGTCCGCCTTCATGCGCGAGCGGGCCGCGATGTCTTCAGCCGTCTGGTGGGCCCGCTCGAGCAGACCCCGCGTCTCTTCGCTGACCTCTTCGAGCGCCCGCCGTACGGCCGCCTCGGGCGAGGAGGTCATCTCGAGCTCGGCGATCAGGCGGTTGACCTCCATGACGTACCGGTCGACGGCGGTCCGTGCGTAGCCACGCACCGCGATCGGAAACTCCGTCTCCCGCGCCTGCTTGATCAAGCGGGCGCGATCCGCCTCGTTACTAGTTCGGTACCCCCCTAGCCGTCTCACCCACGGTCGCTCTGGACCCCCCTCGGCTGCCTGCGCCGTCGATACCTCGACGGACGCCTGATCCGCGTATCGCGTGACTTCATCTTCGACGGCCCGGCTCCCGTCGTCCTCGCGCATTTCCGAACCTGCCATCGATCTGCTCCCTTCCGCAGTAGCACGCACCTACTCCAAGCTTCAAGCTACTCCGTCAGTCAAGAATTCGCCGCAAAAACGACGTAAACGGTCGTCGTCAGACGCTTTCGATGCCGTCTTCAGATCCGCTCTCGGGGCCAATCAAGTTGACTCGTCAACTAGAGTGTGAGCATGGCCACCACGTCGGAAACCGACCTCGAGGGTCCGGCTCTCGAGGCGTGGCGCAGCTACCTGCAGAGCCACGCCTCGATCCTGCGCGTCCTCGACGCCGACCTTGCGGCGGAGCATGGCCTGACCACCCGCGATTATGAGGCGCTGCTGTACCTCGCTCAGGCGCCCGACCGCAGGCTGCCCATGTCGGTGCTCGCCGAGCAGACGATGCTGACCCGCTCGGGAATAACGCGGCTCGTGGATGGACTTGTTGCAAGCGGCCTGATCGAGCGCAGGGCGTGTAGGAGCGACGCCCGCATCTCCTACGCCTCGCTCACCGACGCTGGCTACCAGAAACTCCGTAAAGCGGGCTCCAGCCACGTGGCGTCCATCCGCCGGCTCTTCCTCTGTCAGTACACGCGCGAGGAGGTTGAGCAGCTGGCCGATTTGCTTGCTCGCTTGCCGGGGGCGACGGGACAGGGTCGATGCGCGGTCGACTGACCACCGCCCCTGCGGTCATCGACCCGGCCACCACGATGGGAACGGTGTGCCTGACGGCGTCGGATCTCGACCTCTCGCAGACCTTCTACGAGAGGACGCTCGGTCTGCGGGCAAGCCGGCCAGACGACGCGACGGTCGTACTCAGCGCTCCCGGCGGCCCGGCGCTGGTAGAGCTCCACGGAGACCCCTCCGCGCGACCTCTCGAGCGCCGAGCCACCGGTCTCTTCCATATGGCGGTACTCGTGCCGTCGCGAGTCGAGCTGGCGCGTTCGCTGTGGCGACTGGCGGTCCGACGTTGGCCCCTCGACGGGGCGTCCGATCATCTCGTCTCCGAAGCGCTCTATCTGTCCGACCCGGACGGCAACGGGATCGAGATCTACCGCGACCGACCGCGCGAGCAGTGGCCGCGGTCGGATGACCGGCTACAAATGGCCACCCTCCCCCTTGACCTCGACAATCTCTTGAGCGAGCTTGACGCGGCCGGCGCGCCCCTCGATGGCGAGGGTGTCGCCGTGGGTACCAGCGTCGGGCACGTACACCTCCAGGTCGCGGATCTGCGCGCGACTGAGGAGTTCTACGCCGGGGTCCTCGGGTTCGAGGTAACCGTGCGCGCCTACCCGCGAGCGCTGTTCGTCTCGGCTGGCGGCTACCACCATCACCTCGGCCTGAACACATGGCACAGCGCCGGCTCGAAGCCTCCGCCCTCAGGGTCGGTGGGCCTGCGTGATTTCGAAGTGGTGCTTCCAGATGGGGGCGCGCTTGAGCAGGTGGTCGGGCGCGTGCGTGCAGCGGGCCTCGAAGGCGACTCCGTCGACGGCGGCGTGCGAGTCCATGACCCATCGGGTATCGCGGTCGTGCTGCGGGCGCGCTAAACGATTCGGCACGCGTCGCGTCGCTACCCTAGGCTCGTCTCGCGGCGACGTGGCGGAGTGGCTACGCAGCGGCCTGCAAAGCCGTCTACACCGGTTCGATTCCGGTCGTCGCCTCTGATCTGCCTGCAAATTGCCGGCAGTTGCGGATCAATCTGCTGTAACACCGTCTGGTCTCCGCAAGGTCTGCCCAAGACTCCCCGCGCGGCGGGGCGAAGTCTTGTCCCACGGGTCGCCGCCGGTAGCCAGCGCGAGACGGTTGTTGATTGCTTGGACGCTGCCTGGGATCCTCAGCCGCTCCGCCTTCTCCGGATAGGCCTGCGCGAGCGAGCACCGAACGCAGCGCTCGCCGTCTAGGCCGTTTCGATTCCGGCCGTCGCCTCGCGGGAAGCTACGCCCCAATGGCATTCCAGCAAGACGTGCTGGTCACCCCCTACCGTGATGGGCCGCTCCTGGTTCGCGGCCCGGCCCGAATCCTCGATGACCGGGGACACGAGCTCGACCACCGCCGCACCCCTATCGCGCTGTGCCGTTGTGGCAAGTCGCGCCTACGCCCGTTCTGCGACGGCACGCACAAGCTCGTCGGGTTCCGCGCGGCGGGAGCGCCCTGCTCAGCTGACGGCGGGTTCGCCGAGCTCGAGCGGCTCGGCCTGAAGCTCTCCGCGCAGAGAACCCCTCCCCGCTGACCAGCGGCTCAACACGTGCGAAGCCCAGCGCTCCCCAAGGTGCGAAAGCGTCCTAGCTCCCCACAGCACGTAGCCAGACGCGCCGGGGTCCTGTCGCACGAGGCCCCCCGCCAGGTCTACGGCGGCGAGATTTTCGTGAACCGCGTCGGCCTCGACATGCTCGTCAAAGAACAGCGTGGCGTCGCCGCGCAGCCCTAGTCGTCTCAGTCCGTCGGCCGACCGCCGGTTGGGGATGGAAGAGGTCATCTCGAACAAGGCGAGGTGACCGACGATCGCGCCAAGGAGCCGGCGGTGCAGGCCGAAGAGCGACATCTGGTTGACCGTCGCGAGCGTCACCCCGGGGATCAGCTCCAGGTACGCGCCGTAGGTCGGATCCAGGCCGAGCGCCTCCATCGCCCGAGCGAAAAGCTCTGCGTGAATCCATTCCGGGCGGCCCCCGCCGTACTCGTCGGCCTGAATCTCGACCAGGGCGCCCTTCGGCGCCCCGGTTAGTCGCGGGAGCGCCCAGGAATGGGGGTCGGCCTCCTTGAGCTGGTAAGCGGAACGGTGCACGGTGAACTCGCGAAACTGGGCGAGGGTGCACTCCCGCTGAAGGTAGGTGGAGAGCGCGGATCCCTCCTGCTGCGCGATCTCACGCAGGGCGAGGTCGATCTCCCCTGGTCCGATCTGCTCATCTGCGATTGGCACGGCAGCGAGCAGTGCCCGCTCGAATTGCCCTTCCAGGGTGCCACGCAGGCTAAGCAGCGAGGGATCCCACTCCCACCGCTCGTCGACCCCTGGCAGCCCGCGGTAGTGGAGCTCGTAGCAGAGGTACAGCGAAAGCTGGAGGTCCTCGTCGCCGAGCGGGTCGTGCGCGTTTGCCGCCGCGAGCCGGGGCAACTCGTGGACGCCGCGAGGCAGGTGCTCGAGCAGCAGCTCGCTGATCGGGCCCCTCGGTGATGGAAGCATCTGCATTTGGCTCGTCGCTACCCCGAACTCAGGCGAGGAAGCGCTCCGCGAGCCAGGGCGCGACTGCCGCCACTCCGCCTTTTTGCGCGACGCGCCGCTGGGCAATCGCCCCGTTGAAATCCACCATCTCCTTCGCACGCGCTAGCGCCCGTTGTGATTGCAAACGCGCGCCGAAGCGCTCTAGGGTCGCTAATAGCTCCTCCAGACAGGCCCGTGTAGAACGGAGCCTACCGGTCGGAGGATCCGCCATCTGGCCGTCGACCCCATCGCGGCACGCTGACCAGCGATTCTGCTCGATTCGCCAGGTCGCATCTATCGGCAGCCCCTCCGCCGCGTCGTACCGCTCCCCAAGCCACGCGACCAACGCTTGTGCGACCGCCGCGATCGCTGCTGCGTCCGTAACGGTGCTCTGAGCGTCTGGCACTCGGAACTCGAGCGTGCCGAAACCAGGGTGAAGCCGTAGCTCCCACCACCATGTCCTTGAGTCGGCAAACGCCCCCGTGGTTGCGCCCCACCGAAAAATATCGGCATGGGCTTGCCAACTCTCGATCGCTGGAGGAATCCCCTGACGCGGGAGCAGCTCGGAGATCTTCGGGCGCACGGATGCGAGCCCGGTGTCGGCTCCTTGGTAGTAAGGCGCGTTGGCCGCCAGTGCCGCGACCAACGGGAGATAGGACCTGGCGCAGTTGTAGATTGCAAGCGCGCGGTCGGCGTTGCCCACTGAGACGTGCACCTGAAGCGCGCAGACGAGCTGGCGTCCAGCGATCGGACCGTAATCGCGAATCGTGCGCTCGTAGCGCGCGACTTGATTGAGTGCGCCGACCCCGGGGCTGGCCGGATGGACGCCCGCTGCGGCGAAGCGGACAAGGCCTCCAGCTCGGTCGACCAGCTTCTGCCGTGCCAGTAGGAGAGCGGCCGCTGCCTCGGTCACGTACGGGACCGGTGAAGTCAGGATCTCGAGTTGTGAAGTCGGGAGCTCCAGCTTGAAGCGGGGGTCACCATCGAGCAACCCGAGCACTTCAGTGGCGCGCTCGGCGAGATCGAACGTATCCGGCGAGAGCAGCATGACCTCGTCCTCAACCCCGATTGCGTACGGGTTGGGCGCGTCGAAGGCAGCGCGCAGAGCTTCTGAGGAAGGGGGCCAAGAGGGCATCGGTTCAGCGAGACTGATTACCCCTCGCGTCACCGTTTGTCGTGCTGCCAACCTGGTAGACAGGGACCGCCATGCGATTGGTGACCTTTCCGGGGGTGCTGAAGCCGCCCAGTGACGCGGCCATCCTGGCCGACCAGCTTCGACGTGAGCGACTGGACGAAGAGTCCAGCGTGCTGGATTTGTGTTGCGGGAGCGGGATCCTGGCGATTGTCGCGGCGCAAGCAGGTGCAGGCAGGGTCACGGCCCTCGACATCTCGAGGAGGGCCGTGGCTGCCACGCGATTGAACGCCATGCTCAATGGCGTGCGGGTGCGCACGGTTCGGGGAGACCTGTTTGCCGCCGTGGCTGGCGAGCACTTCAGCCTCATCGTCTCGAACCCACCGTATCTGGTCAGTGAGAGCTCGGAGCTCCCGCGCAGTAGCGCCAGTCGTGCGTGGAACGCGGGACCGACCGGTCGCGCATTTCTGGATCGAATCTGCGCCCAAGCGCATCAGCATCTGGTGCCGGACGGTGTCCTCCTTCTCGTTCACTCATCGCTCTGCTCGGAGGACATGACGGTCGACGCTCTTACCGGACGCGGCTATGAGGTGCGGATACCTGCCCGTCATCGAGGAGCCCTCGGGCCGCGGATGCGCGACCGGGCGCCGATGCTGCGCAGCCGCGGTCTGTTGCAGGAGGGAGAGGTCGAAGACATCGTGGTCGTCAGAGCGAGGTGGCCGGGCGACTCATTTGCCAGTGCAGGGAGGCGTGCATCATCCGCACGAGAAGCGTCCTGAAGCCCATTCGCGGGTAGCGCAATAGGCAGGCCGACCCTGGTAAAGGAGGTATGTGGTGGCCAAAGACCATGGTCCCAGCGTGAAGAACGACAAGCAGTACGAAGGCCTACGCAAGAAAGGCATGAGCAAGTCGCGCGCCGCCGCGATCTCGAACTCGCCCGGCTCCTCGAGCCGCGGAGGCAAGAGCAGCGGTAGCAGTCGCTCCCGCAAGAGCAGCGGCCCGGGCAGCGGCGGCAACCGCGCGCAGAAGGCCGCCGCCGGCCGCAAGGGCGGCAAGAAGTCGAGCTAAGACCCGTCGGCCTCATCCCTTTCGGCAGGGCGTCATCGGCGCCCGTCCGCCGCTGATCGCTGCCGCACAGGGCTATACTGGCCACGACTCGCGGCTGTAGCTCAGTTGGCTAGAGCGTCTGCTTGCCATGCAGAAGGTCGAGGGTTCGAGCCCCTTCAGCCGCTTCGGAAAAGCCCCGCAAAGGCGGGGTTTCATGATGGGCGGGAGATCCGGACGACAGCGCCTCGGAGTACGGATGCGGTCCACGGCGTTCATGGCGGCGTTATAAATAGACTCTCGCGTTGGCGGACTTATCCGCCCGCGAGGGGGTCGTCCTCAGAGGCGCAGAGCCCGTCAACGCCCAGGTCGAACTCGCCGGTGGCGACGCTACCGGGACCCCGCGTGTCGCCCGGCTGAAGACGCGTGATTTGCCTGGTTTGGCACTCGCTCGGCGGGCTCGTCTGCGAAGCGCATAAGTGTCCACACGGCCTGCTCGTCGATGTAGCGGCGCGTGGCGACCTGCTGGTAGACCGAGAAGGTGAACTTCGGGTTGACGTGACCAATCTGCGCCGCCACCCACTTGGGGTCCCGGCCGATCATCGCGCAGAACGTGGCCCAGGTTCGCCTAAGCGAGTGCGGTGTGATCGGCGGCAACGACGGCATCCCACCCGCGGCGCGGTTCGAGTTAGCGCGTGCGATCGCGCGGGCGAGGATGCGGTCCCGGAAGCGATCCGGGTCCCGACGCTTTCCGGTCGCGGTCCCGAAGAAGTGATCGGAGGGTGGCACTGGCAGCCCACGGGCCCGGCGGTCCATCAGGTATGTGAAAAGCTCGTCGTGCAGATAGAGCGTGATTTCGACCTCGCGGACGCCGGCCTCTGTCTTGGCGTCCGCAATTTTGAAGCGAGACCGCTGCAGGTCAACTTGCCCGACTCGAAGATCCGTCATCTCGCTGATGCGAAAGCCCG
>JAFAPR010000030.1 GCA_019247075.1 Solirubrobacterales bacterium
GGTCGCCGGCAAAAGCAGGCGGCCTAGCGAGACGGACTAGTGGCGGCGCGCCCGCCCCTCGACGATCCACTTGGGTAGCGGCATCGGCGATAGCGTTTGGGCGGCGTGGCCGACGAACAGCCGCGGCTCCGCCTTGGCGACGAGCGCTGCGAGCTCGTCGCGCTCGGACTCTGTCAGGTTGCGCCGCCGGCCGTGGCCCTTGCGCACCAGCTGCACGATCCGGCGCCGCTCGGCGGGATCGAGGTGCGCGACGTGGTCGTGGGCCAGCAATACGATCTCCGCAGCCAGGAGAAGGCGCGCCAGCGGGATCGCGCGCAGCCCCGGGACTACCCGCTTGGAGGCGCTCGCTGCCGCTAAGTTCGTCAATTTGCCCGGCATGGAACCGAGTTTAGGGCCACGTTTCATGAAGCCGTTACAGTCCGGCGCCGATGAGAGAAGCGGTCATCTGCGAACCCCTGCGGACACCTGTGGGCAGGTTCGGAGGCGTCTTCCGCGACATTCCGGCAGCGCGACTCGCCTCCACCGTGATCTGTGCGCTGCTCGAGCGGACCGGCCTACCCCACGACGCCGTCGACGATGTACTGCTGGGACAGTGCTACGCGAACGGGGAGGCGCCCGCGCTCGGTCGGGTCGCGGCGCTCGACGCGGGCCTGCCCGTGGAGGTCCCCGGCCTCCAGATCGACCGCCGCTGCGGATCGGGTCTGCAGGCGGTGATCGAGGCGTGCATGCAGGTCCAGACCGGCGCGGCCGACCTGGTGCTCGCCGGCGGCGCCGAGAGCATGAGCCAAGCGGAGCTGTACTCGACCTCCTTGCGCTGGGGCGCGCGCTCGGGAGGGGCGGTGCTGGAGGACCGGTTGGTGCGCTCGCGCGTGACCGCCGGCGGAGTCAACCACCCCGTGCCGGGCGGGATGCTCGAGACGGCCGAGAACGTGCGGCGCGAGTACGGCATCGGCCGCGTCGAGCAGGACGAGTTCGCCCTTCGCTCCCACCAGCTCGCCGTTGAGGCTCACGAGCGGGGCCGCTTCGCCGCGGAGATCGTGCCGGTGGAGATCGAGGACCGCCGCAGCGGCCACCGGATCGTCGACCGCGATGAACATCCCCGGCCCGACACGACGCGCGAGAGCCTCGCGGCGCTCAAGGCGATCATGCGCCGCGCAGATCCCCATGCGACAGTCACCGCGGGCAACTCGAGCGGGCAGAACGACGGCGCCGCCGTGTGCGTGGTCACAAGCGGCGAGCGCGCGGCCGAACTGAGGCTGAAGCCGTTAGCCCGCCTGGTCTCCTGGGCGGTCGCCGGCGTGCCGCCGAAGACCATGGGGATCGGGCCCGTGCCGGCAACCCGCCGCGCACTCGAGCGGGCTGGGGTGAGGCTGGCCGACATGGACCTGATCGAGCTCAACGAGGCCTTCGCCGTGCAAGTCCTGGCGGTGGTGCGCGAGTGGGGCCTCGACCGGGACCTCGAGCGCCTGAACGTCAACGGCTCGGGGATCTCCCTCGGCCACCCCCTCGGGGCGACCGGCGCCCGCATCCTCGCGACGCTGCTGCACGAGCTCGACCGCCGAGGGGGCCGCTACGGCCTCGAGACAATGTGCATCGGCGGCGGTCAGGGACTGGCGGCGGTGTTCGAGCGCGTCGAGTAGAGCTGCTCGCCACCGGGGTCGCTGCGCTGCGCCTCGTGCGGCGGTGACTCGAGCGCCGACCCGGTCCGGGGTGGTGGAGCTGCTCAGTGGGGCCGCTTGATGTACCACTCGGTGAACTCCCGGCAGCGGCCGGCGGCGTCGAAACGCATGAGGAAGCAGTTGTGGTACACGCGATCAGCCGGCGCACCGGGCAGGGGGCTGTAGCGCGAAGTGCCCGTCGCGACAGCGAGATCGCCGTCCACCGCGACCGTCGTGTAGTCGGCGTCGTAGGTGCCGGGATCGTCCCGCGTCGGCGCGCCGAGGTGGTCGCTTTCGCCGAGCCACGCTCGTACTACCGCCTCGCGGCCGACCACCGGCTCGTCGTATGGGTGAAAGCGATAGCTCACATCGTCGGCGAAGAGCGACTCGATCTGTTCGCGGTCGTAGGCCTTCCAGGCCGCGACGTAGCCGCGCAGCCAGCTGTCCACGTCACGTCTATCCATGTCCCTCATCTCCTAGATCCTGAAATCGCCGCGCGTTGCGCCTGCTCCGAATTAATGGCTTTGCAACCTCCCGCGGAGGATCATTTTGGTGCCCATGCTGCTGCTGATGCTGTTTGCGTTGATCGCGGGCGCCGGCACCGCGATCACACCTTGCGTTTTGCCGGTGCTGCCGGCGCTGCTGTCGGCGGGGGCCGTGGGAGGGCGCCGGCGCCCGCTGGGGATCGTGGTCGGGCTGGGGCTGGCGTTCACGGTCGCGATCGTCGCGCTGGCGCAGCTGGTCAGGGGAGTGGGACTCGCCAGCGGGGCCGCCCGAACCGCCTCGATCGGGATCCTGATCGCCTTCGGCCTGGTGATGCTGGTCCCCGAGCTGGCGGCGCGCGTGCAGGCGCCGCTCTCGCGCCTCGCCCGCTTCGGACCGCGAACCAGGGGCAGCGGCTTC
>JAFAPR010000138.1 GCA_019247075.1 Solirubrobacterales bacterium
GGCACCTCACCGTCGCTGCGCTGATCCACGCCACCCCGCCAAGGCTGCCACCTCAACCGGACGGATCAGCCCAACGAGAAGCGAGAGGGGGGCTCGGTCTAACCCGGAGAGGGACTCGGGGCGGTCTCCGGCTGGGGGAACCGCTCAGAGGCGCCGTCCCCATCGGCAGTCCCGACGGCGGCGCCGTCGGTCGTGCCCCAGGGTTGAGCCTGCCTCGACCCCCATTTGAGGAGCAGCACGGTGCCACCCACCAGGGCGATGACTGCGACCAACTTGCGGCCTCCGTGTGTGGGCTCCGGTTCGGGACGCCGCAGCGAAACGCTCGCTCGGCGGATCGCGGTGGTAGCACGCCGCAGGCTGCTGTACAGCTCCTTGTCCTCGGCCGCTTGGGCGGGGTGCTTACGCACGCGCCCGTAGGCGGAGCGCAGGCCGTTGGCGGCCTCTCGCAGCTGTTCCTGGATGTACTCGTCCTCGAATAGGCGCTGGAGGTAGTAGACCGGAGATTTCGGCGCTTTGTTCTCGGACATCGGATCCCCTCGCGTGGTTAGAGCCCTCATGGGCGTTGGCCAGGGCTTCCCGATCAATCGAGACGTAAACTCGGACAATTCGAGACATCTCGCCGCGGCAGGCTGACGCGGCCACGGGTTGGCATCGGCGGACCCAGTGTCAGTCGGCGACGATCAGCTGCTTGGGGATCGAGGTCAGGACCTCGGGTTCGTCCTCGGTGACCACGACGAGATCCTCGATGCGCACGCCGAATTGCCCCTGGAGATAGACCCCAGGCTCCACCGTGACGACGTTGCCGGGCTGGAGTTGCCCCTTGGAGCGCCGTCTCAGGTAGGGCGCTTCGTGGACGTCCAGCCCCACGCCGTGCCCGAGGCCGTGACCGAAGTTTTCGCCCTGACCCGCGGCCTCGATGATCTCCCGGGCCGTCGCGTCGACCTCGGCCGCGCTGCGGGTGGCCCTGGCCGCCTCGAGACCGGCGAGTTGCGCCCGAAGGACGAGCTCATAGATCTCGCGCACCTCCGGCTCGGGCTCGCCGGCGGCGAGCGTGCGCGTGCAGTCCGACGAGTAGCCGTCGAGCTCGGCTCCCCAGTCGATCACCACGACGTCGCCCTTGCGAATCTCCACCTCGCGCGGCGCGGCGTGCGGGCGGGCGCCATGTGCACCGGCCGCGACGATCGTGTCGAAGCTGGGGCGATGGGCACCGCGGAGCACCATTTCGTGCTCGAGCGCGATCGCCACCTGTCGCTCGGTGCGACCAATCAATCCTTCGTCGAGCAGCCGTTGGAACGCAGCGTCGGCGAGGACCGCGCACGCCCGGATCGCGGCGACCTCGGCGGCGTCCTTGACCGCGCGCAGCGACTCCACGAGACCCTCGGTAGGGGCCAGTTGCACTCGGTCGTCCAGCCGCTCCCGAACCAGGGCGTATTGCGCGACCGTCATGTGGGCCTCCTCGAAACCCAGCTTGAGCGCTCCGTCCGGGAGCGCCTCCGACAGCCCGTCGAGCAGGTCGACTGGTGCCTGCACACGATCAAAGGAAGGATCGACTTCCGCTGCAGCCTGCTCGAGGTACCGGAAATCGGTGATGAACCTCCGTATCTCTGGACCGACGATGGCAAGCCCGTTCGACCCCGTATAGCCGGTCAGATAGCGGACGTTGATCAAGCCCGTGACCAACAGAAGGTCGAGATCGGCGGCGGTTAGCAGGTCGGTCAGCCGCAGAGGACGGTCTTGAGTTACCTGTGTTGTCAAAGCAGCTCCTGACGCAGTCGTTCCAACGCCTCACGGTACCCGGCCGGCCCCTTGCCCGTCACGCGGGCGATGCAGAGCTCTTCGAGCACGGACTTCCGGCGCCATTCCTCCCGTCCCGGGATGTCCGACAGATGGACCTCTACCGCGGGCAACGCCGCGAGCTCGAGCGCGTCGCGGATCGCGTACGAGTAGTGCGTCCAAGCGCCCGGGTTGAGCAGCACGCCGTCCGCGAGCCCCTCCAGTCGGTGGAGGTGCTCGACAAACTCCCCTTCGTGGTTGCTCTGGAAAAACCGCGTCTTGAGTCCGAGCGTGTCGGCGTGGTCGGCGACCTGCAGTTCGAGCTCCCGCAAGCTGAGGCGGCCGTAGTGGGCGGGGTCGCGGCGTTCAAGCTGGTCGAGGTTGACACCGTGCATGACCTCGACGCGGTTATGCGTCTGCGCCGTCACTGGGTCGCGAGCTCCCGCACGGCGGCCCGCAGCTCGGCGGGGTCCACAGGACATCCTGGGCGCGGTCTTCCGGGACTCTCCAGCAGCACGAACGGGACGGATCCCGCCGTCGTACGTTTCTTGTCGGCAGTTGTCGCGGCGACGATCTCGTCCGGGTCGGCGCCGTCGAGCCGCGTTGGCAGACCGCGCGCCGCGAGGAGGGCCTGCACCTCGGCTCGCAGGTCGGGCTGCCCCGAGAGCCGCAGGGCGGCCAGCAGCCCCAGACCGACGGCCTCGCCGTGACGGTAGCGGCGGTAGCCGGTGGCCGTCTCGAGCGCGTGCCCGACCGTGTGGCCGAGGTTGAGGACCTGCCGGAGGCTTCCGTCGCGCTCATCCCGCGCCACGATTCGTAGCTTCGTGCGCGCGCACGCGAACACGATCTCCAGCGAGCCGGGATCGGCGCCCATCCGTACCGACTGCCACAGCTCCCCACCGGCAAGCAGGGCGGTCTTGACGACCTCCGCGTAGCCGGCCGCCACCTCGGCTGGTGGCAGGGTGCGCAGCGTGTCGGTGTCGGCGACCACCGCCGCGGGCTGGTGGTAGGCGCCAACGTAGTTCTTGGCTTCGGGCAGATCGACGCCTGTCTTTCCCCCGTACGCGGAGTCCACCTGGGCCAGCAGCGTGGTCGGCACCTGCACATACCTGACTCCGCGCTGGTAGGTGGCGGCGCAGAACCCGGCCAGATCTCCTACAACCCCGCCGCCCAGCGCGACCACCACGTCGCCGCGCGTCATCCCCGCCCGTGCCAGCGCCCGCCACAAGACCTCGGCCTGCGCAACCGTCTTGCCCTCCTCGCCCGCGCTGATCTCGATCCGTTTTGCCGGCGCTTCGATCGACTGGCCATAGTGTGCTGCCGCCCGCTCGTCTGCGATCAGAAAGCGCCGACCCGCGACCGTTGGGGGCCAGAAGCGCAGCGTAGTGATCAGGCCCGAGCCGATGTAGGCGGGGTAGTCGCCGGAAGCGCTGGCCGCCCAGAGCACCCGTGCGCTGGCCGGCAGCCGGGCCAGGGCGTCGATCACCGTTCCCATCTCTCTCGCCCGCTCGGCCGGGACGGTGGCGTCGGCGAGCGCAGCGTACAGGGGCTCGCGCTCGGCGTGCAGCGCGTCGAAGCGCGCGCGGTCGCGCGCCAGCGGGCGGCCCGCGCCGTGGGCCCGGCGCCAAGCGACGTCGGGCTCGACGTCCATCCACACGACCAGTCGGTCGCGCTGCGCAAGCATCTCCCGGACGCGGGTGGAGGCGATCGCGCCACCGCCCAGCGCAACCACGGGTGCGTCCGGGCGCGCGAGCGCTTTCAGGGTGAGCTCCTCCTCCTTGGCGCGGAACGCCGCCTCCCCCTGCTCGTCGAAGACGCGCTCGATGGATTTGTCGAAGTGGCGCTCGACCTCGGCGTCGATGTCGACCGGCCGGCACGCCAGAGCCTCGGCACCGGCCCGGGCAGCGGTGCTCTTGCCCGAGCCCATGAAGCCGATCAGAGCGAGCTTGGTCACGGCCTAGGCACCGCTCCGACGCGCGACTCTTGGATAAAACCCGCGATATGCGCGGCAAATATCCAAGAACGCCCCACTCGGCAGAGGGCCACCGGTTTGCGAAATGTCCGGCAAATCACGGCTGCGCGACCGCGGCTCGGACCGCGTCCACCGCGAGGGGATCCCGCCAGCCGATCCGGTGCGTGTAGGCGCTGACTGCGCCCCGCACGTCGTCCACGTGGTCGCCGCCGAACTTGCGCCTGTACGCATCGGCGAGCACGAACGCGACCATCGCCTCGCCCACAACCGCCGCGGCCGGCACCGTGCACGAATCGGTTCGCTCTCTGAGCGCTTGCGCCGGCTCGTGCGTGACGATGTCGACCGACTGCAGCGGCTTGGTCAGGGTGGGCAGCGGCTTCATCCAGGCGCGCACGACGAGCTGCGCGCCCGTGGTCATCCCTCCTTCCAGGCCGCCGGCCCTGTTTGTCTTGCGAAAGAAGCCCCGCTCGGGCGCGTGGAAGATCTCGTCGTGGGCCTGCGACCCCGGGAGGGCGGCGACCTCGATCCCATCGCCGATGGCGCTTGCCTTGATCGCCTGAATCGACTGGATGGCCTGGCCCAGCCTGCCGTCCAGCCGCTCCTCCCAGGAGACGTGCGAGCCGAGACCGGGAAGCAGGCCGAAGGCCCGCACCTCGAAGACCCCGCCCAGCGACTCATTGGCCTTGCGCAGGCGGTCGATCTCGTCGACCATCGCCGCGCTGACCGCGGGGTCCAGGCAGCGGACGGGGGATTCGTCGACGGTCGCGAAGTCATCCGCGGTCAGATCGTCGCGGCGCGGCGCGCTGACGCCGGCGATCTGGAGCACGTGCGAGAACACGCGGACGCCGACCGTCGCGAGGAACGCCTTGGCCACCGCGCCGCCCGCCACCCGCGCCGCGGTCTCGCGCGCGCTCGCCCGCTCCAGGATGTCGCGGACGTCGCCCAGACCGTACTTCTGCGTCCCGACCAGATCGGCGTGTCCGGGGCGCGGCAGGTGGACCTCCGCCACCGACGCGCCCACTGGCCAGGGGCTCATGCGCTCGGTCCAGTTGGCGTAGTCGCGGTTTTGCACCCACAGCGCGATGGGGCCCCCGAGGGTGCGTCCGTGACGGAGGCCCCCGGTGACCTCGATACGGTCCCGCTCGATCTTCATCCGTCCCCCCCGCCCGTGACCGAGCTGGCGGCGAGTGAGATCGCGATCGATCGCTTCGCGCTCGATCGCGAGACCCGCCGGGATGCCCTCGACGATGCAGGTCAGCCCGGGGCCGTGCGACTCCCCTGCGGTGGTCAAGCGGAGCGCCATGCGGTGAAGGTTACGGTTGTGGCTCCGTGCCGCCGGCGCGTGGCTGCACCGAAGCGCCCTCCGGGGGCGGCGCGGCCCGCGGGTCGGCTGGCGAGCCTTCTTGCGCGTCGCGGCCCGGTTGGAATCGGCCGCTTCCGCCGCACCAGGGGCACGTGACGGAGTTACGCTCGCCGCCGAGCGAGCTTGAGACCTGGCCGGTGCCCCGGCATGGTCTGCAGGTCGAGCGGTCCTCGTCGGCGTCGCGATTCTCGGCGCGACCCCCCTGCCGTCTCACCGCTTTACCGCGACCAGCACGCCGTCGCCGACCGGCGTGACGGTACCGGTGAGTTGCCCGCCGCCGAGCAGCCGCTGGTTGAAAGCGCGCACGCTGCGAATCTGCTCCTCGGTCCAGCGTCCGTCGCCGCGCCCCTCAGCCACCGTGCCCCCCATCAGCACGTTGTCGACCGCCAGCAGCCCACCGTCCCGCAGCAGCGGCAAGAGCCTGTCGAAGTAGTCGCCGTACTGCGCCTTGACGCCATCGATGAACGCCATGTCGAACTGCTCACCCACGTCGGACAGCCCCTCGCGCGCGTCTTGGAGGCGGAGGTCGGCGCGATCCAGGGCGCCGGCGCGCTTCAGATAGCTACGCGCGGCGGCATGCCGCTCCTCGTCGACCTCGAACGAGAGGATCTTCCCGCCCGGCGGCAACGCCCGCGCCAGGTACAGGGTCGAGACTCCGATCGCGGTGCCGACCTCGACGATCCGCCGCGCTGCGACCGCGAGCGCCAACACGTGCAGGAGCGCGCCGGTCTGGGGCACGACGATCGGGATGCCGTCGCGGGCGGCGTGGCGCTCCATCTCCGCGAGCACCGGATCCGGCTCGTCGCGTAGCGACTCGGTGTAGCGGTCGACGGCTTCGGTAACGATCACGGCTTATGAGGACGATACCGGCGCCCCTGCGGCGGCGCGCATCGCCTCGATCGGCGCCGGGCGGCCGGTGAACCGCTCGAAGCTGAGCGCGCCCTGGGCCACCAGCAGCTCGAGTCCGTCGGTCGCGGGGATCCCGCGCGCGCGCGCAGCGCGTACCAGCGCGGTCTCGTCAGCTCCGTACACGAAGTCGACCACGCACCCGTAGCTCGACACGTCCTGCTCCTGGATCGGTAGCTCGACGAAGCTCCGCTGGGGTTCCTCGAGGCCCGCAGCGGTGCAGTTCACGAGGATGTCGGCCGGTTGCGCCGCGCGCACCGGGGTGCCCCCAAGCTCGGCGGCCAGGGCAGCCGCTCGCTCCGGCGTGCGGTTCCAGATCCTGACTTCGGCCGCGCCCGCGTCGAGCAGGGCCCACGCCGCGGCGCGGGCGCTGCCGCCTGCGCCGAGGACCAGCACGACCGCGCCTGGCACTTCCACGGGCAGCTGCGCGATCAGCGCCGGCGCATCCGTGTTATCAGCCTCGGCCCCGTGCTCGCCGAACACGAGCGTGTTCGCGGCGCCGATGGCGCGGGCGCGGGGCGTGGCCGCCTTGGCGAGCGCAAGCGCCGGGCGCTTATGCGGGATGGTGACGTTGACACCCCGGAAGCCGACGGCGGGCAGCGCGGCCACCGTCTCGGCCAACAGCGCGGGCGGCACCGGGAGAAGCTGGTATCGCCAGTGCGCGAGTCCCACCCCGTCCAGCGCGGCGTTGTGGATGGCGGGCGAGCGGCTGTGGGCCACGGGCCAGCCGATGACGCCCAGCCGGATCGTCGCTGGCCTGGCCACGGTGGCTACGGTCGCGGTGCAGGCGCCCCGGGGGCGCTAGCAGTGGGTCGGGGAGCGCCCCAGGCTCGCCCGTGCCTGCTGGTATTGCGCCTGGTTGGCGAGGAACTGCTGGTAGTTGGACGAGAACACCATGGCGCCGTTGCCGCACGGCTTCACCACGAAGTACAGGTAGTTGGTCTGGGCCGGGTGGGCGGAGGCTTGAATCGAGGCCAGCGCGGGGCTGTCGATCGGGGTCGGAGGTAGGCCGGCATGGTTGCGCGTGTTGTAAGGGGACGGCGAGTTGATCTGAGACGGCGTCAGCGGCCGTGTGTAGTTGCCGGTCGCGTAGCGGGTGGTGGCGTCGATCTGGAGCGGCATCCCGATCCGCAGGCGGTTGTAGATCACGGAGGCGACGAGGGCCCGGTCGCGCGCAGTAGCCGCCTCGCCCTCGACCATCGAGGCGATGATCAGCACGTCGTACGGCGTGAAGTGGTGCTGGCGGGCGTAGGAGAGGTTGACCGACTGGAACCTCAGCTTGAAGTCCTTGAGCTGGTCGGCGACGAGCGCCGGGATGCTGATCGGCACGCGCAGATTGAAGGTGTCAGGGAACAGGAAGCCCTCGAGCGAGTGAACGGTCGCGGGCGCCCCGTACGTGGCCGGGTTTAGCAGCGGAGATGTGCGCGTGTCCTGCCAGTAGCTGCCGCGCACCCCCTGCTGCTTGAGCAGCGCACTGACCTTGCGGCGGGTCTGACCGGGGATGATCGTGACGTTGGTGGTCTTGATCGGGACAAAGTGGTGGACCGGGGGGTTTGAGCGCGAAAAATGCCTAACCGCGACGATCACCACCACCCCGACCGCTGCCACGGCGGCGAGCAGCGCGAGCAGAGCGATCAGCCGAGCGAGGCCCTGGCGGCGCTGCGAGTGAACGCGATAGGTCCTCGACCGACTGCCGGCGTGTCGGTGCGGCGGCCGCATAGAGGCCCGCGGCGGGGGCCCCAGTGGAGCGCGGGCCGGCGCCGCCCGCGAGGCCTGGGACGGCGCACCCGCGCCGTCTTCGTCGGTGTGTCGACTGCCGTCCTCCTGCCGGTCGGAGGCGCTCTCCTGCATTGTCTGCTCTTGCTCGTCAGCCATGACTCAAAGCGGAGCTCCCATCGCGCGCCGACAGCCAACTTTCGAGCAGCAGCGCCGCGGCGCGCGAGTCCTCGCTGCTGCTTCCTCCCAGACGAGCCGCCAGTTTAGTGGTGAGGCGCTCGTCGTATAGCTCGACCGGCACCTTAACGGCTTCCGCCAGCGAGGCTGCAAACGCCCTGGCTTGCGCCGTCTGGGGGGTATCGCCCCCGGAGAGCGAGAGCGGCAGGCCAACCACGATTCGCTGCGCACCGAGCTCCCGGGCCAGGCTCCGGAGCCTGCTGAGGCCGCGGCGGGTGGCGGGACGGGGGACCGGCTGCAACGGCGTGGCGATCGTTGCACTCGGGTCGCTGACGGCGCACCCGCAGCGCGCGCTGCCATAGTCGAGCGCGAGGATCCTCACCGCAGCGCGGCCTCGATCGCCTCGCGCGCGGCCTCGAGCGCGGCCGGCAGCTTCTCGGGATCCCGGCCGCCGGCGCGCGCGAGCGTGTCCCGCCCACCGCCGCCGCCGCCGGCCACCGCCGCGGCCGCCTTGACGATCTCCCCGGCCTTCAGCTGCCGGGCCACCAGCGAGGGAGTGACGGTGGCCACGAGGTCGACGCGACCCTCGCCCGCCGAGCCCAGCACGATCGCCGCGTCGCCCAGCTTCGCCCTGAGCCGGTCGGCGAGCTCGAGCAGCCCCCTCCCGTCGGCCCCCGCGACCGCGGCCACCAGCACGCGCGCGCCGTCGTGCTCAACCGCTGAGTCGAGCAGCCGGTCGATGTCAGCCGCGCCGTCGCCGCCGCGCCGCGAGGCGCCCCGCTCGAGCATCCGCAGGCGCGACTGCAGCTCGGAGATCGTGTCCGCGACGCGCTCGGCTGGGGCGCGCAGCAGCTCCACCGCCCGTTCGAGCTCGCGATCATGATCGCGCAGCAGCTCTATCGCAGCTGGCCCGGTGAGAGCCTCGATGCGGCGGACGTTGCGAGCGCTCGAGGACTCGCTGAGGATGCGGAATACGCCGATCTCGGCCGTGTAGCGGACGTGGGTGCCCCCGCACAGCTCACGCGAAAACGAGCCGTCGCCCACCTCCACCATGCGCACGACGTCGCCGTACTTCTCCCCGAACAAGGCCATCGCGCCGAGGCGGCGGGCCTCTGTGAGCGTGGTGATCAAGGCATGCACGGGCTGGTCCTCGATGATCCAGCGGTTGACCTCGCCTCCAACGTGCTCGATCTCCGCGGGGGTGAGCGCGCGGCCATGGGTGAAGTCGAACCGCAGCTTGTCGGGGCCCACGTAGGAGCCCGCCTGGCGGACGTGGCCGCCGAGGTGGCGGCGGAGCGCGGCGTGGAGCAGATGCGTCGCGGTGTGGTTGCACTCGGTGGCGTGGCGGGCGGCGCGATCGACGTGCGCGCGAACGCGTTCGCCGACCTTGAGCTCGCCGCGCTCGGGCAAGAGCGCGACCACCTGATCGTCGCCCAGCCGCAGCACGTCGTCCACGCGCGCCAGGCAGTCCCCGTCGCTGCACTCCACGTAGCCAGAGTCGGCGACCTGGCCGCCACCGGTCGCGTAGAAGGGGGACTCGGCGAGCTTCGCCAGCAGCCGCCCTTCGTCTGCGGCAAGCGCGCCCACGGTGGTGTCCTGATCGGTCGCGGCGTAGCCGACGAAATCGGTGGCGAAGCCGGCCTGGCTCGAGAGCGCCGCCGCTTGTCGCTGGAGCGCTTCCCTGTCGAGGCTGCGGTCGGCGGGCGCGCGGCTGCGCTCCCGCTGCTGTTCCATCAGCCGCTCGAAGCCCTCTTCGTCGACGCCGAGGCCCTGCTCCGCGACCAACTCGAGGGTCAGGTCGATGGGGAAGCCGTAGGTGTCATGGAGCAGAAAGGCGTCAGGCGCCGCGATCCCCTCCGCGCCGCTCTCCCGCGCCCGTGCGATCAGCTCGTCGAGCATCCTCGTTCCCTGCTCGAGCGTGCGCCCGAAGCTCTCCTCCTCCGAGGCGAGCCACATGCGGATCGGTTCGCGCTGCTCGGAGAGCTCGGGGTAGGCCGAGCCCATCACCTCCGTCACGACGCCCGCGTAGCGGTCGAGGAACCCTGGGTCGAGTCCAAGCTCGTGGCGTCCGCGCAGGATGGCTCGGCGGATGACGCGCCGCAGGACGTAGCCGCGGTCCTCGTTTGAGGGCACCACCCCGTCGGCGATCAGGAACGTCATCGCGCGTGCGTGGTCGGCAAGCACCCGCAGCGCGCGGTCCGTCTCGGGATCCGAGCCGTAGCCGCGGCCAGAGAGCTCCTGACCGAGCGAGATCAGCGGCCAGAACTGGTCGGTCTCGAACACCGAAGGCTTGCCCTGGAGAATCGCCGCGAGCCGGTTGAGCCCCAGGCCGGTGTCGATGTTCTTGGCGGGCAACGCCTCGAGCGAACCGTCGGCCAGGAGGTTCAATTCCATGAAGACCAGGTTCCAGTACTCCATGAAACGCTCGTTGTCTGCCCCAGGGAGGTCGTCCGGAGAGCCGAACTCGAGCCCTCTGTCGAGGTACAGCTCCGAGCACGGGCCACAGGGGCCGCTCGGCCCCATCTGCCAGAAGTTCTCGGAGCGCGGGAGCTCGACGATCCGCTCGCGGGGAACTCCCACCTCGAGCCAGGCGACGATCGCCTCCTCGTCCGCGCCGAGGGCGAGCTCATCGTCGCCGCCGAACACGGTGATCCAGATCTCCTCCGGCAGGAAGCCGAACCCCTCGACCGACAGGTCCCACGCGTACCGCGCCGCCTCGCGCTTGAAGTAGTCGCCAAACGAGAAGTTGCCGAGCATCTCAAAGAACGTCAGATGCCGGGTCGTGGTGCCGATGATCTCGATGTCCGCGGTGCGGAAAGTCTTCTGACAACTGGTCGCCCGCGGGCGGGGCGCTCGTTCGGACCCGAGAAAGTACGGCTTCAGAGGGTGCATGCCCGCGATCGTGAACAGCGCCGAGGGATCGTGCTCGGCGGGGATCAGCGACGCCGAGGGCAGCTCGAGGTGCTCCCGCTCGACAAAGAAGTCGAGGAATATGCGCCGGATCTCGTCGGAGGTCATGGGCCAGATGAGTGTAGGCGCGGGCACATGTGCCCGCGCCCCGGCCGGAACATGTTCCGGCCGGCGGGCGCGCGCATGCGCGCGCCCGAAAAGAGCTTGGATCAGGTCTTCACGGCCTCGCGGCGCTGCTCGTCGAGGTAAACCTCATTGACCTCGGGTGCGGCGAAGGGCCAGTGATGGCCTGCTCGCGCCCACGCCAGGTAGGCGCCGATCCCGGCGAGGATCCAGACGGCCGATCCGATCAACGAGGTGCTGCTCGCCGAGGTGTAGACGTAGATCCAGCCGGCCAGCGCGGCGAGGCTGGGCAGTGGGTAGAGCCACTGCTTGTAGGGGCGGTACAGCGAGGGCTGGCGGCGTCTCAGTACGGTCAACGCGACGATCTGGGGAACCGCTTGGACGAGCACGGTCGTCGCGAGCAGCAGGTTGATCACGGTGGTGAGATTGAAGAAGGAACCGATCGCGGTGATCAACCCCAACGCGAGCAGCGCCACATGCGGGAACCCCTGGCGGTGGAGCCGCCCGAAGAAACGGAAGAAGACGCGGTCGCGAGCAGCGTGGTACGGAAGGCGCGAGCCGCCCAGCAGCCCCGCGAACACTGACGCGAAAGCGGTGATGATGATCAGCACCGTGACGCCGTCCGCCGCCGCGTGGCTCCAGTTTCGCGTCACCACGGCCGAGGCGACGGACGTCGACTTGGCGACCTGCTGCCAGGGCATCGTCCCGATCACGCCGATGTTCAGAGCCAGGTAGATCAGGCACATGGCGCCGATCGAGATCATGATCGAGCGCGGCATCACGCGGCCGGGGCTGGCCAGTTCGTCGCCCATCTCCGCCACGGTGTAGTAGCCGAGGTAGTCATAGATCGCGACGATCAGCCCGGCCCCGAGCCCCCCGACGAATCCCGCGCCAAAAGCGCCCGCTGGATAGGTGAAGGCCAGGTGGGGCTGAAAGTGGGTGAACGCGGACGCGATCGTCAGCGCGACCGCCGCGAGCATCACGATCCACAGGAAGGTGGTGAGGATGCGGATCGACTCGATTCGCCGGTACAGCGCGAACAAGACGGCGGCGGTGAAACCGAGCCCGATCAGGTGCTTGCTCCAGAAGCCCAGGTGCGGGAGAAAGTACCCCAGGTAGTCGATGATCCCGATGATCCCGGTCGCCATGATCAGCGGAATCGTGAGCATCGCCGTCCAGATGAACAAGAACGGCATCAGCTTGCCGCTGCGGTACTGGAACGCTTCGCGCAGGTAGACGTACGTCCCACCGGCGCTGGGCATGGCCGCGCCCAGCTCGGCCCACACGAGCCCGTCGGCCATGGCCAGCAGCGCCCCCGCGATCCAGCCGATGGTCGCCTGCGGACCGCCCATCGTCGCGACCATGATCGGGATCGTGATGAACGGCCCGATCCCGCACATCTGGGTCATGTTTATCGCGGTCGCAGGCACCAACCCGAGCGCCCGGCGAAACCCGGTTTCCGGCGCCTGCAGCTCCTCGGGCGTGGTCTCGGCTTGAGCCACGAGTTCTCCTACCCGGTTGGCGCGGCTCTCCTACGCGAAATGTTCGTGCGCTGACCTACGCGCGCGCGATCGTGCCCCAACCCACCACCAGCTCCCCGTCCATCAGGCAGGCGAGCTGGCCCGGGGCTGGCGCGAGCGCCAAGTCCGCGAGCTCCAGCCGGAGCTTGGCGTGGCGGCCGGGCCCAACGCTGTCAGATACGCGCGCGCGTAAGGGCCGAGAGCGGTAGCGCAGCTTGGCGTGGTCGACGCGGGCGCCCGGGCGGTGCAGGCGCACCCCGCGCAGCACCACCGCGTCAGTCTCGAGCGCGGCGCGCGGGCCGACCACAACGCGCCGGCGCGGCGCGTCCTTGGCCACGACGTACAGGGCCTGCGGACCGGCGACGCCGATGCCGCGCCGCTGCCCGACCGTGAAGTGGTGCTGGCCGCGATGGCGGCCGAGCACCGTACCGCGCCGATCGATAACCTCGCCGGGCTCCTCGCCCACTCCGCCGTGGCGAGCCAGAAAGCGGGCCCGGTCGGTGCCCGCGAGGAAGCAGAGGTCCTGCGAGTCGGCCTTGAAGGCAACCTGCAGGCCCGCGTCGGCCGCCAGGGCGCGGACCTCGGGCTTGGTCATCTCGCCGAGCAAAAAGCGCATCCGCGCGAGCGACCGGGGCGCAAGCGCGGCCAGCATGTAGGTCTGGTCCTTGGCGGGATCGGCCGCTGTGCGCAGCAGCGGCCCCGGCGTCTCGCCGTCGTTCGCGAGCCGCGCGTAGTGGCCGGTCGCGAGCGTCTCGCACCCCAACCGCGTGGCCAGGTCGAGCATCGCGTCCAGCCGCACGTGGCCGTTGCAACCCACGCAGGGGTTGGGCGTCTCGCCCGCGGCGTACCCCGCGATGAAGGGCTCGACCACGCCGGCGCGGAACTCGTCACGCAGGTCGATCGTGAAGTGGGGCAGGCCGAGCGAGTGGGCGAGCGCGCGCGCCTGCGAGACGGCGGTCGCCGAGCAGCAGCTGCGCTCGCCATCGTTGTCCGTGTCTCGCCACAGCTCCAGCGTCACGGTGGCGGTCTCGCCCGCGCGACTGCAAAGCAGGGCCGCGACCGCGCTGTCGACGCCGCCAGAGATCGCGACCAGGGTGCGGCCGGCTTCCCGGGGCGCCCCCGCCGCCCGTGCTCGCGCCGCTGCGCCGAGTGCGCGCGCGAGCGCGTCGGCTGCCAGCTCGGCGGCGTGCAGCTTCATGGGGCTGAGCCCACCGAGCTCCGCCGCGATCTCGCGCGTGCCGATCCGCGCGGCGCTGAGCAGGGGGCGACCGCGCACCAGCGTGACCGCGGCACTGCCGGCCGCCGTGGCCGCGCCGCAGCCGCGCGCCTCGAAGCCCGCCTCGCGCAGGCGGTCGCCGTCGATCGCCACCGAAAACGTGATCTCGTCACAGCAGGCGTAGCCGCCGGCTTTCGCCTCGTAGCCGTCGGCGGGCAGGCGGCCGCGGCCCTGAGGCGAGATCAGATGGTGCTCGAATGCGCTCGTATCCATCGGCTGCTCAGCGTAGCCGCAGGCCCAACTCGCGCAGCTGCGGGTCGTCCACCGGGGCCGGGGCGCCGGTCAGAGGATCGCCGCCGCTGGTGGCCTTGGGAAAGGCGATCACCTCGCGGATGTTCTCGCGCCCGGCGATCAGCGAGACGATCCGGTCGATGCCCATCGCAATCCCGCCGTGCGGCGGGGCGCCGAAGCGGAGGGCATCGAGTAGGAAGCCGAACCTGGCCTGGGCCTCCTCGGGACCAATCCCGATCAGCTCGAAGATGCGCTCCTGGATGTCGAGGCGGTGGTTACGGATCGATCCGCCCCCGATCTCGGAGCCGTCGAGCACCAGGTCGTACGAACGGGAGAGCAGCGTCGCGGGCTGCTCGAGGTCGCCGGTCGAGGCGGTGAACGGGTGGTGCTCGGCCTCCCAGCGACCCTCCTCCTCGTTGCGCAGAAACATGGGGAACTCGACCACCCAACGGATGTCGTGACGATCGTGCGGGATCAGCCCGAACCGCTCGCCCAGCTCGAGCCGCAGCGCGCCCAGCGCCTTGCCGGCCCTGATCTGGTCGTCGGCGACGATCAGCACCAGGTCGCCGTCGGAGGCCTGGAGCCGCTCGTTGATCGCCGCGATCTCCGCGGCCGTAAGAAACTTCGCTACCGGCGAGCGCCACCCTGCCGGCTCGACGAACGCCCACACCAGTCCTCTGGCGCCGTGCTGGCGGGCGAGCTCGGTAAGGCCGTCGAGCTCCGAGCGCGGCAGCTCGCGCCGTCCGGCGTTGATGCCGCGCACCACCCCTCCGTCGGCCAGCACACGCGAGAACACCTGGAACCCGGTACCGGCGAGCGCCTCGCCAAGGTCGTGCAGCTCGAGCCCGAAGCGGGTGTCCGGCCGGTCGGACCCGAAGCGCCCCACCGCCTCGGCGAAGGTCATCCGCGGCCACGGCTGCGACGGCACGTCGAATCCCACCGCCGCGAACACGGCGCCCATCACCGCCTCCATCGTCTCGAGCACATCGTCTTCCTGGACGAACGCCATCTCCAGGTCGAGCTGCGTGAACTCCGTAGTACGGTCCGCGCGCGAGTCCTCGTCGCGGAAGCAGCGCACGATCTGGTAGTAGCGCTCGAGGCCGCCGATCATCAACAGCTGCTTGAACAGCTGTGGCGACTGCGGCAGGGCGTAGAACGATCCCGGCTGCTGGCGAGCGGGAACGAGAAAGTCGCGCGCCCCCTCGGGCGTCGAGCGGGTCAGGAAGGGGGTCTCGATCTCGAGGAAGTCGCGCTCGTCCAGCACGTCCCGGATCGTGGCGACCACCTGGTGGCGGAGCTCGAGCGCGTCGCGCATCGGCGCGCGCCGCAGATCGAGCGCGCGATGGCGAAGCCGCAGCGTCTCGTCGACGTCGCCGCCGTCGTCGAGCGGAAACGGCGGCGTGGCGGAGTCCGCCAGGATCTCGACCTGGGCGACCGAGAGCTCGATCTCCCCGGTCTTCAGCGCCGGGTTCACGTTCTCGGGTGCGCGCCGCACCACAGTGCCCGACGCGCTCATAACATCCTCCGAGCGCAGCCCGTGCGCCTGCCGATGGATCTCCGGCGCGGTCTCCGGGTGGAAGACCAGTTGCACCAGCCCGGAGCGGTCGCGTAGGTCGATGAAGATCAGCCCGCCGTGGTCGCGTCGCCTGTGCACCCAGCCGGCCACTCGCGCCTGCGACCCCGCCCGGTCGGCGGTCAGCTCGGCGCACCAGGCATCGCGGTAGCTGTTGGGCCGCGGGGGGTGCTTCACGGATGGGCTTCCTTGATCGCAGCGATCACCGCATCGCGGGGAACCTCCCGCTGCTCGCCGGAGCTCATGTCCCTGAGGCTCGCGTGGCTGTCCTCGCCCACGATCGCGACGTAGCGCGCCCCGATCCGGTCGGCGTGCCTGAGCTGGCCCTTCAGCGAGCGGCCCGCGAGCTCGAGTTGGGCGCTCAAGCCGGCGCGCCGCGCGTCTTGCGCCAGCGCGAAGGCGGCGCCCGTGCCCGCGGCGTCGGCGACCGCCACGAACACGTCGACAGGCTCCGGCGGCGCGGCGGCCAGCTCGGTGGCCAACAGCATCCGCTCCACGCCGGCGGCCCAGCCCGACGCCGGGGTCGGCGGCCCCTCGAGCTGCTCGATCAGGCGGTCGTAGCGGCCCCCACCCCCGACTTCCGACTGAGCGCCGAGTCGCGGGCTCTCGAACGAGTACAGGGTGCGCGTGTAATAGTCGAGTCCGCGAACCAGCGAGGGATCGAGCTCGTACCGGAGGCCCGCGGCGTCGAGCAAGGCGCGCACGCGGGCGAAGTGCTCCGCATCCTCGCCTTCGAGCCGCTCGAGCAGCGTTGGCGCGCTTTGCATCACCTCCCGGGTCGCGCGGTCCTTGGCGTCGAACGCCCGAAGCGGATTGGCGTCGATCCGGTCTCGAACCTCCGGAGACAGCCGATCCTCGTGGGCGCGTAGGTAGCGCTTAAGTTCTTCGCGGTACTCGACCCGCGCCTCCGGCGTGCCGAGGCTGGACAGATGCAGCTCAACGTCTCCGACACCCGCAGCCTGGAGGACCTCGGCAAGCAAGACGATCAGCTCCGCATCGGTTTCAGGGGCGGCCGATCCGATGGCCTCTGCGCCGATCTGCCAGAACTGGCGGTAGCGCCCCCGCTGGGGCGCCTCAGCACGGAAGAAGCTCGAGAGGTACCACAGCTTCACTGGCTGGGGAAGCTTGTGCATCCCATGCTCGATGTACGCCCGGCAAACGGGCGCGGTGCCCTCCGGGCGCAGCGTCATCGACCTGCCGGCGCCGTCGTCGAAGCTGTACATCTCCTTGCGCACGATGTCGGTCGCCTCCCCCACTCCGCGCGCGAACAGCTCGGTGGCCTCAAAGGTGGGGGTCTCGATCCGGCGATAACCGGCGGCGCCGAGGATCGCCGCAGCTTCTCCCTCGAGTCGCGCGCGCCGGGCAGCGTCCTCGGGCAGGATGTCGAATGTTCCGCGGGGTGCCTGGATCACGCCGCGTGGTGGGCGGCAAGCTCGCGGAGGAAGGGGTTGCTGGCGCGCTCGCGGGCGAGCGTGGTTATGCCCATGTGGCCCGGGTAGACGGCCGTCTCCTCGGGCAGGCTGTCGAGCAGCGACTCGATCGAGCGCTGCAAAGTGGCCCAGTCGCCGCCCGGGAGATCGACCCGGCCGACCGAGCCTTGGAAGAGCACGTCGCCGGAGAAGATGGCCGGCTCATCTCTGAGCGCGTAGGTGACATGGCCCGGGCTGTGGCCCGGAGTGAACAGCACCTCGAATTCGAGCCCCGCGAGCTCGATGCGCTCGCCTCCGCTGACGGTGCGATCAGCCTCGTACCCCTCGAACGGGCCGAATCCCGGCCACGGTGCGTAGTCCATGATGTTGGCCAGCACCCCGGTCTCGCGCTCTGGGCAGTAGACGGGGGCGCCGGTCGCCTTGGCCACGGGCGCGACCGCGCCGACGTGATCGAAGTGGGTGTGCGTGATCAGGATCGCGTCGAGCCTCTTGAGACCAAGCGCCTGAATCGCGCCGAGCAGCCGGTCGGCTTCCTCTCCGGGATCGACAATCACGCCGCTCTCCGAGCCCTTGGCGCGGAGGATGTAGCAGTTCTCCTGCACCGGCCCTACCGTAAAGGCGCGCACCTCAATCACGACTTCTGACCTCCCCCTGTCCGGCCTGCTTGCGACGCTGCCGGCGACGGTAGAGGACCAACTCGATGTAATACCCCGCGGGCACGTAGACCGCGAGCGCGATGACTGTGAAGAGCAGCGCGACCTCGAGCCGGCTCTTGCCCTTGGCCGTGAGGAGCAAGAACAGGAACAACAGCACAGCGGCGAAAGACGCGCGGGTCAGTGAGGACTTCCAGGTCGGCGGCGTGTTGAGGCGCCTCTCCCGGGCCTCGGCCCGCGTTTGCTGCTTGCGCTCCTTTTCAGAGGGCGGTCGGGATGTCCGCCCCCGCCGCTCCACACTCCCGGCGGCGGTGCCGCGGTGCTTGGTACGGCGCTTGCGCTTCGTCTGTGCCATTGTGCATGGGAGCTTAGTGGTCGCGTGTTCGTCTCGGGAGAGCCAGTGCGCTTCGTCTTAGGGGGCTGGCCGAAAGAACGACAACATACGTCGTTAATTCGTCCAGCCTCCCGACGGACGCGCTTGCGATTGCGCGGACGCGGGTGAAACCCAGTCTCGTCTATGCGCTGGCTCGCAACGCCCCCTCGATCGAGCGCAGGCCGCGAGCAGGGATGTCTGGCGGCAGCCCGTCGAGCGCCGCCTGGGGGGCGAGACCCACCAGCTCAATCGCGGCCACGGGCGCGTGACGCGCGACCGCCGCGACGACCTGGTGCGGCGAGGTGAGCCGGTGGTCCTCGATGTTGGTGGAGACCTGCGCGACGCCGCGACGGTCAAGCCACAGTCCGAGCGCTCTGACCGACGACAGGCCCTCCCGACCGCCCTCGCGGATCAGAGCGGCGA
>JAFAPR010000207.1 GCA_019247075.1 Solirubrobacterales bacterium
GGCAACCGTGGCTGCCTGCACGACGCGAGCAGCCGCTCCGCCGCCCTTACGCCACCAAGCGATGGCTCGCCTGCCGCCTTCGGTTCCGCGGCCGGCGGCGTGAGCCGCTCATGGCCGCCGGGCGCTACACGGAGCTGTTCTTCCTCGACGAAGCGACGGCGCTGGCCGCGGGCCACCGTCCCTGCGCGGAATGCAGGCGCGCCGATTACGACAAGCTGTGTGCGCTGTGGACCGAGCTTCACCCCGGTCAGGTCGGGGCCGACGCCATCGACGCTCAGCTTCATGCCGAGCGGATGGTTCTGGGAACGCCCGCGCGCCGGTTCCACGACGCACCGCTCGCCGAGCTGCCCGACGGCGCGTTCGTGCTGCACGAGGGCGCGCCGTGCCTGGTGCTGGGACCGCGGCTGCTGGCCTGGTCGTCTGGGGGATATTTAGTCGCACATCGACGCCTGGCAGGCAGACGGGCGACTCTGATCACGCCCCCTTCGCTGGTAGAGCTGTTGCGCGCCGATCGCACGCCGCAGGTTGCGCTACTGCACCCCTCCGCATCGGCCATCGTCTCGACGTGAGGTTCGCCAGATAGCCGCTTTGGGAGCAGACCTACTCGGCGAGCACCCCCACGTGTGCCCGCCGAGTGACGGGGCTACTTTATACCGTTCGACCACAGGTTGGTAATCAACCTTTTGGCCGCCAGTGAGGATCGGAGCTCCTCGCACTCGTCACCCGCCCGAAATAAAAATGGCGCTCAGGACCGCGCCGGCCACAAACAGGCGCGCGGCGATCCAAGCCGCCAGGTGAAATCCCGGGAGGAATCCCGCGCTGCTTGGCTCACCCGCGAGGGCGCCGAACGCGGCGATCCCAATCGCGCCCGCTGCCTGGCGGGCGGTGTTGTTGAATGCCGACGCCAGCCCAGCCCTCTCCCTGGGCACGGCGCCCGACAGCGGCGGTCACGACGGCCGGCGTCAGAAAAGCAAGGCCGATGCCCCACACAAGCAGCGCCGGGAACAGCTCGAGATAGGCGGACGTCGCGGTCTGCGCGCCGAGGAGGCTCACCCCCGTTGCGGCGAGAATCGTGCCGACCATCATCGGCACTCGAGACCCCCATCGCGCCGTTAGCCGGCCACCCAGCGGCGCGATCACGCTCAGCGGCACGAACAGGGGGAGGAGCTCCAAGCCCGCCTCCAGCGGGGAGCGGTGGCGCATGTCCTGCAGGTACAGCGTGAGGATGAACAGCAGCCCGAGGGTCGAGAAGTTCATCACGCCGGCGACCGTGTCGGCGGCAGAGAAACGCGTGCGGCGAAACAGACCCAGGGGCAGCATCGGGTCCTCGCGCCGACGCTCGGTCTCCACAAAGCAGATCGCGACGGCGGCGGCACCGACCACCGCGACGATCACCGACGTGGACAGGCCGCGGCGCCCGCCTTCGATGAAGGCGAAGGTGACAAGCCCCAGCAGGCAGGCGCCGAGCGCCGTACCGGCGAGGTCGAGACGCCGGCCCGGAGGTCCCACGCTCTCATGCACCGTCTTGCCGGCGACGGCCATCGCGAGCGCCACGACCGGCACGTTCACGAAAAAATCAGGCGCCAGCTGAGCGCCTGGACCAGAGTCCCGCCGAGGAGCGGACCGGCTGGCAAGGTGACCCTCCCGATTGCTGCCCACATTCCGATCGCCGCCGCTCGCTCCTTCTCCCTGGAGTAAGCATTCGTGATTACCGCCAGCGTGCCCGGGAGCATCAGCGCCGCTCCCACGCCCTGGATGACCCGGCAACCCACGAGGGCGTCACTTCGAGGGAGCAAGCGCGCATCCAAGCGAGGCCGCCCCGAACACCCCCAGGCCGGTGAGAACCACGCGCTTGTGGCCAATGAGGTCTCCCACCTTCCCGCCCGCGAGCATCAGCGAGGCGAGCGCGATTGCGTACCCGTCGACGACCAATTGCAGGTCGCTCACGGTCGCATTCAGGCCGACCGCGATCTTGGGCAGGGCCACGTTGACTGCCGTCACGTCGAGCAGGACGAGGGAGTAGCCGACGCACATCGCGACGAACGCGGCCCGTTGACCCGACCCCGGTGCGGGGCCTTTGGACCGCCGGGTGGCTAGCGGCGTGCTCATGAGATCCAAGCTATTGCGGTGTTTGTTTCGGCCTCGGCCGAAACATCACGCGCTTAGGCTCTCCGCATCGAAGGAGACGGCGATACCGTTCTGGTGGGCGGCCGAAGGTTCTGCGGCGAGGTAAACGGGCGGGCCCCGGTCGCCGGCCGAAGCGGGGGTGAGGTCTGCAGTTGCGCGCTGGTGGCCCGGTGCTGGACGGTGGGGCGCGGCTTGGCGCCAGCGACCGCCACAAGGATCAACGCCACCGTGACGACGATCGCCACCGCCAGCGCCAGCAAGGCCAGCATACGAGGGCTCGGGCGGCGACGTCGCCGACCGGGTGCGTCGGCCGCCAGCAGCGCGCCATGGGGTCCTGGTGACCGTCCGGCCCAGGCTGCGCCGAGGCGGGACTCGAGCGAGCGGCGGTACACGCGAACCGGGCCCCAACCAGACGTGGCCTCGGCCGGCGGCGCCTTTGCTTCCGAGTCCTGGGCCGGAGGCCTGACCGTCCGCGCGCGCGTCGGGGAGCGCGGTGGGTTGTCGTGAAGCTCCTCGGCGGGAGCCTGGCCGACCGTCGAGGGCAGCCGTATCGCCCTCACCGGGCGCTCTCCAGCACGGGCGGCGTTGCAGCGCTCGATCTCTACGCCGGCCAGCTCGAGCTCGGATACCAGGCTGGCCGGGAACTCGATTCCGGCTGCCTGGAGCTCGACGAACGTCACGGGTTCGCCGGCGTGCCGACGGAGGATGTCCAGCACCAGCGCCTGCTGGGGGTCCTGGGGTATCGGATCGGGGCCGGCCGGTAGGCCCGATCTGCTTCTGTCTGGCTTGATGACCGCGGTCCCCCTCCTGCCTCAGGGACGATCTAGGGCGCGGACTGAATTATGCCGAGTGCGGCGGAAGTCAAGCTGAGACTGCGGAGGCGAAGGCGCCGTAAGGCTGGGGTCAGTTGCTGCTGTCGGGCGTTGGCGCCGCCGGGCGCAGCGCCCGCTGCGAGGTCGACTCGCTGGCGAGATCGCCGATCAAGATCCCGTCGCGAATCTGCGCCATCAGGTCGCCGACGCCCATCGGGGAATGAGGGAGCAGGATGGTGTTCGTCTTGGAGCCCTCGCCGAGCGCCCGGACCATGTCCGTGTACTGGGTCAGCGCCACGAGCGCCATCGCCTCACGCGGATCGAGTCCCTGCTCGGCGATGATCTCCAGCGATTCCCTGAGCCCCTCGGCGATCGCGCGCCTCTCGGCGGCGACGCCTTCGCCCTGGAGTCGCATCGTCTCCTTCTCGCCTTCGGCCTTCTTGACCGCGAGCGTCTTCTGCGCGTCGCCCTGGGCGGACGCCGCGACCTGGTTGCGCTGAGCAGCGTTGATGTTGTTCATCGCGTCCTTCACCCGCTGATCGGGCTCGATGTTGGTCACCAGCGCCTTGACGATCTCGTAGCCGTAGTCCGCCATCTGGCGGTGCAGCGTCTCCTGGATGTGCATCGCGATCGTGTCGGCGTCGGCGTATGCCTCGTCGAGGTCGAGGCTCGGGATGTGCGAGCGGACCACGTCGAAGGCGTAGGACTTCATCTGCACCTCGGGGTCCTCGAGCTTGTAGAAGGCGTCCTTCACCTGCTGGGGGCTGTCGCCGACCTTGTACTGGACCGCGAGCTTGACGTGCACGAACACGTTGTCCTTCGTCTTGGTCTCGATCTCGGCGTTGAGCTGCTCGACCTGGAGGCTCATCTTGCCCGCCACCCTCTCCACGAAAGGCGTCTTGCGCTGCAGACCCGGGCTCCCGACCCGCACGAACCGGCCGAACCGCTCGACGATCGCTCGCTCCTGCTGCTCCACGGTGAAAAAGAAGATCGGCATGACCCTCAACGTTAGTACCTTCAGAGGCGTGGCGCACGAGTTCGACCGCCAATCACCTCCCGCAGGCGCCGCTCAAGAAGAGTTGCGCGGGAGCCCCCGCCCCCAGGAGCTGCTGGGCCGCATTGCCGACGAGCGCTTGCTGGCCGAGGGGGCGGCTCTGCCGGCCGAGCTCGCAAGGCCCGCACCGGTCGCCCCCGCCGAGCAACGGCGTTGGCTTGTGGGGCTTGGCGCGACCCTCACGGGCGTGACCTTGCTCGGCGGCCTGGCCCTGATTGTGGTGGGAATCGTCGGGATGATCTCGAGCGGTTTCGCCGCGCTCGCGGTTGCGGCGGTCATCGCCGGCCTCGTCCTGGTGGCAACGCACTGGGGGTGGGTGCACGTGGCGGAGGCCACCGCCGCGGCACTGGAGGGCCGTCGGGACCGCACCATGCTGGACCGGCAGCGGCGATGGCTGTCGGAGATCGAGCCCTACACGCACCATGAAGTCTCGACCCGCGTGGGCGAGGACGGAGACATCGCGATCGTCCGCACGCGCCTTCGACCGCTGCCGAGCGGCGAGGGGCGGTTCCACTTCGTCGCAGACGTAGAGCACACCGAGGTTCACTCTGCCGACGAGCCCGGAGCGGCTGTCGCCGAGCGCGCCGAGGCCCTGCGCCGCCAGGCGGCGCTGGACACAGAGCGGGAGCGTCAGCGGTTCAGGGAGGCGGTCGGCGAGCTCGAGACCGATGAGATGCGCCGCCAGCAGGAACAAAGGCTGCGCGAGGCGCTGCGAGCCGAGTCACAAGCGCTCTCGGAGGGGATCAACGCGAACCTGCGCGATCCGCCGCTTGAGGAGTGAGCGGCAAGCCCTGGTCGCCCACCGCGCGGGCGGTGCGGGCGGCCGTCGCCCGAGCCCACCGCGTAGTGGTAGCCGCGCCGATCAGGAACATGGCCACACCGAGCCCCGCGACCACCGCCCACGCCGGGTGGGTGGCGGCGGCGAAGCTGGGCCCGAGCGTGCCGGAGAGGGTCCCTCCGGCGATCGCCCCGAGCACCGCCACCCCGAGCGTCAAGCCGACCTGGCGGCTGGTTGAGGCGACCGCGGCCGCAACCCCTGCCTGCGACGACGGCATCCCGGCGACGGCGGTGTCCGTGATCGGTGGGTTGATCAGTCCGGAGCCGACGCCGAAGAGAAAGTAAGAGACAATCAGATACCCCGTGGGGGTGGTGGGGGAGAGAGAGGTCAGCATCACCGCGCCCGCTGTCACGGCTGCCGAGGCGACCAGGATCGGGGCTCTACCGCCGGTCCGGCCCACCATCCGCCCCGAGATTGGTGCACACACCAACTGCATGCCGGCCATTGGGAGCAGGTACAGGCCGGCCTGAAGGGGAGACAGATGGCGCACGTCCTGCAAATAGAGCGTGTTGAGGAAGAGGAAACCGCCCTGCGCAGCGAAGGCCAGCACCGCGATCCCGCTCGCGCCCGCG
>JAFAPR010000108.1 GCA_019247075.1 Solirubrobacterales bacterium
ATCTCGATTGCGTCTTCGGAGCGATCGGGCTCGGCCATGATCAACGCCTTGGCCGCATGCAGCGCAAGCTCTCCGCGCTCGTTCGCGGTCGGGGCGGAACCCATCGCTTGGACGAGATGGGCGCTCGCCTGCGGTTGATTGGCGAGAAACTCGGCGCGCCCAAGCGCCGCGACGAGCTGCCGTTGATCGCTGGGAGGGAGCCGCTCGGCGAGCGCACGGCTGAGGTACCCGGCCGCAGCGTCGGGGGCGCCGCGAGAGAGGGCATCGCTGGCGGCCTGGGTCAGCACGCTGGCAGTCCAGCGGTCGCCGGCGGGCCGAGTTGCTAGGAGATGCGCTGCGACGCGCTCTGCCGTGGCGCCGGCGGCGGCGAGCACCCGTGCTGCTCGTGCGTGGGCGCGGCCACGCTCTGCGGACGGGATGTCCGCATAGATGGCGGCTCGCACGATCGGATGCGCAAACCGCACTGGATCAGCGCCTATGACGATCTCCGCTTCTACAAGCAGATCAACCGCCGTGGCGACCTTGGACTCCCCGAGTGAGCTGAGCACCACGACGTGGCGCAGCTCCGCCTCCCCTCCGAGCACCGCAAGCGCTCGCGCGACCGGAGCCGCATCAGGTGAAAGTGCCGCGACGCGGGTCAGCGTCGAGCGCGCGACAGTGGCGGGTCCCTCCTCGGTGACACGCGCGACCTCGGCGTGGCTCGGCGCGATGCCATCGACGCGCAGTGCGCGTACGAGCTCGTGCAAGAAAAACGGGTTGCCCCCGGACGCGTGGTGGCACGCCAGCGCGAACTCCTGCTCTGCCCGCTCGCCGTACTCGCGCTCCACGAGCTCGGCCGTGGCGCGCACGCTCAGCGGCTTGAGCGCCAGCACGCGCGTGGTCGGTTCCCGCTTGACGACCGCCAGGGCATCGCCGGCGGTGACGCTGCCGTCGGCCTGCCGCGCTGCCACGACCGCGAGCAGGGCCACTCCCTCAAGCCGCCCGCTTAGGTAGCACAAGAAGCGCAACGACGGTGGATCCGCCCAGTGCGCATCATCGATCGCAATCAGCAGCGGAGAGCGCTCCGCCAGATTGAGCGTGAGCCAATAGAGCCCGTGCATCACCTCGGGAATGCGGCCTCCAGGCGCCTCGCGATCCCCGGCGACGAGCACGTCGGTCGCCAGGCGTGCCTGCCCGCGTAGCAGCCGCGCGCGCTCGGCCCTCGAGCGCCCGCGCAGGAGCGGCTCGAACAGCTGGCGCACGACGCCGAACGCGAACCCGCTCTCAAGCTCGGTCCCGCGTGCACGCGCGACCGCCATCCCCGCGTTCTCGCCGACCGATCGCGCGGCGTCGATCAGTGCGGTCTTACCGATCCCAGCCGGGCCTTCGACCAGCACTACCCGTCCGGTCGCCGCCCTGGCGGCCACCGCGTCGCGCGCGAGGTCGCGCAACTCGGCCTCCCGCTCCAACAAGTTCGTAGCGGGACCGACCTCCATCCCTGAAAGACCGACCATCGAACGTTCGTCTGCACCCGACTCTACACACGGCTGCACCGCGACTCCGCGAAAGTTCAGGGAGCCAGCCGCCAAATCTCAGGGGCCCTTGCCGAGGCGAACCGGGCCCCGATACACGATAGTCAGGCCATGGCGAGCCACGTGGTACTCGTCGTCGACCTTGAGCTCGGGGCCACGCCGATCAGCGGACGGATCTCCACCGGAATCGAACCCGCCACTCCATTTCACGGCTGGCTCGAGCTCGCATCTGCGATCGAACGGCGGCGAGACGCGGCCCGCGCGACTCGTGAGCCCTGCAAAACCGATCAGGGCCCGCGGGCGCAGGCCGGCGGCACGACACACCCGGAGACCCACCACGAACGCGTGCGCCTCCTGAACGGACGACGCAAATAGAAGCACCCTTCATCAGTAGCTCGATTTGAGGAGAGGACCTGGGTATGGCCACGGCAGTCATTGAGGAGCGTCAGCTGCTGAAGTCCCTGCGTTGGTGGGACGGGTTCACGATCGCGTTGTGCCAGCCGGGTTTCCTGCTTGGTTCGTTGCTCGGGGCGTATGGCGCGCTTGGTGTGTTGGGCGCGACGGTGCTGTGGGGGATCGCCGCCTTGGTGGCGCTGTTGTCTGTGTGGATCTATTCCGAGCCGGCGATGATGTTCCCGGGCAGGTCGGGCGGGATCTCGCTGTACGCCAACGAGGGCTGGCGCAAGTACACAACGCTGGTCGGACCAATCGCGACCTTCGGGTACTGGATTGGGTGGTCGGTGGTGCTGGCGATTTTGGGCAACATCATCGGCTCGCTGATTCAGGCGCAGTGGTTCTCGAGCTCGACCTGGACGTTGTATGACGGGGCGGTGCACCTCCAGCTGTTCAACTTCATCGGGATCGGCTGCATCGCGCTGGTGTGGTTGTTCAACATCTTCGGGGTGCGGCCGTTCGCGTGGTTCACATACGTGACGGGCGCGCTGATGATGATCCCGGTAACCGTGCTCATCTTTGGGCCGGTGGTGAGCGGCCACTGGCACGCCTCAAACGTGCACTTCGCGCTGGCGAGCAATCAGTGGGGCGGGGTCAAGATCGCGCTGGTGTGGCTGTTCATCATGGCCTGGTCGGCGGATGGGGTGGAGGTCTGCGCGACGTTCACCCCCGAGTACAAGTCAAGGCGCGACAGCACGATCGCGCTGCGCAGCGCAGGGACGTTCTCCCTATTGGTCTTCATCCTGCTGCCGCTGGGGTTGGGTGGCTTCACCGCCGTGCCGCCCAGCTCGGCTATTCTCGCCAACTCGTCGTACGTGACGGCGATGAATACGGTCGTGGGCCACGCCGTGACCGACGTCCTGCTCGTCTGCCTGATCCTGGCGTTGCTGCTGTCGATGGCCAGCTCGACCGCCGACGCCGGGCGCGCGCTGTACGGGATCTCCAAGGCCGGGCTGACGATCAAGTGGCTGGGTCGCCTGAACCGTTTCCACGTCCCCGGCAACGCGATGACAGTCGATCTGGTCGTCAACTCGTGCCTGATCCTTTTCATCTCCAGCAACCTGGCGATCCTGTACATGAGCAACATCGGCTACGTGCTCTGCCACGTGTTCGCCCTGAGCGGCTTCCTGCTTTTGCGCAGGGATCGGCCGAACTGGCCGCGGCTGCTGAAGGTGAGCGCGCCTTGGGTGTTTCTGGCCGGTGTGCTGATGATCTATAACGCCGTGATCCTGGTCGTGGGCGCCGGTGCGCCAAAGCTCAACGGCTACGGAACCTGGACTGACTTCGCGATCGGCGTGGGCATCCTGTTGGCGTCGGTGCTTCTGTTCTTCTACCGCCGCGTCGTGCAAGACAAGGAACGCATCCAGTGGCGAGAGCACACTCCCACCATGCCCGAGGGAGCGGATCGCAACGCACTGATGCAGGCCGGCTGGACGCCCGAGGAGCACCAGCCCGCGCGGGTCCCAGTAGGCGCTTAGGAAACTTCGGCGGGCTCGCACATCGCCGAACACTGCCGACCTCCGAGGGCTTCGAAGGTCGGCAGGTGACTTCGGGCGCACGCTTGCACGGCGCACGCTGGCAGGCATACGATGCCGCGGTGGACGCGACCAGCGCAGATCGCGGAGGACAGCTCACCACGAGCGCCCCTCCACGCCACCCGCTCGAGCCGCTGAGCGCCGAGGAGTTGCGGCGCGCCGCGCAGATCACGCGCGAGCAACGCGGGTTGAGCGAGCGCTGGCGGTTCGCCTCGATCGAGTTGCGCGAGCCGTCCAAGCAGGCGCTACGCGAGGCCGGCGAGCGCCCCGTCGACGATTTTCCGCGCGAGGCGAACGTCGTGTGCTTCGACCGCGATCACGACGATGCGGTCAAGGCGGTCGTGTCGCTGAGCGAGCAGCGGCTCGTGAGCTGGGACCCGCGGCCGGGCGAGCACCCGCCGATCTCCAACGACGAATACGACGAGTGCAACTCGCTGCTCAAGCGCGAACCGCGCCTGGTTGCCGCGCTCGCCAGGCGCGGGATCACAGACATGGACCTGGTGATAGTCGACGTGTGGGCGTTCGGGGGCGAGCTCGTGCCCGAGCCCTACCGTGGTCGGCGCGTAGGCTGGGCCGACGTGTGGCATCGAGCCGGTCCAGAGTGCAATCCCTACGCGAACCCGGTCGCTGGGCTGCATCCGATCGTCGACCTCGCAACGGCGGAGATGCTCGAGCTGGGCGACGACGGCGACGATCAGCCGGCAGCTGAGGTGATGGGCGAATACGCGCCCGCGCTCGTGCCGGGCATGCGTCTGCGCGAGGATCTGCGACCGCTCCAAATCACCCAGCCAGAGGGCCCCTCTTTCACGCTCGATGGCCACCTTCTGCGCTGGCAGCGGTGGTCGATGAGACTCGGATTCAACTACCGCGAGGGGCTCGTGATCCACACGCTCGGGTACGAGGATGGGGGGCGCGTGAGGCCCATCGCGCACCGGCTGTCGTTCGCGGAGATGGTCATCCCCTATCGCGATCCAACGCCCGAGCATTTCCGCCGCACGGCGTTCGACATCGGCGAGTGGGGGCTCGGCTTCATGACGACCTCCCTCGAGCTCGGCTGCGATTGCCTAGGCGAGATCGCCTACCTTGACGCGGCCCTGCACGACTCGCGAGGCGAGCCGCACACGGTCAAGAACGCGATCTGCATCCATGAGGAGGACGCCGGCGTCTTGTGGAAGCACGTCGACGAGCGGACCGGCCTGGACACCCGCCGGATGCGGCGGCTCGTGGTCTCTTTCCACGCGACCGTGGCCAACTACGAGTACCTCATCTACTGGCGCTTCTACCAGGACGGCAACATCGAGTGTGAGGTGCGCGCGACCGGGATCATGATCACGACCCCGTTCGCCGACGGCCAGCCGCCCTTCGGCACGCTCGTCGAGCGCCGCACCTATGCGCCGTACCACCAGCATTTCATCGTGGCGCGGCTCGACCTCGACGTCGATGGCGAGGACAACACCGTGTACGCGGTCGACTCCGAGCCGTTACCACTGGGGGCGGACAATCCCGACGGTCTCGCGCTCGTGCAGCGGCTGGTGCCACTGCGCTCAGAACGCGAGGGGCGGCAGGACTTCGACTGGCGCGCACAGCGGAGCTGGCACGTGGTCAACGACGGCGTGTGCAACGGTCTCGGAACAAAGTGCGCCTACAGGCTGGTGCCGGGCGGGGCAATCCCGGCGCTGCTGGATCCGAGCTCGTTCGTGGTGCGCCGGGCTGGGGCGATCCAGCACACGCTGTGGGTGACGCCCTACCGCGAGGATGAGCGTTGGCCGTGCGGTGACTTCCCCAACCTGAGCACTGAGGATACGGGGCTCATGCAGTGGACGGCCGCCGACCGCCCGATCGAGAACACCGACGTGGTCCTGTGGTACGTGTTTGGCATCCACCACCTGCCGCGTCCCGAGGAGTGGCCTGTGATGCCGGTCGACACCGTGTCCTTCTGGCTCAAGCCGGTGGGGTTCTTCGACCGCAACCCCGCCCTGGACGTTTGCCCGGAGCCCGGGCATTCGCGCTAACTGGGACGTCCTCAGGCGCTTGCCCACTTCGCCGACGGCGCGACCGACGCGCCGTTAAGAGCACTAAGCGTCCGCGCGGGCGGCTGCCCACTCTTGGAGGCGGCCGGGCACGCCGAGTGTCTCGCTCTGCACTTCAACCACCGAGTCCACCGGAATGTCGCCGCGCCTCGCCGCCGCCCTGATGGCGTCTGCCGACGGAGCCTCATACAGACAGTAGGTCCGCCGGCGATCCGCACTCAGGAAGGAGAACAACCAACGAACACCTTCGTCGGCGTTGATCTCCTCGATCAGCTTGACGTCGTCCCCGGTCAGCTCCAACTGCTCGGCGAAGCTCCGTTCAATTACGAACAGCGGCATGACCGGTGATCCTATCCTGGGCTTTGCGCGTCGACAAGGGCGTGTCGATGGGCGTAGGAGGCAGCCTCCGTACGGTTTGCGCAGCCCGTCTTGCGCAAGATGCTGCGGATGTGGTTGGCCGCCGTGTGCTCGCTGATGAACAGAGTTCGCCCGATCTCGCGGTTGCTGAGGCCCCGTGCGACCAGGCGCAGGATCTCCGCCTCGCGTGGCGACAGCTCGTCGGGGAGCCCCGCCACCTTGATCGGGGCTCCGATGGCCGCGATCCGAGCGCTGAGCGCGTTCATCCCGATTTCGTCGGCCAGCGCGGCGGCGTGGCTGAGCAGCGCGGATGCCCGGGAGCCATGGCCCCGTCCGGCCTTAATGAGCATGCGTGCGTACTGGTATTCGGTGTGCGCCAACCACGTTCGAGCTCCCATGTCCTGGTTGAGCTCGATCGCGCGCTCGAAGTGCTCCTCGGCGCTCTCCCAGTCGCCAAGGGTGCAGGCGAGCATCCCCAGGTACCTGTCAGCGGCGCCGTAGCAGACCACGAGGTGTCCGATCATCACGTTGGTGCCGGTCAGCGGCAAGAGCTCGGGGTAGATCATCGCCGCAACGCCCCCATCCCCGAGCGCGGCACACGCGTCCGAAAGGTAGGTCAGTGAGGCGAGCCACAGGGACTCGCGCAGGGCGTCGAGTCCTTCGTGCGCTATGCGGTCGAGCTCGCGCTGCGCTTCGGCATGCATCCCCAGTTCGACGAGCACCGATGCGAGGCCGGGCCGCCACGGTCCACGCTCCCGACCACCCGAAGTCAGGATCCTCACCATTGGCGCCAGCTCAGCAAGGCGTCCCTGCTCTCGGCGCAGACTGAACATCTGGATTCCGTACGTCCCCGATGCGTCTCGACCGGTCAGCAGTCGGCCGGCCTCTTCGGACCGCCGCGCCATCGCGTCCGCCGCCTGCAAATGCCCGTCAGAAAGCGCGATCGCCGCCCCGTAGTGCTC
>JAFAPR010000114.1 GCA_019247075.1 Solirubrobacterales bacterium
GCAGCAGCCGCGCGCTGCGCCGCCCGATGCTGAAATCCCTGCCGGTGCGGCGATAGGTGTCCAGGATCGCGCCGCGCAGGATGTCAAACGCCGGGTGCGGCGGATCGCAGCTCCATGCACTCGCGTCTGGCTCCTGCACCGCGACCACGCCGCCAGGCCTTGCGATCCGCACCATCTCGGCCACGATCTGCCGCGGGTTTTGGACGTTGAGCAGCAGCGTGCGCGCGTGCACCAGGTCAAACACGCCGTCAGGAAGGCCTGTCGCCGTGGCGTCCGCCTCGATGAACTCCACAGCCAGGCCGTGCTGCTCGGCGAGGCTCCGCGCCGACTCCACCATCCTGGCTTCCCGCTCTAGACCGACCACCCGTCCGTCTGGACCAACCCGCTCGGCAAGCAAGTGCACGACTCCGAGCACGCCACAGCCCACATCGATCGCAGCGCCACCGGGACCGAGCCCGATCAGGTCAAACAACTCGCCGGCCTCCTTGGCATAAACCTCGGCCTGCTCGACCAGGTGGCGAATCTCTTCTGGACTGTCCCCAAGGAGGTACCGCCCCGCCGCGCCCATCTCGCTTGTATCCATCGCCCCCAAGCACTCTACCGCCCGGATCTCGCGTTCGCGAAAACCGGGACGCGGGCCTGCCGGTTTCGGCCCCCGACCGGGTCGCGCTGGCGAAAGCGTTAGACGGCTTGCGCGACGATGGCGCTCTGGGGCCCGGCTAGCGGCAACCTCTCGAGTGGTCGCCAGCCTGCCTGCGCGAGCCATCCGTGCATCTCCTCTTCGCTGTAGACATCGCCCCCGACGTTGGCGAGGAACTCGCCCGCCATCAGCGCGGCGGGAAGTGGTTGCGTGTGCCCCGGATCGGTCCACCAATCGACGAGAAGTAGCCGCGCCCCCGGCTCGACCGCAGCGCGTACGCGTTTCACCAACTCGACGTTCTGCCGAGGAAGGAAGTAGTGGATGATGTTGGCAAGCAGCACGACGTCGTGCCCTCCCGGCAGGTCGCTCTCCATGGCGTTTCCGGCGGTCACCGAGACGCGCTCGGCGACGGGCGACGCCGCGAGGCTACGCTCGGCGATCGCGGCCACCTCGGGGCGCTCGAACAGGGTTCCCTCCAGCGCCGGGTTTCCTGAGAGGATCGCCACCAGGAACGAGCCGGTACCGCCGGCGACGTCGAGCAGCCGACGGTGGCGGCCGAAGTCGTAGTTGGCGGCCAGAGCGTGCGCCGGCCCGGCGGTCAAAGCCTCGACGCCCTCGGAGAAGATCTTCTGTTGCTCCTCTGTGAGCTCTCCACGCGCTGGCCCATCTCTGCGTACCGCCCGCTCCAGCCCCTCCCACAGCGGGTATGCGATCGCGTTCATGAAGCGAAGGGCGGGGCTGAGGTTCATCGGGCCACGTCCAGACAAGAAAGCGTCCGCGGCAGCGCCGTTTCGGTAGACGCCGTCGTCTCGCTCGATGAACCCAAGCGCCACCATCGCGTCGGCGATGATCCGAAGCGTCCGCTCCGGCACGCCGATTCTCTCGGCGAGCTGCTCGAGCGTTGCCGAGCCGTCGGCCAGCGCCGTGAACACCCCGACCTCGTTGGCGACGAACAGGTGCTTTGACGCCATGAAGCCCATCACCACTTGGAAGATCGCGTCCGGTCCCGGCCGTTGTTCCGTGGCCGTCATCGTTCACCTCTCATATCGGAGGGGCGGCCCGCCGGTGATAACGGATCCGACCGGGCAGGTCTGGAATCCACCGCGCATCAGGCGATCGTGACCGGGGACGTTGTCTCTCGTGGTTGATGTGGCGTTGCGCGGTCGAGCGGGACGAAGCGCTTGAGCTTCGCGGGCCCGTTGTCGCGCTTGATGCGCTCGACGGCTTCGACGCTGATCTGCGGACGCTGGAGGCCGAGGCCGCTGAGTGTCTCTTCGAGCTCTCGGCGGATCGTATCCAGATCGACCGGTGTGTGACAGCGGACGATGATATGTGTGCCGGCCGGCGTCTGGCGGACCTGGTATTCGACGATTCCGGCGTGCCGGCCGAACACGGAGCGAAACACGTGCGGGTGGATCTGGCGGCCGGAGTACTCGAATACCTCGTCGATCCGTCCTTGGATGTCGCCGATGCAGGGCATCGCGGACCCGCAGGGGCAGGGCTCTGGCAGCACCGTGACCTCGTCGGTGATCTCGTAGCGGATCAGTGGCAGCGCGTGGTTGTACAGGTTCGTCAGGTACACCTTGGCGGACGGCTCGCCCGGCACGACGGGACGGCCCCGCGCGTCGACCGGCTCGACGATCAAGAGGTCCTCGCTCAGATGCGTGCGCCCGCGGTCGCACGCGATCCCGTTCCCGCCGCCTTCCGAGGTGCCCCAGGTATTGCCGACGGGCACACCCCAGGCCGCCTCGGCCGCGGCGCGGATCTCCGGCAACAGCGGCTCCGCGGCGCTCAGCACCCGTCGCGGCGCGATCCGCAACCGCCCCGCGGCGGCTTCAAAGCTGAGGACGTGCAGCGCGGAGGAGTAGGCGACCAGGAAGTCGGGCTGGACCGCGTTGAGCCCGGCCACAATGTCCTCCGTTGGCAGCGTGACCGGGAAGCGGTGGTTGCTGAACTGGGGCCCCGAGAACGTGCGGGCCATCGCTGCCGTGGCGTGGGTGAAGTGTGCGGCCATCACCCAGGCCATCACCACCGGCCTCGAGGCGAGCTCGGGGTCGGTGAGCTTGGTGCGCAGCAGGTAGCGGAAGAGCATCACCCATAACGTCGCCCACCCGTCCCAGTCGTAGACGAACACTGCGCGCTCCCCGCTGGATCCACCGGACGTGATCGCGGTGTAGCCATCGAGCAGGTAGTCGCCCGTGGTCACCGCCCCGAGGTAGCCGTTGACCATCTCAAGCGATAGACGCGGGTCGGTCACTATCCCGTCGAAATGCTCCATCAGCTCGGTCTTCGTCATCGGCTCGATCTGGCGCAACGTCGCCAGGTCCAAGCCCGCTGGATCGACACCGGCGAGCCGCTCGCGATGCCATGGTGAGCTGTTGATGGCGACCGTGACCAGCTCTCGCAGCCGTTCTACCCGATGCGTGGCCAGTCGATCAGCCGGCCAGTCGAGCTGATCGATCAGGTGTGGCGCAAGCACCATCGCGCGCGAGAGGTGACGGCGGCGCAGGTGTTCGTAGTAGCTCATGATCCGGTCCCGTCCGTTTGTGCTTCCGGGTCTTGCACCATACGGCCGCGCACCGACCTCGTCTTCCGTACAGACCCGGGTTCGGATACGGGTCCAGTCACGAGAGCCCCAACTCCGGCGCGCGCGATACGAGCTGCAGCTTGGACTCCACACCGAGCTTGGCGTACACGCTGCCCAGATGAGACTCGACCGTGCGCTCGCCTACGAACAGCGTCTGCGCGATCTCACGCGCGCTCATCCCGCGGGCCGCCAGCCGCGCGACCTCGCGTTCGCGGCGCGTCAGGGAATCGGGCCCGAGCGCGGCCGCGGCCGCGCGGCGGCCGACACTGCCGAGCCGCCGCAGGGTCTCGAGCACCCGAGCACGCCGCCAGACGCCGCCGCCCTGCTCGAGGATCGCCCCCGCGCGCTCGAGCTCGTTAACCGCCGCGGGCCGCTGCTCAGCCATTAGGCACCGCGCGAGGAGGTATCGTGCGCGGGCTTCGTAGGCCCGACACCCGGTCTCGGACAGCAGCTCGATCGCCTGCCGCGCTGGCGCGATCGCCTCCTCCTCCTCGCCGCCGGCGAGACGCGCCCAGGCCCGCCCGGCGGCGGCCATGCCTCGATACAACGGCACGTTCATGAGGCCGGCGAACGCCCGAAGCTGTTCGGCGGCACCCACTGCGGCGACCGAGTCGCCGGCGTCCGCGGCGGCCTCGCTTAGGTCCAAGAGCGCAAACGCCGCCCACGGTCTTGCTTGCATGTGACACATCCGCTCGATTGCGGGACGCAGCCGCGCCACGCACTCGCCGGGTCCCCGCTCGCGCCAGGTAAGCATCGACTCCGCGTATTGCATGTACTGCAACATGAACGACCAGTCACGCCCGTCGAGCGCTGACTGCGCTCGTTCTACTAACCGTTCGGCGGCAAGTGGATCATCTGTCTCGACCGCGGCGATCGCCCCGATCGTCATGCCGAATGTACGCCTGCGGCTGGTCGCCGGTGCCCAAGCGGCCTCCTCGAGAGCCGCCGTCAGCGCCGCTCTGAAATCCCCCGCCAGCCAACACACGCAACACTCGATCTCGACCAGGATGCTGTCGCGGTAGGCGGGGCTGGACGCTTTGGCCTGCTCGATGAGCTCGGCCGCTTCGGTAATTCGCCCCTGGAACGCTAGAACCGCAGCGAGCGTGCCGAGCACGACCGTCAAGCGATAGGGCTTCTCGTCGTCGCGCGCAATCTCTGCCGCGCGGCGGTAGGCGCCTTCCCCGCGCGCGAACGAGCCGCTGAACATGCAGCTGTAGCCGATCGCGGCCAGGCCCTGCATGACGACGAACCGATCGCCGATCGCATCGCCCGCCTCCACGACGCGCTCGGCGTCCGCGGCCATCCCGGCGAGATCTCCGCGCAGGCCCTTGATCCAGCCGACCTCGCGAGCGGCGAGCAGCGCCTGTCGCTGATCGCCGGCGAGCACGAACAGCTCGTCCGCCTGCCTGCACGCCTGCTCCGCCGCCTCAAGCTCGCCCAATCCCCAGGCCAGGAAGTTCCCAAGGCGAAACTTCACCGTCGCGCGGCGGGCGTGGTCTGGAGAGTCCGCGAGCAGGCCGTCGATCGCCTGCAGCGCCCTGACCGCGGTCCGGGCGTGCGTCTCGGCGCGGTGGTCGATCAGCCACTCCGCCCTGACATACATCGCCTCGAGCACTTCTAGCCAGCGCACGTCGTCGGCAGGCAGCAGCTCCACCAGCTCCGCCTGGAGATCGAGGGCCTCGCGAAACGCCTCGCGCCGTTCCGCTTGGCGCATCGCGTCCAAGAGCACCTCGACCGCCTCGGAGTCCCCGCGCTGGGCCGAGCGGGCGAAGTGCAGCGCGGCCTCGGCGAGATGACCAGAGGCCAGCAGCGTCTGCCCCGCATGCCGGTGAAGCACGCGCCGCCGAGCACCGCTCGTCGCCCGGTAGATGACGTCCCTCACCAGTGGATGTTGAAGGTCGTAGTTCAGGTCGCGCCCGCGCTCCTCCTCGACGACGATCCGCGCGCCGACCAATAGATCGAGAATCGACTCGAGCGTCTCGAGTGGCTCTTCGCTCAACGCCGCCAAGTCGGTCAAGGACACCGGCCGCCCCACGACGGCCAACAGCTCGAGCATGGCGCGCGACCGTGCGTCGAAGCGGCGCAGCTCCGACGTGACGCGGTCGCTCAGGCCTTCGGGCAGGCGGCGCAAATGCGGAGCAGAAAGATCTGCCCCCTCCGCCATGAGCGCGCGCAGCAACCCAATCGCGTACAGAGGATTGCCCTGCGAGCGCTCTATCAGCCAGTCGACGAGCGGCGGCGGGACGGGCGCCTCGATCACCGCCTCGCCCAGCTCCTTGACCTCGCGACGCCCGAGCGGTCCGACCTCGAGTCGAGACAACAAACCATCCTCGTCGAGCTCGAACAGCACCTGCGCGGCCAGATCGTGCTCGGCGAGATCGGCCGGGCGGCTTGTCGCGAGCACGAGCACCGGCGCGGCGTCGAGGTGGCGCGCGAAGTACCGCAACGATTCCCACGACGAGGCGTCGGCGAAATGCACATCGTCCAGCAGGACAACCAACGGTGCTCGTCGCGAGAGATCGCGAAGGAGCTGGGTGAGGCCTTGCAGCACCCGAGGGAGCGGCGGGTCCTGGTCGGGGATCCCTCCGCGAACGGCCGCAACGCGAGGCAACAGACTCGCTAGGTCGTCGAGCAAGCCACCGCACAGCTCGACCACCTCGTCGTCGGACCGTGCCTGGAGAAACGGGTCGAGCGCCTCCGTCCACAAGCCGAACGCGGCGCTAGCCGCCAGTGGATGTGCCCGCGCGACCAAGCCGATGATCTCACGATGTCGAGCGAGCAGCTCCCGAGCCAGCCGGCTCTTTCCCACACCGGCGTCGCCGACGAGCAACACCGCGCGAAGCTCGCCACCGACCGCACGACCAAGCTCGTCGTCGAGCAGCCGAAGCTCCTCGCGTCGCCCCACGAGCTCCGGGCTCGATCGCGACGCCTGCGACCACGGCCCGGCTGCGCCGGACACCGTTCGCGCCGGTGATGAGCGCCTCGAGGACCCGAACGAGCCCGCACCCATCTTCGCTCCTTCCACCATCGGGCTCACCGATTCTCGCCCCGTCGCCTGCCTAGATCAAGCCGCCGCGGGCTCTCGCGCGCAGAATCCGTACCCGAATCCGTACCTACACCGAGGGCGCGCGCGTCCGGGCGCCGTACCTTGCCGTCCTGGCCATGCCTGGGTGGCAACGCGCGACGCACGAGAGATATGCCTGAGTACGAAAACACGCGACGAGCGCACCTCGCCCGCGCGATGGCACTCGCGCCACAGCTGATCGCTCGGCTGGACTGGTCGGCGGAGCGGCTCGCTGCCCATCGCCTGCAGCGCCTGCGCGCTCTGGTCGGCTACGCCAGCGACCGCTCGCCGTGGCACCGCGAGCGCCTCGCTGGGATGGGCATCGTCCTCCTGGACGAGGCCTCCCTGCGTGAGCTGCCACCGATGACCAAGACGGACCTGATGGAGAACTACGATCGGATCGTTACCGACCGGCGCCTGTCGCTTCAGGTTGTCAATGACTACCTGCAGAGCGCGGCGGCAGGGAGCTACCTGCTAGGGCGTTATTCAGCCGTCACGTCAGGGGATCGAGCGGCGCTCGCGGGGTGTTCGTCTACGACTGGGATGGATGGGCGACAAAGTGGCTGAGCCTGTTCCGCTACCTGCTACGCACCAAGTGGTCGGACGCGGAGCTCGCCTCGAAGCCGCTGAAGTCGGCGCTGGTGATGGCGTCTGACTTCACACACGGCACGGCGGCGTTGAGCCGGACCTTCTCCAACTCGGAGCTCATTCACATCCGCTTCCCGGTCACGCTGCCGATCGAGGAGATCGTGGCCGGGATCAATCACGCCCAGCCTCACTTCCTGACCGCCTACCCGTCCGTCCTACGCGTGCTCAGTTCGGAGGCGCGCGTGGGGCGGCTGCGGATTGCACCGCGGCGGATCCTCACCACCGGCGAGCCGCTGCTGCCGGAGATTCGCGCCGATGCCGAGACGGTCTGGGGAGTCCGGGTGGGCAACGTCTACAGCTCCTCTGAAGCCGGCGGAGTGGCGGTTCCTTGCGAGCACTCACGGTCGCACCTGAGCGAAGACCTCATGATCGTCGAAGCGGTCGACGAGCGCGGGGAACCGGTTGCAGCGGGGGAGCGCGCGGCGAAGGTCTATCTGACAAATCTCTACAACCGGGCCCTGCCGTTGATCCGATACGAGCTCACCGATGAGGTCATCGTCCTCGCCGAGCCCTGCCACTGCGGGTCCGCGCACCGCTGCATAGGGGACATTCAGGGCAGGCTTGACGACATGTTCGTATACGACGGCCGGCGGATCCACCCCCACGTGTTCCGCTCGGTGCTCGCTCGCCATGCGGGGGTGGGCGAGTACCAGGTCCGGCAGACCGATCGGGGAGCGCGAATTGCGATCCGATGTGACGCTCCGGTCGACGTCCCAGCACTCGGCGGGGAGATCGCCTGGGCGCTCGGGACCCTCGGCCTCACGCGTCCAACGGTCGACATCCACATCGTGGCCCGGTTGTCTCGCGACCAGGGAGCAGCCAAGCTCAAGCGATTCGTACCGCTCGGCCGCAAGCGCTGATGGCGGGGTTGTTCGCACGGAGCGTCGGCCGTGGGCCGCGCATCGTGCTTCTCGCCGGCAAAGGCCGCGGTGCCCTACATGTTGGACCGCTTACCGGCGCGCCAAGTGCGCGCCGGCATGACGTCTCATCTCTACTTGATTATCCGCACGAGCTTTGCCACCTCTGGAGGCCCGGTCAGCGCGGTCTCCTGGATGATGCCGATCCGGGGCGCGTACAGCTTCTGGTCGACGACCTTGGGCTCGATGCGCGCAAACTCAAGCGACGTCAAGATGTTGTGGAGGGTGCCGAACGGCACCGAGGCTGACGTTCCCCGGTTGACGATCCAGGCGGTGTCCTCCGCGTTTCCCTTCTGGTACTCCTGGCGGTAGGCGTCGGGGATCTGGGGGCTTGCGAGCATGATGATCCCCGGCTCGCCGTCCTTGACGCCAGCCTCTCACGAGCCCGATCTGTCGATCTTCCCTCCTGGCAGGTATGCCGCGGTCTTCTCGCCGAAGTACCAGACATTTCCGCGCTTGTCCTGCGCGTACCAGTCGGTGGTTTTTTCGAGCAGCTTCCCGCTGGGCGTCTTCGCCACATCGGTTATCGCCCTGGCGGTGATGCCCTCCGCAACTCGCTTCGTCACTGATGTGACCGTTACGCGATCGATCTGGGGCTTGCCCTCCTTGATCCCTTTGTAGACCCAGGTCCATCCGACGGGCAGCGGGAAATAGCGGTTGGTGACCCTGGTCGAGAAATCACTGGCTCTTAGGTGTGGCTCGTACGAAGCATCGTTCGGCGACCCCGCGCTGATGGCTCCCGGTACCCAGATCGCGAGCGTCCCGATGATGCTGGCGGCGACGATCAAGAGAGTTGGCTTACGCATGGGCGGCTCCTTTCGGTTGTAGAGGCGGCCACGCTACTCGCGCCACATGAACCCGAGATGACAACCCCAGCTACCTCACACGCCCCGCTGTCGCTTTCATCTTCTAATCATCTCTCGTGCGCGAGACTGCTCGCATGCGCGTGCTCATCGTCGAGGACGAAGTCCGAATGGCAAACGTGATCAAGCGTTCACTCACTCGCGAGGGACTGGCAACGGACGTTGCCAACGGCGGCCTGCAGGCCATCGCGATGGCGACCGTGGTCAGCTACGACGCGATCGTGCTCGACGTGATGCTTCCGGACACGTCGGGATTCGAGACCTGCCAAGTCTTACGCGAGCGCGGCGTGTGGTCGCCTGTTTTGATGTTGACAGCGCGCGAAGCCGTAGAGGACCGCGTCGCAGGACTTGACAGCGGCGCGGACGACTACTTGGTCAAGCCGTTTGCTTTGGCCGAGCTGCACGCACGGCTGCGCTCCCTGGTTCGACGCGGCCGCCCTGAGCGGCCCGCGGTGCTCAGCGTCGGTAGCCTCCGGCTCGATCCGGCCCGCCGCGAGGTCTACCGTGGCGAAACTCGAGTGGAGCTCTCGGCCAAGGAGTTTGCGCTGTTGGAGGCGTTGATGCACCGGCCGGGCGAGGTCCTGACACGGCTTGAGCTGATCGAGCAGGCTTGGGACTTCGCCTACGAGAACCGCTCGAACGTGATCGACGTCTACATCCGCCGGCTCCGGCGCAAGCTCGACGAGCCCTTCGGCACAAACTCGCTCGAGACGGTACGGAGCGTTGGCTACCGACTGAGCGAGGATCAATGAGACGCTTATCAATCCGTCTACGGGTGGCGGCCGCCTTCGCGGTCGCGATGGCGATCGTGCTCACCGCGGCCGGCGCGCTCATCTACGTGCGCGTAGGCGACGATCTATCGAGCGCGCTGTACCAGGATCTTCGCCTGCGGGCCCAAGATCTAACCGCCCTCGTGCGTGATCCCGGCAACCTCCTCAGGGCGGAGGCCAACAGCCACCTGGTCGAGTCCGGCGAGAGCTTCGCTGAAGTGCTCGACGGCCACGGTCGAGTGATCGACGCCAGCCGATCGCTTGACAACATCCCACTCCTATCTCCCGCGCAGACCGCCTTCGCGCTACGACGAGATCGGTTCATTGACCGCCCTTCGGCCCCAGGACTCGATGAACCCGCGCGACTGCTCGCGGTCCCGGTAAATCGCGGGAGCCGCCGCGTCGTGCTCGTGGTGGGCGCTACGCGCGAGAACCGCGCCGAGACGCTTCGCAGCCTGCGCACCCAGCTGCTGATCGCCGGTCCGGTCGCGCTGGTGCTTGCCACCCTGATCGGGTACTTCCTCGCCGGAGCGGGGTTGCGGAGTGTCGAGACGATGCGCAGGCGCGCCGCGCAGATCTCCGCCGACAAAGCGGATGGGCGGTTGCCGGTGCCGCGCACGCGCGATGAACTCCAGCGCTTGGGCGAGACGCTTAACGAGATGCTCGGGCGGCTCGAGCGCGGACTGGAGCGCGAGCGTCGCTTCGTCGCTGAGGCGGGCCACGAGCTACGCACCCCGCTCGCTCTGTTGCGAGCGGAGCTCGATTACGCCCTCCACTACGCCGATGGCGAGGACGAACTGCGCGGCGCGCTCAAATTGGCCAGCCAGGAGACCGACAGGCTCGTTCAGCTGGCAAGCGACCTCCTTCTGTTCGCGAGCTCCGACCAGGGCGGACTCCGACTGCGGTCCGAGCGTCTATCTGCACGCGAATTGATGGAGAGCGTCTGCGCACGGTTTGCCTGGAGAGCCGAGGCCGAGGGCCGGCTGCTCAAACTCGACGCGCAAGAGGACGTGGTGCTGCACGGTGATCGCCTCCGGCTCGAGCAGGCGTTGGGAAACCTGCTCGACAACGCGCTGCGCCACGGAGCGGGCGTCGTGACCCTGACAACGGCAGCCAGCAACGGCACCGTGGAGCTACACGTCCGCGACCAGGGAAACGGCTTTCCCGATGAGTTGCTCGGACGCGCCTTTGAGCGCTTCAGTCGCACCCGGACCGCCCGCAGCGGCGGGGGCGCGGGTCTCGGACTCTCCATCGTCGAAACGATCGCGGTCGCCCATCACGGCCGGGCAGCAGCAAACAACCCTCCGAACGGCGGCGCGGACGTCGCGATTCACCTGCCTCCGGGCTAGCTCTTGAGCCAGCGCACGCCGCCGCCTCACGCCCCCGGGCCGTAGTAGACCTCCTGGCGGCTCGAGCGAGGCGGTAGGCCTAGGTGTAAGACCCGAGGGGGTTGTTCAGCTCGTTGAGGCGAGCGATGGGCGGCTTGTGGCTGAGGGCGCCGTGTGGTCGTCGGGTGTTGTACCAGTCGAGCCAGCCGGCGAGGGCAGCGTTTCGTTGGGTGCTCGAGCGATAGA
>JAFAPR010000115.1 GCA_019247075.1 Solirubrobacterales bacterium
CAGGTGGCCGGCGCAGCGACTGAACAGCTCGTCTGCGCTGATCGTCACCGTGGACTCGGCGAAAACGGGGTGGCACTCGACCGTCACCACATCGGCAACGCTCGACGCCGTAGGCCCCAAGCCAGTCTCCACAAACGACGGCAACGAGTGCACCACACACGTCGGATCGCGGCGCCTATGCGCGCGCCGGTGTCTGTGATCGCGCCGGCGCTCATGACCGCGACGGTGGTTATGAGCGCGATGGTGTTTATGCGGCGCCGGCATCGGCACGCCCGCCTGCGCGCCCGAGACCGCCGCCATGGCGGCGATCGTGCAAACCGCCAACACGACAGACAACAAACGATATCTAGTCATAGCTCTCCCATTTCGAACCACACTGCTCCGAATACCAACCACACCACCCGGCCCCGCAAACACAAAACCGGGCATGACAGCTCTAAACAACGCGCCCACACACCGCGGGCGCCGACACCCCCTTCGCCTCGACCCACCCCAAACACACCTCGCCCACCACCCTGATATCCGCAGGCCGGAAACCGGCAGCCCCGCCCACTTTTATCCCTCCGCCTCACACAAGCCCCCTCATGGTTCAAACGACCGCCGCGCCCCCGCATTCTCCTTCACAGACATTCCCCTCAATGCATCAAGCGACCCTACAACTCGCGCATTTGGCTTCAAAGAAGTCCCCCCTGTGCATCAAGCGACCCTGCAACCCACGCATCCTACCCGACGGCGCTCCACGGCATGGCAATTTTTGCTGCAGGAGCGGATCGGCCTCCAAGAATGCCCTGCGATAGCGCTCCGTCACCCCGGTCTTCGGGGGAGGGAACCAGCTGTTGGGGGCGTAGGCGTGGCGCAACGAGGCGCCCTCGGTAGAGCGAGCCTGCAAAGGCTCGTCCCGACAAGCAGGTACCTAGACCGGGATGACGAAGATCGCCAGGGGCACCATGCGACACGAATACAGGGTGATCATCGAGCAGCACCAGGGCCCGGGAGCTCCCTTGTATGTCAGCTTGGTCGGAACCGACGGTGTGCGCGGCGTTGTCGCTCAGTCAGACCCAGCGACCGCACTCACGCTCCGAACAGCCTTCAGACAGCTCGCTGAACAGATCACAACCTATCGGGACATCCACGAGGAGCTGCCCTGATCGACGCCTGATGCCGTCCGACAGGCACGGGCAACCGGGCGCATCGTACGTTTATGGCAGGCGCCGCATGGGGCCGCGCATCAAGCACAAACTTCGCGCCAGTGCCCGACTCGTCTGTCGGGTTCGCCAAGCGCTCCCGGCACGGGGTCGCGGTACACGATCTGCGTCGCGTGACCGAGGCGGCGTGGAGAAGGGCGGGAGGTGGTGCTGGGCGGCCACTCGCTTGGCGGGGCGGTGGTCGCCACGTGTGCCAGCTGAGGCTTTGGCGGCCGCCCTAAGCGTCGCTCACCGCCCGGCTTGGTTGGCTTCCTTGCCTTCTAGGTTCAGCGCAACGGCCTCACGAATGAGGTTCTTAAGCGCAGCTTCGTTAATTTGTCGTTCTCTTTGAAGTCGATGGCACGCCTGACCTCCCGCCAAGGCTGGAGTTGAATAGACCCAAGGTAAACGTGGGCGCGATTAACCCGACTATCACGTCAAGCTGAGCGTGGTCAACCGGAGCAAGGTCTCGCTGACGCCCAAGACCGTCGCGGGCTCGTTGTGTCGGGGGTAGCTCCCACTCCCTCGCAGCAAGCCGCCGAGCTGATGGACGTGCTCGGTCTGAGCGAGGACGAGCTCTGTCAGACCCTTGCCGTCGACCCGCTGATGGTGATCTCCGGGCAGCTGCACCACGCGACCGAGCTACCGATCCTGCTCGACCTGCTCGCGGAGGCCCGGGAGCGGGTCTCGGCGCCGGCTCTGCGCCGATGGGTGAGGACATCCGGCCCGACCGTAGCGCCAATCGAGGCCCTGGTGCGGCGTGACTTCGCTGCCTTCGAGGACGCGCTCTCGGAGCTTGAGCGCCGCGGCTTCGTCGTCAGAGGTGGCCGCGGGGCCGGCTAGCGACCCTCTTCCTCGCGCTTCGACTCCTCTTCTTCCTCCTCCTCCTTTCCGGGCCAGATTCCGAATAGGTAGTGGAAGGAGCGCGCGCTCGCCCGTTCCGTGGCAGCCTTTGTGCCGGCCTTGGTGGCCGCATGGAGCGCCGCGGCACCGACCACCTTGCCGACGGCCGCCTCCTGCACGGTGGGCCCGGGCGGTTCGCTCCCGTCAATCTTGTCCCACAGGGCCTGGAACAGTCGCGTACCGAGCTTGGCGCCGATGATTCCGGCCAAGATGCCGAGGGGTTTGTAGAGCACCTTCATCCCCGCTGCAGGGTACCCGCAGCGGCGACGGATAGGCACCCTGGTGATTGATCTCTCCGGACGGCCGGGAATAATCTCCGAGCAGGAGAAGTCAGCCTGACCGAGCGATGGCCGAGGAGGAGCGCGACAGAGACGAGGGCAAAGCCGAGGAGCTGCTTCGGCGCGCGCTGCTGGATGACTCCTCCGCGGTGGCGGTCTCGTTGCGCGTGGAGGGGCTGCCCGTGACCGAGGCGGTCACGGTCATCTTCCACGGCCGCCGGGACCTGGGCACGCTTCAGACCTATGTCACCTACGGCAGTAAGGGGGCCGGCGCGACAGTCGCGGCAAGCGAGCTCATGCGCGTCCCCTGCGACCTCGACCTGGCGGCGGCGGGCGACCGCGACGAGGCGGAGCGCCTGTACGCCGAGCAGGCAATGGCTCTACGCGACGCGCTGGTCGGCGCCGACACCGTGCTCGACGTCTGGCGCGAGCCCCTCGACGTGCTCTCCGAGGGCCGGCTCAGCGTGGACCACTCGGTGCAGCTATCTGTGGGGCTCCCGGCTCCCCGGCTGCTCCCCACGGCGCTCGTGGCGCCCGACCGCAAGCTGGTCGTCACGCCCGTGTGCAGCGCCCGCACGCTCGCCGCGGGCCGGCCGCCGATGGGGATCGCATGCGCCCAACCCGATCTCACGCGCGTATATCCATTGACCGATGACCCCGAGCGGTGCGTGCACGATTTCCTCGAGCTCGCGGCCCAGCACGCACGGACGCTCGCCCAGCGGATCGCCCACCAGGAGGCCTCTGTGGAGCGATTTCTCGAGCTGAGCGGCGACTAGATTCTCTGGAGTGCTCGCCCGTGCGCGTCACCGCCGCCGGCTCACCCTGGCCGCAATCGTGCTGGGCGTCATGCTCTTTCTGCTGATCAGCGCCGTGCTCGCGCGCGTCCTCAGCATCGACGGAGCCGAGCGAACTGCGATCACGCTGCTGGTCAGGGCCGAGGCCGCGGGCAACCGGGCCGCGATGGCCGCGCGCATCAAGGACTGCGACTCGAGCGCCGCCTGCCGTGCCCGCGTGGCGCAGGACGCGGTCGCGTTACGCCGCGCGGGTTCGGTCTCGATCCTCCAGCTCCAGCCCTCGGCCGGGTTCTCCCTCACCGGCACGCTGGGCACGGCTCGGGTCGCGTGGAGAGCGGGCTCGTCGCTGCCGGTCGTCCAGTGCGTGCGCGTGCGCCGCGCGGGCGACGCGCTGACCGGGTTCCGAGTCGAGTTGCTCGAGCTTAGCCGGCGGATTCCGAGCGAGTCGGACTGCCCGCGGACCTTCTAGTGGTCACTAGGTCCCGACCGGCGTGCGGTGCGGAACGGGGGCCGGTTCGCGCGCGGGCCGGCGCTCGCGGCCGGGCAGCAGGTCGGGGAGCTTGCGGTGGTCGCGCACGCGCAGGCGCGCCTGCTCGGCATCGGGCAGGGGCACCCCACCCCACGGTCGACCGGAAGGCTCGGGCGGCCGGCGGGGCTCGTTGCCCCAACCGTCGTCGCCGGATTCTCCGGGGCGCCGATCGTAGCCGGAATCGTGGCGCAGGGCGATATACAGCAGCACCGCAACGCCCACCAGTCCCAGAAGGTGCATGGCGGCGATCATCAGCACCAGCTGATATTCGCCCGACATACGAAAAGGGTAGCGCTGGGACGTACGCCGGTAAAGACCTTTCGCCGCTACCATCGACCTTCGCCATGGCAAACGAGGACTCGAGCAGCCTAACTGTCGCCCGCCGCGAGCCGGCCGGTTCTCGTGCGGCCCGCAGGCTCCGTCGCACCGGCTGTATCCCGGGCGTCGTCTACGGCGTGGACGCCGAACCGGTCCCGTTCTCCGTCGACGTGCGCGAGCTACGCCTTGCGCTCGCCCACAGCGGCGCGGTGCTCAACCTCTCCATCGACCGGACGCCGCCCGCCCCTGTCGTCGTCAAGGAGCTCGCGCGCCACCCGGTCAGCGGCGAGGCGCTCCACGTCGACCTGTTGCGAGTGCGCCTGGACAAGCCGATCCAGGCCACGGTGGCGCTGGAGCTCACCGGCGACGACGTTGCCCCCGGCGTAAAGGAGGGCGGCGTGCTTGAGCACATCACTCGCGAGCTAACCGTCGAGGCGCTGCCCAACGACATCCCCGACGCGATCGAGCATGACGTCGCCGAGATGCAGATCGGCGACACGATCACGCTCGAGGCGGTCAGGGCGCCGGCGAGGGTCACGGTTCTGGGGGATCCCGAAACCGTGGTCGCGACACTCACGCCGCCGCGCCTCCAAGTCGAAGAAGAGCCCGAGATCGAGGAAGAGACCGAGGTCGTAGGCGAGGGCGAGGAGCCCGAGGCGGAGGCGGCGGCCGAAGGCGAGGGCGGCGGCGAGCAGCAGTCCGGCGGCGGCGAGTAGCTCGCCCCCGTGTTGCGTGCTCCAGCGCTGGCCCGCTCGGCATCCAGCCTCGCTTGACTGGGCCGCGCTGGAGTCGTCCGGCTCGCGGGGGGCCCGTCGACTGGCTGGTGGTTGGCCTGGGCAACCCCGGGCCCGAGTACGAGCGCACCCGCCACAACCTCGGCTTCCGGATCGCGCGGCTGCTGA
>JAFAPR010000128.1 GCA_019247075.1 Solirubrobacterales bacterium
GCGGCGCGATGTTGATTTCCACGTTGAACTGCCCGAGCTCGGTCTGAAAGTTAGGATCGGCGATCGCCGCCAGGGCCGCCGCGTTGACCAGGGCCGGCTCGCCCGCGTCGTCGGTCAGGTTGAGCTCGATCTCGAGACCAAAGGACCGCCGTTCCGGGTGAAAGCGCGACTCGGACAACATGCGCGCGAACACATCCAGGTTCGCTCGAACCTTGCGTCTGTACCGCTGGCGATCCTCGCGGCTGAAGTCCCTCGCGGCGACCTGCTGGCCCACACCAAAAGTATTCCCGATACAGGCCAGGACGACCAGCGGGCATGTCGATACCGGTCCGGAACCCGACCCCTGGGGCCTGCGCAACGCTCCAGTGGCTATTAGGGATTTCTCACATGCACTTAACCTCTTTCTCGCACCGAGCGTGGAACCTCTATTGCGGGGCGGGCGCCCGTCAGCAAACGCGACCACGACTACTCCCCACACAACGCCATGACGACTCCCGCACACAACGCCCGCGAGCGCGGCTTTGCCCTTCTGTCCCGTATCAACCGCTGGCTTGTAGCTGGAGCCGTTGCGCTTGCCGGCGTCTTCTCGGTCGCGGCCGCGAATGCTTTTCAGGGTCACAAGAGGGGTCAACCCACCACGGCGAGCAGCGCCAGCGCGGGCCCGAGCTCCAACGCCGGTACGGCGGCCAACGGCGGCGGCGGGCTACAGCCGCCCGCACAAGCGCCTTCCTCGGCGCCGGCACCATCGGGTGGTGGAGGAGTGGTCTCGGGCGGCTCGTGAGATGAGCGGCCGATCCCACCGCTGATGATTCAAGCCGCCACCGTCGGCCCCAGGGCGTACTGGTATCTGACGCGGGGGACCGGCATTGTCGCACTGATCCTGCTGACGCTCAGCGTCGCGCTCGGCGTGGCGAACTCGCGCCGGTTCCGCACTGAGCACGTGCCGCGGTTCGTCGTAGATGCCGTCCACAGGACCGTCTCGCTGCTCGCTGTCGCGTTCACCGTCATCCACGTGGTCACCTCGCTGCTGGATGGGTTCGCGCCGATCACCGTGGTCGACGCCGTGGTCCCCTTCGTCTCGGCCTACCGGCCCCTGTGGCTGGGGTTCGGGGCGATCGCCTTCGACCTGCTGCTCGCGCTGGTGATCACGAGCCTGCTCCGCCGGCGGCTTGGCTATCGCGCGTGGCGCATCACGCATTGGACGGCATACGCCTGCTGGCCAGTGGCGCTGCTGCACACAGTAGGCACGGGAAGCGACGTCAAGTTTGGCTGGATGCTCGCCACGAGCGCTCTCTGCGTCGCGGTGGTCGTGGCCGCGGTCCTCGTAAGGGCAGCACGTGGCTGGCCGAGCCGTTTGGGTGTGCGATTGGCGGCTATGCTGGCCGCCGCGGCGGTGCCGGTCGGCCTCATCGCGTGGCTGCCCAACGGCCCCCTGGCCAAAGGGTGGGCCAAGCAAGCCGGAACACCCAGCTATCTCCTCGCCTCGAGCACCACGAAGACCGGAGGCGCCGCCAGCCAGGCCGGATCAGCGACTGCGCCGTCGTTCACCGCGCAGCTCAACGGCACGGTCCGGGAGGGACAGACGGCTGACGGCCTCGCGGTCGTCGATCTCTCGACGACCGTCAGCGGCCAGCGGCTGAGTCTGCTCCACATTCGTATCCTCGGGCAACCTCTCGGAGGCGGCGGCGTTCAGATGAGCAGCAGCAGCGTGACGCTCGGCTCGACCTCGCAACCCGACGAGTACTCAGGCCACGTGACCGCGCTGCAGGGAACCAACGTGGCCGCCCAGCTTCGCTCGCCGAGCGGGTCCGTGGTGCAGCTGGTCACCCAGCTCCAGATCGCCTCCGCGAGCGGAGCGGTCAGCGGGACCGTTCGGGTGCTGCCGGCGAGGGCATAGCTCTCCCCGGCATGGCGGCGTCGGCCTCAATGGCGGTGCAGGAGAGCGCTATGCGCTGTCCACGGGGAGTACTCGGGCAGCAGGGCCAGCGCGAGCACGAGGCCCACGACCAGGCCGCCCACGAGCACGGTCTCGCGGCCGAAGCGACCCGACGATGTCACAACACGATCGGTCGCTGAACCCGCGGCGCCGAAAGACGAATTCGGGATACGCAAGTAACGGCGCAGCGCGCCCAGATGCCCTAGCACGTGCAGCGCCGTGAATGGCAGCCAGGCGATGAAGCTGACCTTGTGAAGCTCCAAGAACTGGCCCCGCCCGCCGGGGCCCGCGATCATCAGCAGCAGACCACTGACGAACACCACGATCGTCGAGGCAACAACGGCTGGAGCGATCGCGCGCATCAGCGGCTCGGGCGGCCCCCACTTGCGATAGACCGGATTCCGCGTGTAGTAGCGGGCAAAGCGGTATCCGGTGCTGGCCATCTTGACAACCAGTGGCCCGACCAGCACGAGGCCCACGAATAGATGCACCCAGATCAACTGACCGATCCGCAGGATGGTGAGGCCGATCACCGCAAGCAGCACGATCAGAATGGCGCTGCAAATAGTGGTGAGCTGCTCGTTGCCTCCGGGCCCCCCGCCGAACAGTGCGCGCCTGCGCGGGGAATGACGCTCGCCCTCGCGTGCATGCAGACTCGTCGGCACGGCCTCTTCGGAAGCACCCATGGCCGTGATGGTTTCATCCACGCTCAAACCCACCTTCAGCGCTACGTAAGAGAGTTCCTAGAACCATTTCCGAAGTCATCCTGGTTATAGAAGACGAGGTCGGGATCGTCGACTTCCTCGAGCGGGGTCTGCGCGCGCACGGGTTCACCGTGCGCTCGGCGCTCGACGGCATCCGCGGCACCGAGATGGCACTGAGCGAGGACGTCGACCTCGTGGTCCTGGACGTGATGCTGCCTGGCCGCGACGGCCACGAGGTGCTCGCGGACATTCGCCGCGCCAAGCCGATGCTCCCGGTGATCATGCTCACCGCGCGAGGCGAGGTTGATGACCGCATAGCCGGCCTCGATGCGGGCGCCGCCGACTACGTGACAAAGCCTTTTTCCCTGAGCGAGCTCGCGGCGCGCATCCGGGCGCAACTGCGCATGGCCGCACAAGGCGCGACCACGGCGGTGAGCGGCGGGGGGATCGAGGCCGACCTGCTGACGCGCGACGTGCGCTATCACGGCGTCCCGGTCGCGTTGTCCACGACCGAATTCGAGCTGCTCATATACCTCTTGCGCAACCAGAGCCGCGTGCTCTCGCGCGAGCAGTTGCTGCGCGCGGTCTGGGGCTTCGAACATGATCCGGGCACGAACCTGGTCGATGTCTACATCGGCTATCTCCGCCGCAAGCTGCGCCAAGCCGGCAGCGGACGTGAGGCACCGATCATCACGGTGCGCTCGGTCGGATACCGGCTCGATGCGCGCGACTAGGACTCCCAGGGCGCCGCTCCTCAGGCTAAAGGCGTTGATGCCCGCGAGCTTGCGCTCGCGCCTGACCGTGTGGGTGGCGGCGCTGCTGCTCGTGTCCGCCGCGGCCGTATTCGTCGTGGTTTACGCCGACACCGGCAGCGAGCTGCGCCATCAGATCGACCGGGATCTTGCCGGCGACACGGGCCAGCTGGCACAGGCGCTGCACGCGGCGGGCGGGCAGAGCACATCCGAGATCGCGCGGGCAGCGTCGCGCTATGTGAACGGGCAACCGTATATGGCTAACTCGAAGCTCCTGTTCGTGCTCGTCCCGGGTCACCCGCCGGCCAGCAACCACCCGGAGGTCTTCGGGACCGCGACTCCGGAAGACGGCGAGTCGGCTGCGCAACAGACGCACGAGAACCAGGCGGGCCGAAAGCTGCTGGCTCCCCACCTCGGATACTCGACCGCGCGCATCGCAGACGTCGGCCGCATGCGCATCCACGAACGGTCGCTCACGCTGGGGAACGTGAGCGTGATCGTAGGCGCGGGAGAGCCGCTCGTCCTCGTGGAACGAGCCCAGCACGGGCTGGCGGGCGCGTTCGTGCTGGCCGGCGCCATCGTGCTCGTTTTCGCACTTGTCGCCTCGTACCTGGCGGGTGCGCGCGTCTCTGCGCCGCTCCGAAGAATGGCGACAATCGCGGCGCGAGTCGACGCGGGCGAGCTCTCGCCGCGCATGCAGGTCCCGCCCGACCCCCGCAGCGAGCTCGCGGTCCTCGCCGAGAGCTTTAACCACATGCTCGACCGGCTGGCCCACGCCTTCACCAGACAACACGAATTCGTGGCCGATGCGTCGCACGAGCTGCGCACGCCGCTGACCGTCATCCGCGGACAGCTCGAGGTGCTGGCCGCCCAGGATGAACCGGATGCGGTCGAGGTGCGCCGCGTGGAGGGCGTCGTCTCGGCCGAGATCGGGCGGCTGGACCGCCTGGTCGAGGACCTGCTGCTGCTGGCCCAGGCCGAGCAGAGGGATTTCGTACGCGCCGAAACGGTTCCGCTGCGGCCGTTCCTGGGAGAGCTGCTGCACGGCCTCGAGTTGACCGCGCGACGGCGGTTCGAGCTAGGGCCGCTCCCCGACGGCTCATTGCAAGCTGACCCCGACCGCCTTGCTCAGGCACTGCGCAACCTCGCCCGCAACGCGATCGAGCACACCTCCGAACCCGCCGGGCTAGTGCGCCTGGAAGTGGAGCGCGTCGGCCAGGAGCGAGTGCGCTTCGCGGTGCTCGACGACGGTCCGGGCATACCTGATGCCCAGCGGGAGCGGATCTTCGAACGCTTTCACCGCACCGACGCCGCCCGCAGCCGCAACTCCGGCGGCGCCGGGTTGGGGCTCGCGATCGTGCGGGCGATCGCGGAGGCGCACGGTGGCCAGGTGCGTGCGGTCGAGCCCGCTTCGGGGAACGGGGCACGCGTCGAACTCATTTTGCCGGGGTACCTCTCTCCGACTCCAGGCAGCTAGCGGCTGCTGCGTGGGGAAATTCTCACGCCGCTCTTACCCCCTCCTGCGATCGTGCGTCAAGAGTGTTATCCATGTCCACAGCCAGCCTTGATGTAAATGGCAATGCACCGACGGCAGCGGAGTCAGCGATGGCGCAGTTTTCCGCGCTCGGCACCACTGCGGCGGTCGCGGTAACCCGCCGCGATCGCCTTCCTGACGCGACCGCCGCGGTGCAGCGGACGATTGCTGCCTTCGACCTCGCGTGCTCGCGCTTTCGCCCGGACTCCGAGCTGATGAGAGTCAACGCGGCCGGCGGCGCCCCCGTGGCGGTCAGCTCGCTGCTGCTCGAAGCAGTCGAGGCCGCCCTGCGCGCCGCGAGACTGACCGACGGCGACGTAGACCCAACGGTCGGCAAAGCCGTGATCGCCCTCGGATACGACCGCGACTACGCCGAATTGGTGGCGGAGCAGGAGCGGGCCGTCCCACCACTAGTCTCGTTCGCCAAGGTTCCAGGCTGGCAGGGGGTAAAGCTCGACCGCGAGTCGGGCACCATTCGCCTGCCGCGGAAGGTCACGCTGGACCTGGGTGCCACCGCCAAGGCGCTGGCCGCGGATCGGGCGGCTGGCGCGGCAGCCGCCGCCGCAGAGTGCGAGGTGGCGGTCTCATTGGGCGGCGACATCGGCACCGCCGGCGCGCCTGCGCGAGGATGGCAAGTGCGCGTGACCGACGACCACGCCGCCGGCCCAGAAGCCCCCGGACAGTGGATCACGCTTCACGGCGGCGGTCTCGCCACCTCGAGCACCACGGCGCGCCGCTGGCAAACGGCATCCGGCCCGGTCCACCACCTCGTCGACCCCGCCACCGGCCGGCCCGTTGAGGGTCCGTGGCGCACGGTGACGGTGGCTGGCGCCACATGCCTAGACGCGAACTCGGCGAGTACGGCGGCTGTCATCCGCGGAGTTCGCGCGCAGGAATGGCTCGAGTCGCTGGGCCTCCCGAGCAGGCTTGTCGGAAGCGACGGTCACGCCCGCCACATTGCGGGCTGGCCTCCGTCGGGGGACGACCTGGCGTGACGGAGAGCCGCCCCAGGGTTGCCCGCACAGGTTCGCGCCCAGGCCATGCCGGGCTGCCACGGTTGCTTGCCGGCCTCCACTCTTCCGGGCAGGTCCTGAGCGCTCTCGACCATGAGCGCGTCCACGGGCCGCTGCCCGCTTTGCGCGGCGGTGAGCTGATCGAGATGGTGCAACGCAGCGGCCTGCGGGGTCGTGGTGGAGCCGACTTCCCGGTGGGGCGCAAGCTCCGGACGGTCGCCGCCATGGGCGGCTCCTCCCGCGGGGGCGTCAGCGCGGTGGTCGTGAACGGCAGCGAGACCGAGCCCGCAAGCAGCAAGGATCGGCTCCTGTTCACCGCGCTGCCGCATCTGGTCCTCGACGGCGCGCTGCTTGCCGCCTACGCGGTTGGGGCACGCGAGGTGATCGTGAACGTAAATGAGAGCGCCGAGGGGTCGTTGCGCGTGCTCGAAGGCGCGATCGCGGATCGCGGCGACAGCCGCGTCCCGATCCGGGTGGTCACGGGACCCGATGGGTACGTGGCGGGCGAGGAGAGCGCTGTCATCCACCGGCTGAACGGGGGCCGGCCCCTCCCCACGTTCGTCCCTCCCCGCCCTTTTCAACGTGGCTACCGGGGCCGCCCGACGCTCATCAATAACGCCGAGACGCTAGCCCAGATCGCGCTGATCGCGAGATTCGGCGACCAGTGGTTTCGCGAGCTCGGCACCAGCGCCGATCCGGGCTCAGTGCTCGTGACGATCTCGGGCGCCGTCGCGACCCCGGGCGTCTACGAGCTCGAATTCGGCACACCGATCCAGGACCTCCTCGCGGCCGCGGGCGGCCTCACCGAGCGGGTCCAGGCGCTCCTGATCGGGGGCTACTTCGGGACGTGGGTCGAGTATTCGCGCGCTGCGCAGGTACGCCTTGCGCGCACCGACCTGCGGGCGATGGGCGCGACTCTAGGGTCGGGCGTGGTGATCGCCCTGCGAGCGAGCGCCTGTGGTCTGACGGAGAGTGCGCGCGTGGTCAGGTACCTGGCCGGAGAATCCTCCGGCCAATGCGGCCCATGCGTGCACGGGTTGGCGGGCATCTCCGCGCTGTTCGATGCGCTCGCCGGCGGAACTGCTTCCGAGCGCGAACGCCTCACGCTGGAGCGCTGGATCGCGGAGGTGCGTGGTCGCGGCGCCTGTCACCATCCCGACGGCGTGGCGCGGTTCGCGCAGAGCGCGCTCCAGATCTTCGAGGAGGACGTTCAGGAGCATCGCCTCGGCCGCTGCATGGCTCGACGGGTTGGCGTGCCGGTTGGCGCCCCCTCAGGGAGCTCGGCGTCGTGAGCACGCGACTGCGCGTCAATCCGATCGCATGCGAAGGCCATGGGCTGTGCGCGGAGCTGCTGCCCGAGCTGATCCGGCTCGATGACTGGGGATACCCGATCATCGAGGAGGCAGAGGTGCCGGACGAGCTGCTCGACCTCGCCTACCGAGCCGTCGATACCTGCCCGACGCTCGCGCTCGTACTCGACGAAGACAATCTCGATAGAGGCTGAGTCGCAGGGGCGCCCCGCGGCCCATCGGTCACACTTGCCTGACTTGCCGCCTTATGCTCGGGGCCCTGGGGCCAGGTCCAAGGCAGCACCTTCGAAGACCAGTCCGAGCTCGTCGAGGATGAGGCGGCGCGGGCCGTGCTCCAGGTGACCGGCCACCCGAGCCGGAAGTCCCTGTTCGCAGGCGGTCTGGACCACCGCGTGTCCGTATCCAGCGGCGCAGTAAACGGCGAACCCGCAGCCCATGTTGAACGTCGAGTAGGCCTCCGCGGCCGATAGGCCGCCCTGCACGACAAGGAACTCCAAGACCTCGGGAACCTCTGGGAGCGAGATGATGCGGTAGGTGAAATCGCGCCGCGGGCGCATCAGCTTCAACAGGCCGTGGCCGGTGATGTGACTCAGGTAGTGGACCTCCACCCCGCTCACCAACAGCTTTCTGACCAGGCCGACGTACATCGCCGAACGGTCGAGAAGCGCTTCGCCGAAGGGTCGCCCGCTCTGCAGTGGCGTCCTGTAGCCATCGTCAAGCTGCTCGGCCACGCGCCGCGCGAGCGAGGCGCCGTTGGCGTGAAGCCCGGTGCTCGACACCAGCACGATCTCGTCTCCAGCGTTCAGCTCCGCGCCGAGGATCGCGGTGCGGCCGGGCACGACTCCGACGGCACTGCCGGCGAGCTCGATCTCCGACGTGGCGACCAGCCCCGACAACACCGGCGACTCGCCCCCTCCCCAGGTCGCGCCGGCGTCTTCACACGCCTCGCGCCATCCCCGGTACAGGGCGGCCTTGCGGTCTTCCCGCTCGTACCACTCCGAGGACCCGGTGGCGAAGTATGCGTTCACCACCAGGGGCAAGGCACCTACACAGCAGAGGTCGTTGACGATCGCAGCGACGGCGTCATAGGCAACGTTGGCGTACGTGGACGCGCCGAGGTCGTCCTCCAGCTGCCGGGCAATGAGCGACTTCGTGCCCAGACACTCGAGCGCAAAACCGAACGTCCGGCCACCCAATTCGAACACGAAAGCTGGTTCACCGCGCGAAGCGTCGATCGCGTGCCCCTCCGTGGCTTGCAGAAGAGACGAGGTGGCGAGCGCTTGCGCTAAAGCGTCGCGCTTTCCGGCATCGAGGGTCTGATAGTTCACGCCAGCCGAGCTGTATGCCGAGTCGGGGCCGTGGGGGGTCGAGGCCGCTTTATGTCCGTCGGAGGGCATCGGCCAATCGTAGGCCTCCCTCAAGCGGCGCAGCCTGCTCCGCGCGCGCGCCGGGCGCGGTGATCAATCGACGAGCAGCCGCTCGTCCCCGATCACGACGCGATCGCCGGGCTGTAGCTTGCACCGACCAACCGGGTCGCCATTGACGATCGTGCCGTTCGTCGAGCCCAGGTCCTGGAGGATCCAACTGCCGTCGCGGAAGCTGAGCCGCGCGTGAATGCGCGACACCGATGGGCCCGGCAGGACGATGTCGCAGCCCGGGTTGCGACCGATCACGAGCTCTTCGTGGCCGCCGTCCCAGTCGAGCGCGAGCAGAGAGGGGGCAGAGTTGCCAATACCGTGCAGCCGCCAGAACTGACTGCTTGCCGCCTTCATGCGCTCGACGGCGGCCGAGAACGGGTAATGCCGCTCGCGAGCCTTGAGATCCCCTACCAGCCGTGCGGGATCAATAAGCGGGCCATCGAACAGCAACTCGAGGCGGTGAATGAACGTGTTCTCGCTGAGAATTCCTTCGGCGTGGGCGTCCTTGAGCGCGCGCTCCAAGCGCTGCCTGGAAGACCCGGGCGACATGATTGAAGTCTGTCGCAAGGGCGATCGGTTGTCTACGTCCGGCCGCGGTTTTCGGGACCGCGAAGGGCCCTGCGGTCCGTGTCGCGTCACTGCCTCTACTCTCATTGTCGTCGCCTCCAGTTCTCGAAGGAGCGAATCGCGTGAATGCCCGAAATGGCGCACGTCGCGGAGTGACCGCAGCGCCGTGCGCGCTTGGCCTTGTTGCTATGGCAGGACTCGCGGTAGCGGGGTGTGGCGGTTCAGGCCTCCAGGCCCCTTCCCAAGCCTCCGCGAGTGCGCATGGGGCATACCGATTGAGCGCGCAGGCGAGGCCGCTTATTCACGTGTGCAACGTGTTGCCGCCACACGTTGTCCCACCGGACCGGAGTGGGGCGCGGCCGCGCAGCTGCAATCCAAGTGCATCTGATTCGGCCAGAGATGAACTCGGGGAGTACACATACTCAGCTGATGCGGGGCCGGCACTTGAAGTCGGCATAGCGAGAGATCCACGGCATGTCGTCTGGCGGGCCGCTCTCGGGTGGATAAGGCAAAACCGGGCCAGGCACGGCCCCGCCGTCGCCGGTTACCGCACTGTTTACCTCTTTAACGGAGGACTCCTGATCGCAAAGCGCGGTGCTTACCATGTCGTGGTCACCTATTCGGGCACCAAGAGCCCGCGAGTAAACGAGGAAGAGTCAGCAAAGATCTTGGGCGTATTGCTGGCACGAATTCCCCCAGACCCCAGCGCGGTTCAACGGTAGCGACCGGACGCTACGGCGACAGCAGCAAGGTCTCGGAATAGACGCCCGGCGCTGGTAATGGCTAGCGATCTGCCACCAGGGAAGGCTCGTCGGGCCCGATGGCGCGGCGGCCCCGCGCCTCGAAGACCTCCTCAGGCGTGATCCGGCTGTAGATCACATCGTCGAGCTCGGCTCCCCATAGCGGATCCTCCACCCTGGCGAGCCCCCTTCCCAACGAGGAGCCGACGCCCTTCCAGCTGATGCCGATGCTGGCAATCACGGCCGCCGCTCCGCTGGCGATGGCGGCAGGGTTGCCGAAGACGGCCATCGCGGCCACCCCGCCGAGGAAGAGCGCCACGATCAGCGCCACGAGCCAGCCGTAGTGCTTGAGGAAATCGCGCACGAGTCTCCCCGTGCGCTGGACCATCCCTTCGGCTGCGTGGACGAAGTCGAGCGTCTCGAGCATGTCGGTGGCCCGTTTCTCGCCCGACAGCATGCTGCGCCAGAGGCGGCCTTGGGCCCGAAGCTTTCTCACTGTCGGGTCGCCGGGATCTCCCCCCGGCCGATCTTTCGCCCATTCGCTCCAAGCCTCCAGCGAGTCGGCGACCGCGCGGGCCGAATGAGGGGGAAAAGCGGTGTCGAGGTCGCGGACCCAGGCGCACAGCGTGTTGACCCGGCCGGTGTCGAGCTCGGCCTTGTAGTCCGGCGGCTCGCGCGTGGTGTCCGCGAGCGCTCGGCCCAAGCCGTAGCTCTTGCCCAGGCGGTAGTCCGCGGCGATGAGGGTGCAGAGCAGGTTGACGTGGAAGGCGCGAATGCTCTTGCCCCTCTCGATCGGGTCGGCGAGCTTGGCGAGCGTGGTACGCAAGGCGTCGACCTTGGGGACCTCCAGACCCACATCTTCGATTGAGCCGCGAAGCTTCGCCAGGCCCGCCTGCAGCTGGTCCAGTCCAATGTCCCTCCATTCCGCGGCCGTCAAGCTGCTCAGCCCGGGCAAGTGGCCGGGGCGGGGGCTGGCGCGCCGGCGCGCATCCGGTCGGTAGAGCTCGGCCATCTGCCAGCCGAGCGCGAACGCGGTGGATACGCGCGGATCTCCTCGGGCCAACTGGGAGTCCTTCGCCGTCGTCAGCGCGGCGTCGAAGGCCGCGGCCGTCGCGTCCCAGACGCCGCTTACGGCCGCGCCGGAAGTCGCGTGGCCGTGCTTCGGCCCAGCCCCCCCGCCCCTCGCTTGCTCAGCCATGCGTAACCGCCGCCCCCGTATCTGTGGCCATTCGCGCTCGCCCACAACATAGCGCCGATGCCCGCCACCTCGGCGGTGAGGATGCACGACAGGCGGGTAGGAACGACTGATGACAGAGCACGAAGGACAGCAGCAGAGCCAGCCCGCGGACGAGCGAGAGGCCGAAGATCTGCCCGAGGAGCCGGGCGCAGAAGGCGGATCGCGGAGCCCGGCCGCGGACAAGCCTCCAGGCATGCCCGCGGACGATGACTCGCCGGTCGGAGACACCGACCAGCACTCCTCCGAGGCAACCGAGTAAGCAGCTGGTCACCCAGCTGTGCGGGCGGCTTACGTGGTAACCCTCGCGCCCGGCCCGGCGCGGACCTCGCGCGCGCCGGCGGGCGCCGCCGCGTCGGCCGCCATGAGGCCAAGCACGTTGCCGCCGAAGCCGCCACCGACGAGGCGGGCGCCAAGCGCGCCGGCGCCGAGCAGCCGCTCGCGGGCGGCCTCGACTGCGGGCGTCGAGACCTCGTAGAGGTCGCGCGAGCTCTCGTGTGAAGCGTCGAGGAGGCTGGCGAGGGCGGCCGCATCTCGTCGCTCCAGCGCATCAACCGACCGCGCCACGCGCTCGTTCTCGCTGATGACGTGGCGCGCGCGGTCAGACAACGGCGCCGGCAGCTGCTCGGTCATCTCGAGGGTGGCTTCGCGCAGCGACGAGACGCCGAGGAGGGCGCACGCCCGGGCGCACTCGGCGCGCCGTTCGTTGTATCCCGACGCCGCGTTCGCGCGGGCCTCGCCCGAGTCGAGCAACACCAGCCGGTGATCGGCGAGTTCGAGCGGAACCGCGCGGATCGCGAGCGACCGGAAGTCGATCAGGGCGGCTCGGTCGCGCTCGCCAACCAGGGCCGCGAGCTGGTCGAGCAAGCCGGTCCGCGCCCCCACCCAAACATGTTCGACGCGCGAGCACAGCTTTGCGAGCTCGATCCGATCCGGGTCCCGGTCGCCGGCGAGCGCGCTCAACGCCAACGCCAGGGCCACGGTTAGCGCCGCCGACGACGAGAGGCCCGCGCCGCGCGGCACGTTGCCGGCGATGTCGAGCCGCGTGCCGGGGAGCCCCCTGCCGGTGCCCAAGAGCTCCGCCGCCGTGCCGCGGACGAAGGCACGCCAGCTGTCCGCCGGCGCGATGTCATCGAGCTGGAAGGCGTCGCTCTGGTCGAGATCGAGGGCGAACGCATCGATCCGCCGATCGTCGCGGGCGGTGGCGCGAACAGTCACGCCTTCGGCGATCGCAAACGGCAGCGCGAGGCCCTCGTTGTAGTCGGTGTGCTCGCCGATCAGGTTGACGCGGCCTGGAGCGAAGGCGGTGGCGGCGCTAGGCATGGCCATCAGCCGTATGATCGCCTCCGGGGAAGGACACCGTGAGATCACACCGGCTGTAAGTGGAGAGGACCGCGCGTGCCGAGACCGAGGCGGCCGAGAGGTCGCGCCCGTTTCGCTGGCTCATCCGTGCCGGATTTGTCGCTCGGGCCATCACCTACGGTGTGATCGGGGCGCTGGCGCTTGCCTTGGCGGCCGGGGCCGGCACCGGAGGTGCGACTGCGAACCAGCAGGGCGCGCTCGAGCTGATCGCGAGCAACTGGCTGGGCCGCCTCGCCTTGGTGTTGATCGCGGCCGGATTACTCGCGTACGCGCTCTGGAAGTTGACTCAGGCCATTTTCGGCCGCGGCCCCGAGGGCGGGGGCGGGCCAGGGATGTGGGATCGAGTCGCGAATGCAAGCGGCGGTGTCGCATACCTGGTGTTCTTCGCGGTGGCGGTCCGCGTGCTCGTGGGCAGCGGCAGCAGCTCGAGCGGCAAGCCGGAGCACGCGGCGGCCGGGGTCCTCTCTTGGCCTGGCGGACAGCTAATCGTGGGCGCCACGGGTGCGATTCTGCTGGCAGTCAGCCTCTACCAGCTCTACGAGGGCCTGAGCGGAAGGTTTGCGCAGGAGACGAAGACCGGCCAGATGGGGCGCGAAGAGCGGCGGGTGTTCATGATCTGCGGTCGCGTCGGCGTCTCCGCGCGGGCGCTCGTCTTTGCTCTGATCGGCTACTTCGTGCTTCGCGCGGCGATCGAGTTCGACCCGAGCAAGGCCGTCGGAGTCGACGGAGCTCTCGCGCGCGTCCATCAGGAGCCCGCCGGGCCCTGGCTGCTCGGCTTTGTGGCCGTCGGCCTGCTCGTGTTCGCCGCCTTCTCGATCGTCGAGGGGCGCTACCGGCGGCTGTGACACGGTTGAGCTGCGCAGTGTTCGGCGGCGGGCGCGAGGCTGGTGGCCGGCGGCCGGCGAGGCCGCGGCTCGAAGCGCTCAGGGGCTAGCGGCGCGCTCGCGCAGGACGGTTCCGAGGATCCCGTTGACGAATGCGGGCGCATCGGTCCCGCAGAACTCCTTCGCCGTTTGCACCGCCTCGTCGATCGCGCCCTCGGCCGGAATTGCGCGCTCGCCCGGAACCTCGTCCGGATAGAGCAGCTCCGCGAGCGCCACCCTGAGAATTGCCCGCTCGAGCGGCGCGATGCGCGAGAGCGGCCAGCCGGTGGCGTGCGCGCTGATCAGCTCGTCGAGCTCGCCCTGGCGTTCTTGCACCAACAGGGCGAGGGCGCGGGTGAATCCGTGCGCGTCGCCGGGCAAGATCTCGTCGAGCGGCCGGCCGAGCAGGTCGCTCTGGTACAGGGCCCACACCGCGGCGCGCCGCTGCTCCGATCTGCGCACGGGCCGTCGCCGCGCCCTACGCGCGCGAGACGTACTCGCCCGAGCGCGTGTCGACCCGCACGGTGTCTCCGACGTCGATGAACAGCGGCACTTGGATGCGCGCACCGGTCTCGAGCACGGCCGGCTTGGTGCCACCTCCGGAGGCGGTGTCCCCACGTAGCCCAGGCTGCGTCTCCGCGACGGCCAACTCGAGCGCGCTGGGGAGCTGGACATCGGCCGGCCGCTCGTCGATGTACAGCACGTCCACCTCCTCCGATTCCTTCATGAACCGCAAGGCCCCGGTGATCGCCGAGTCTGGAATCGTCAGCTGCTCGTAGGTCTCGGAGTCCATGAAGTGAGCGTCGCTCCCGTCGCGGTACAGAAACTGCATCCGGCGCACCTCCGTGCGCACCGAGCGGAATTTCTCGCCGGCCCGGAAGGTGCGGTCGATCACCGCCCCGTCGCTCGCACGACGGAGCCTGGTGCGCACGAACGCTCCTCCCTTGCCGGGCTTGACGTGCTGGAACTCGAGGATCTTAAAGACGGTTCCGTCCACGTCGATGTGGTTGCCGTTGCGGAACTGGTTGGTCGTTATGGACATGATCGGCCGGGGGTCGCCCGGCGGCCTGGGTCGCCCGGCGGCGCTTATCGAGGGTAGCTGAGGCTCAGGAGCGATCGGGCTCCATCACCAGCAGCCGATCGCCCGCGGCGAGCTCCGGGTCCTCGCCCACCCCGAACAGGACCCGTCCCTCGTGGACGGCGCCGAGCACGAGCCCGACGCGCTCGCCGCGCACGGCGCTCAGCCGGCGCCCCACGGAGCTGCCCTCGACCGGGAGCTCTTTCAGCTGCATACCCTGCGAATCGACCAGCCGCAGGAGCAGCTGGGCCGCGTGCGGAGCTTCGAGGCTCTTGGCCAGCGTATGGGCGAGCAGCTCATCCGTCGCAACCGGCGTGGCGATACCGAGCTCCTGCAGCGCGGCGGAGACGCTGGGGGAATGCGCGATCGCGAGCGTTGGCACACGGGGGGCGCGCTCCCGCACCAGCAAGGCCGTGACCAGCACGTCCGCATCATCCGCGCCAGTCACAAGTAGGTGGCCAGCTCGTTCGGGCTGGCTGCGGCGAACCACGTGCTCGCTGGTCGGATCGCCTGCCAGTAAGCGGACCCGCTGCGGCAGCTTGGAGCGGTCGGCGTCAGCGACCACGACCACCTGGCGGCCGGCTTTGATGAGCTCTTCGGCGATCCGCGGTACGGAGGGATGCAGTCCGAAGATGACCACCTCACGATCCGTCGTGTCGCGGTCGGGCACGCCCATAAGCCTACGGAAGTGGGCCGCCGCGACCGAGCCCGCGAAGGTGGCGAAGGCGGCGGCGAACAGCGGGATGGTCGTCACCATGACGCCGATTGCGACCACGCGGCCCGCGCTGTTCTTGGGCGTGACGTCCCCGTAGCCGACAGTGGTGGCCGTGGTAACGGCCCAGTAGATGGCGGTGCCGTAGGAGATGTGCTGCGTGACCGCGAACAACGCTGCGCCGATGAGCAGGCACGCCACGCCGAGCGCCACGAGCCGCCCCGTCCGCGAACGGTTGACGCGGCTGAGGAGTATGGCGATCACGTCGGGCATCGCCCGCCGCAGCATCGCAGCTTCGTGGCAGGCGATGCCCCCGTTCGGTGTTCACGCGGCGTCGACAATCAGCCGGCGACTGACGTCAATCGCCGGCGGCGGGAGCGGTTCTGAGGATCCCGTCTACGTGCTCGGGCGCTGACCTGCCGATCGGCCTTCCTCGTCAGCGCTCGGGCGCTCCCCCTCCTCGCGGATTGGCCCCTCCTCCCGGATTGGCTCCTCCTCGCCGATTGGCCCCTCCTCGCGGATTGGCTCCTCCTTGCCGATTGGCCCCTGCCGCTCCGGGTCCGCCGAGGTGCCGGCAAACTCGTCGCGCTCGTGGTCGGCAACGAGTTCGTGGTCGGCCAGGCCGCGCTCGTGCATCCCCGCCCGCTCCTCGCGGATGCGAGCTTCCGCCCGTTCGCGCTGCGCCTCCTGCTCGGCGATCCGGGCCCGCTGCTCTGCCTCCTGAGCCCGTCTCGTCCGCACGCCTGCCTCCTGCCGCTGCTCGGTGACCGCGCGTTCTCGCCGTTGGCCGAGCTCGTGCTCCCGCCTCTTGATCCGCGCCCTTTCGCGCGTCCGCGGGAAAACGAAGACGAGCGCCACCAGAATCACGACTACCGCTAGCGCTATGACAATGATCGCCCAGACAGGCATCCGCTCCTCCTTGGTTATGACTCTCTGTTGCTCGGTCCGATGCGCTTGCGCTCGCTCAAAGCGGCCGTCAGGAGGGCTCTTCGCCGGGCCATGCCCCGGTCAGGCGGGCGAAGCCGTGGCGGCTGGCATGATCCACTCCACCCCGCACAGCGCCCGAGATCGCGCCTTGGAGCACGAGCGCGGCGGCAAGCTTGCTGTGGTCCTCGACCCGTTGCTTGGGACTGGGTGCGTCGCCGTCGTCAATCAGCCGCCAGGCGAGCGCGAACAACCTCTTGCTGAGCAACCCCGCGACGACGCCAGCGAGGACGCTCAGCGGTAAGAAGACAGCCTTCATTGTTTCTTCTCCACCCGCGGCGTCACCAGTAGCTCGTCCTCCGCCGGCTCGCCCGCCTCCAGTTGACGACCTCGTTCAAGCTCGGCGTTCAGCTCGGCACCGAAGAGGACGGCGACGTTTGAGATCCACAGCCAGATGAGGAACGCGATGATCCCGCCGAGGCTGCCGTAGGTCTTGTTGTAGTGGCTGAAGTTGGCGACGTAGAAGCCAAACGCGAGCGAAGCGACGATCCACACTACCACCGCGACCAGGCCGCCGGGCGTGATCCAGCGGAACCCCGGCATCTTGACGTTGGGCGCCGTCCAGTAGAGGATCGAGAACATGAACGCCACCACCAGCAGTAGGACCGGCCATTTGGCGATGTCCCAAATCGTGATCGCGCTGCTGCCGATACCGAGTACCTTGCCGACTTGCGTGGCCAGCCCCCCGGTCAGGACCACGGCCAGCGCGCTCGCCGCGAGCAGCAACACGAGAACGAGCGTCACCGCGACCTGGATCGGCCGCTTCATCCAGAACGGGCGCCCCTCCGGGACGCCGTAGATCGCGTTGGAGGCGCGCATGAACGCGCCTACATAGCCCGAAGCCGACCACAGGGCGATCGCGATCCCCACGATCACGAGCACTCCAGCGGCGCCCCGGCTGTGCTGCAGATTCTGGATCGCGTGCGTGAAGATCTGCTGCGCCGGCCCGGGAGCCACCTTGCCGAGGTTCTGGATCAGCGGCTGCGTGGCGGAGTGCCCGATCAACCCAAGAATCGAGACGAGAGCCAGCATGGCGGGAAAGACCGCCTGGATCCCGTAGTAGGTGAGTGCGGCGGCACGGTCGGTCAGGTTGTCGGCGCTGAAGCCGCGTGCGGAGCGTTTCAGCACCCCCATCCACGAGCCCCGACCGAGCTTCGTGGGACTCTCCGGAGCCCGTCCGTCCTCGGCGGCAGGCCGGCTCTCCTGCTGGTTCTGTTGGGTTCTATCTGCCATCAGCCACCTGTCACTTGCTCCATCGCCCGATCAGGAACCCGGCCGCAAAAGCGCCCGCGGTAGCGACTTGTAGTGGGTTTTGCCGCGCCGCGCCCAAAACCTGCTGGGCACCTGCATTCGCGCTCTCGGGGGTGGCCGACTTGGCCCTTGCCTTGGCATCTTCCTGCTTCTGCCGCACAGTGCCCTTCAGCGCGTCGATGCGCCGCTTCGCCTGGGCCCTTACGTCGGTCTTCTCGGCAAGCGCTTGGACGGTGTCGCCGAGCTGCTCGCGCGTCTGGTCGATATCGCGTCGAAGCTCCTCGGGTGATTTGCCCTGCTGCTCGCCCACCGCCTCCGGAGCCTTGTCAGAGGTGCTCATCGCCGACCCTCCCTCGCGCGCTGCTTAGTCCATTCGACGTCCTCTCTTACGCTCTCGATGGTCTCATCCGGCGTGGGAGGCACGCCTTTTTTTACATTCTTCGCGCCGATCAAAGCCAGCACTCCCGCTATGGCGCCCAGGGCGACTGCGACGATGAGGGCGGCCAGCCAACCCTTCATCGCCAGGTCCAGGGCCAGGATTGCGCATGCGGTCAGTGCTCCCAGCGCGTAGATGCCGAACAGTGATGCCCCGCCAAACATGCCGGCACCCAGCCCTGCTCTCTTGCCCTTCTCGGTGACCTCAGCCTTGGCGAGGTCAAGCTCCTGCCGAACCAGCGTCACGGTCTGGTCCGAGAGTTGCTTCATCAGCTCCGCCGTGGAGCGGTCGGTGCGCGTCGGCTCCTTGACGCTCACGGTGGTGTCCTTTGCGTCTCCATAGCTCTCGGCCATGTGCCTCCTCCAAACGTTCCGGGATCAGTTCGTCTCAACTATTCGGGACGTTCGGGCGGTATTTACCCCTGTTTCGCCGCCGTAACCAAAGGTCCTTCCTAAATTGAGACAGTTTTCGTCCCGGTGTGCAGGCGAGCGTCCCGATTAGAGATTCTTAGGCGGGACCTGCAACGTGGTACAAGTGGTGGGTGGCCGAGCCGGCGCACGCACGCGACGGGCCTTCCAAAACCGATTCGGGCGGGCTCCTTCGCTCGGATGCCGTGGCGAGCCGACAGCGCATCCTCGCGGCCGCGGCCGCCCTGGCAGGGGACCGTCGCGTCACCATGACCGAGCTGGCGGCAGCCGCGCGGGTCGGACGCTCGACGCTCTACCGCCACTTCCCGACGCGCCAGTTGCTCGAGCAGGCGTTGGGGGAGATCGAACGCTCAGGGACGAGAGCGCCGCCGCCGCAGGCAGTCAGCGGCACCGTGACCACGATGCCGTTCCGCGCGCCAGGGCGGCTGGGCCGCGAAGCGCCGCTTGCCCTCGACGTGACCCGCATCCTCGACGAGGTGCCGCCGCATCTGGTGCCCGATCAGCTGGTGGCTGAAGCCCGTCGCGCCGCGGGCGTGGCCACCGCCCTGTACGTGGTCGACATCGATGGTTCGCAGCTGCTGCGCCTCGCCGGGACGGAGGAGCTCCCCGCCCGACTACAGGCTCCTCCAGCGATCGGGCCCGAGATCGTGCCCGAAGGTCTCCCGGGGTTCTACGACCGCATGCAGCGCGAGCTTCCCGGATGCGTCGCCGAGCCGCTATGGCTCCGAGGTCGCGTTACTGGGCTGCTCATCTGCGTCGGCACACCGCTGACCGATCTTTGCGACATCGCCAAGCAGGGCGCCGCGGCGCTCGAGCTGGCCAACGATTACACCGATTACATCGACGCCGCCAAGCGACGCAAGCGGACAACGCCCGCCGCCGAGATCCAGCAGCACCTGTTCCCGCCCCGGATCGCCCGCATCGCCGGCGCGCAACTGGCCGGCGTACTCCTGCCCAGCTACGAGGTGGGGGGAGACTGGTTCGACTTTGTGGAGAACCGCGACGGGGCTTGGCTCGTCATCGCCGACGCCGCCGGCACAGGTCCCACTGCCGCCGGGCTGGGCGCCGCCGGCCTCGGGGCATTGCGCGCCGCACGGCGCAGCGGGGAGGGGCTCAAGGGCGCCGCAAGGCTGATGGACGAGACGGTCCGCTGCCTCGATAACCCGGATTTCTTCCTCACGGCTTTGCTAGCCCGGTGGCGGGCGGCCACTTCCACGTTCATCTGGGTCAACTGCGGGCACCCCAATGCCTACCTCGTCGATGCCGAGGGGGATCTCAAGGAGCTCGAAGCACCCGAGCATCCTCGCCTGGGTACGGGGAAAGTGGATTCGAGCTTCACCGAGACCAAGCGCCAGCTTCACCCGGGCGAGCGCCTGATCCTGCTGACCGACGGCGTCATCAGCCGTCGGATGGAAGGCGGCGGCACGTTCGGCATCGACGGCATCAGTGACGCGCTGCAGCGTTCAGACACCCCGACCGCTGCCTCCACCGCGCTGGCCATCCAGCAAGCGCTCACCGACTGCTGGCAGGAGCCGCTCGAGGACGACGCCACAGCCGTGGTGATGGCGGTGGACTAGCTCGGTCCCCCCTCTCGCTTCTGATTGGGCTTAAGTCAGCGCAGCGAGGGTGAGCCCGCGGGGTCGGCGATCGCGCGTCGTCGCTCGAGCGGACGCCCGGCGTTTGCCTCGAGCTGGAACCGGATGGCTCTGGCGTATGCCTGCACGTCGTCG
>JAFAPR010000040.1 GCA_019247075.1 Solirubrobacterales bacterium
GTCGACCAGGTTGCGGATCGGGCCGGGCTGAGCAAGAGAGAAGCGGCCGAGGCCGTCGACGCCGCCCTGGACACGATCGAGAGCACGCTCCGGCGCGGTGGCGAAGTCGTCTTCTCGGGGTTTGGGAAGTTCAGCGTGAGCAACCGCGGCGCTCGCGAAGGCCGCAACCCGGCGACCGGCGAGAGGATCAAGATTCCGGCCTCGCGGGTGCCAAAGTTCACCGCGGGCGCGGGGCTGAAGAAGGCGGTCAAGTAGCGTCGCGCTTATACCGACTTGGTCACGGCCCATTGCCGTGACCGAGGCCTTCGGCGACCGGCTCGCGAGTGCCGTGGAAGCGCGCGCCTCGCAGCTGGTCGTCGGACTCGACCCCGACCCCGCGAGGCTGTGGCCCAGGGCGTACCAGCTGGCAGCGCAAGCCGGCGACAAGGCGGGGGGGTCGGCGGCGAGCCGCGCCGCGTCGGCGGTAGCGGCCCATTGCGCGTTGGTGATCGAGGCGGTCGCCGATCACGCGGTTGCGGTCAAGCCGCAGGTCGCGTGCTTCGAGAGGCTGGGGTCACCCGGCTGGGCGTCGCTGGCCGAGACCGTGCACCGGGCCCGCGAGCGGGGACTGCTGGTGCTCGCCGACGCCAAGCGTGGCGACATTGACGTGACTGCGGCGGCATACGCCCAGGCCTACCTCGGAACGACGCCTACCCCGTACGGCGAAGTGGAAGGACTCGGCGCCGACGCTGTGACCGTGAACCCGCTGCTCGGCGCCGACTCGCTCGAGCCGCTGGTGAGAGCGGCTCGCGAGCATGGGGCCGGCATATTCGCGCTCGTGCGCACGTCCAACCGCGGCGCAGCGGACTTGCAGGACCGCCGGCTCGAGAGCGGCCTGACGGTCAGCGAGCTGCTGGCGGAGCTGGTTCGTCGGTTGGGTCTCGAGGGAGTCGGCCGCGCCGGCCTCTCCGACGTCGGAGCCGTCGTCGGCGCGACCGCCCCCGAGCGGCTCGCCAGGCTCCGTGGGCTCATGCCGCATACCATCTTCCTGTTGCCCGGCGTCGGCGCCCAGGGCGGCAGGGTGGAGGACCTCGGCGCCGCCCGGGGCGTGCACGCCGCCTCCGCGCTGATCTCTGCATCGCGGAGCATCGTCGCGGCGGGCGAGGAGCATGGCGGAGATCCCGCCGCCGCCGCCGCAGCACAGGCCGCGCGCCTGCGGGACCTGGCATGGAGTCTCGGGGGCTGAGGTTCTAAAGCGCGCACGCCGACCAGCCCAGGGCCCCAGGGACACGGGGGATCGCGCTTGTAAGATCGACCCGCGATGGGCAACGGCGTGGTGATTCGCCTGCTGGGAGCGGTCGCGGCGCTCTTCGCCCTGAGCATTGCGCCCCCCGCAGCGGCCGCGACCAGCGGCCCACCCTCGGCCCCCAAGCTGCCGGCGCGCGCGGCCATCCTGACGGTGCCTGCGACGGGTCAGCGGCTGTACGGGCTCAACGCCGACAAGGAGCTGCCGATCGCGAGCGCGACCAAGCTGATGACCGCGCTACAGGTGCTCGAGCACGCCTCGCTCACTGACGTCTTCACCGACCCCAACTGGCACCCCGCCCCCGACGACTCGCAGATCGGCCTGATTGAAGGCGAGCGGATGAGCGTGCGCGACCTGATGATCGCCATGCTGGTGCCGAGCGCCGACGACGCGGCAGAGGACCTGGCCTTCAACGTGGGCCGCGGGTCGGTGGCTCGCTTCATCGCGATGATGAACCAGGGGGCGCGGGCGGTAGGGCTTGGTCACACTCACTACTCGACCCCTATCGGCCTCGACACCCCCGGCAACTACTCGAGCGCCGCCGACCTGGTCAAGCTCGCGGCCTACCTACTCGCGCGCTATCCGTTCTTCGCCCACGTGGTCGGCCTCTCGCACGCCGTGCTCACGACGGGTTATCACCGCCGTTACGTGGTCTCGCGCAACTACCTCGTCAGCGAGGTGCCCTGGATCCATGGCGTCAAGACCGGCCATACCAGCAAGGCCGGGTACGTGCTGGTGGCCGATGGGAGCCGCAACGGGATGACGCTGATGAGCGCCGTGCTTGGAACTCCAAGCGAGGCCGCTCGCGACCAGAGCACCGTCGCCCTGCTCGACTGGGGCTTTCAGAACTTCCGCCTCACGCGGCCGGTGGCGGCCGGGGCCGTACTCGCCCGGCCCACGGTCAACGGCTACACGGACCGGCACGCGTCGGTGATCGCCGCCCGCACGGTCTCGTGGGTCGTGCCCCGCGGTTTGCAGCTGCGCGTCGCGCTGCACGTCCCGCTCCAGCTCAGCGGGCCGCTCAAGCGACACACCCGGGTGGGGAGCGCGACCGTGTTCGAGGGGACCCGGCCGGTCGGGCGGGTCCAGCTCGTCTTGGCGCGTGCGCTGCCCGGGCTGAGCCCGTTCGTCGCCGCGGCCAGGTTCATCACCCGGCCCTCTACGCTTGTCGTGCTGGTCGTTCTGGTGATGGCGGGGGTCGCGCTCACGCTCCGTCAGCGCCTCCGGCGACGAGTCCGCTCAGGAACCGCATGATCATTACCGTCACGCTCAACGCGGCGCTCGACAAGACGCTCGAGGTGCCGAACTTCACCCCCGGACGGCGGCTGCGCACGGTCGACCAGACCACCACGCCCGGGGGCAAGGGGGTGAACATCGCGCGCGCGTTGAGAAGGTTGGGCCAGCCGGTGATCGCCACCGGATTTGCCGGCGGGCCGACGGGTACGCGGATCCTGGAGGCGCTGAACGCCGAGTCGATCGTCAACGCGTTCGTGCGCATCCGCGACGAGTCGCGGACCAACACGGCGGTGCTCGACCCCACGACCGGGATCCACACCGAGATCAACGAGCGGGGACCGGACGTCTCCGCACAGGAGCTCGACCTGTTGCGCGATAAGTGCCTGTATCTCGCGCGGGGCGCGCGAATGTGCGTGTTCGCGGGCAGTCTCCCGCAGGGGGTCGAACCCGGTATCTACGGCGAGTTGATCCGCGAGCTGCACAAGATGGGCGTGACCACCGTGCTCGACACCGACGGCGAACCGCTCCGGCTCGGAGTGCGGGAGCAGCCAAGCATCGTCTCGCCCAACGAGCTCGAAGCCGAGCAGCTCGTCGGTCACGAGTTCAACGACGACGACGACCGCGCCGAGGCCGTCGTCGAGATGACCCGTCTCGGCGCGCGCGAGGCGATCATGACCGTGGGCGACGGCTGCTACGCGAAGCTGCCCGAGGACGGCAGCCCCGCGCTGGTTCGGGTGCGCGTGGCTCAGCAGGACGCCCGCTCCCCGATCGGCTCGGGCGACGCCTTCCTCGCGGGATACCTGGCCACCCGCTACAGCGGACGAGACCGGCTCGACGCCTTGCGCTACGCGGTCGCCTGCGGCGCCGAATCCACGCGCCACTTCGGTGCCGGCGTGATCGATCCGATGAGGGTGGAGCGGCTGCTCGAGGAGGTCGAGGTCGGCCCGCTCGAGCAGCGCGCGCCGGTGCGCTGAAGCGCTGCCCCGCTCTCCCTGCTCAAGGAGGCGGCGCGGTGGCGGAGAGGCTTCGTTTGCCCTGTGAGCCCGAGATGACTGCGAGCTGACTCTGGGCGCCAAACGGCCGCCAGTGCGCCGAGAGCCGCACGGCGGGCGCACCAGGGATGCGTACGGTCAGGGACGCGCTGACCGAGTCCGTGACCCGATTCCAACGGGCGGTGCCGTCGACGGTCGCGTCGGTCACCGGGCGCACGTCGTGGAAGGACATTTCAAGCGGGCGCCCTGGGGAGAACGTGACCGTACCGCCACGCAGGCCGAGGTCGTGCCGTCCGTGGAGCAGCGGCCAGCGGCTGGTCTCATCTCCCACCGCGGCCAGCGCAACGGAGGCGGCCTCCAGCGCCTGCGTACCGGCTCGATTCCCGGGACTTGGAGTTGCCGGAACCGCACCGGTCAGCCGCAGCGGATAGCTCCCCACCGTATGGATCGGGGTGACGCGCCGGGCGCAGGAAGCGTCCATGCGGGCCAAGGCACCCGGATCGACGACGAAGCGCTGGTAGATCGAAGCAGGGCACGAGTCGTTTGAGTCCTGGAGCGTCACGTGAGTCAGGTTGGCCACCCGGATCACTCGCGCCGAGGGGCCCATCTGCCGCGCCACCAGGGTCGCGCCGTGCAGCCATGGGGTCAGCGAGTCGAGGGTGCCGGAGAGGATCAGGACTGGGAGCCTTCTTGGCACCAGTGGCAGCCGCCGCGTGATCGGCGCCACCAGGCGCGTCGGGGTGGGCCAGCGCAGGCACGCGTTGTAGGCCTCGGTGTACTGATCCATGCGCGTCCACTGCTGGATCGTGAACGGCGCGAAGACGCCCGGGCGCTCGCGACGCAGGGCGGCCCGGTACTGGCGGGCGCGGATCGCCGGTTTCGCCGAGCGGCTGAACAGCTGCACGTAGTCGGTGCAGGCCACCGCGAAGTAGAGGCCGTCGCTGAACTCGGGCAGGGGGTAGTTGGTGTCGTCAAAACCCAGGGACAGCGCGGCCAGGCGCAGCAGTGGCGCGGCGTCGTGGTGGCGCACCAGCGCGCGGCCGGCGGCGTCCAGGTCCCGGTAGACGACCGGATCGAAGCCGGCGTTGTTGACGAGGTTCACGAGCGTCTCGGCGGACACGGTCAACCTGGTAGGCCTTCCCGCCCCAGAGGTCGTGGTGCCGCTCACCGGGGCCCGCGCGAGCCTCGCCGCAAGCGTCGCAATCCGTGCCCAGGCCCGGCTGCCGTTGGCGGCCGAGGCGCAGGCCACCGACTCGGAGCACGCCCTGGCGAAGGCGCGGCGGGCGGTCACCACGGTCGTCGTGTACCAGGGGTGCAGTCGCAGCACCTGATAGGTCGAGTCGAGCGTGACGGACCGCAGCACCCCGGCGTATCGGGAAGCGAAAGCCTGCGCAAACCAGCTGCCGTAGGAGTCTCCGTAGAGGTCGAGGCGGCCCAGATGTAGTGCCCGGACCACGCGGGCCACATCCCGGCCGGAATAGGCGGTATTGAACAGGTCCGATGCGCGCACCCAGCCGCCGTGCCGGTAGCGCCAGGTGTGGTTGAGCCGGTTCCCGCACCCCGCCACCAGGTGGTCGAAGGCCCGGCCGTACTGACGCTGCGTGTGCCCGTAGTGCTCGAGGCCCGGACAGTCGATCAGCGTCGAGTTTCCCGTCCCGCGAAGGTTGACCAGCAGGAGATTCCGTGTCCGCCGCAGCGAGCCCATCATCGCCACGTACGCGCCCTGTGTGCCGGTCGTGGCGAACCCGGGACCGCCCTCGACCGCGAGCACCGTCCCCTTACCACGTCTCGTGGCGGTCGCCGGCAACCACCGGAAGCCGATGTGAATCATCGGGCTGGCTGCCCCCGCCGCGTAATCAAGCGGCACCGCGAGCCCGCCACAGTACCTCAGCGGGGAGGTGCCACATCTGTGCAGGACGAGGCTTCCCAGCCGGAGCGTCTTCGGCGCACCCCGGAGGCCAGCGGGACGCGGACGCGCACCGTGGGTTGGGCTCGCCGCGCGGCCCGCCGAGCCGCCGACCAGGACGAGCCCCAAAACCGCGAGCGCCGCCGCGATGCGCCACGCGGTGGGGCCGCCGCCGAGCCGACGTAACGATGTTCCCGGCACGCGCAGATCGTAGCCTGGCCCGCCGGAACGGCCGGCGCCCGCTGCTAGCATCGACCGCCCGATGAGTACCGCCCAGTTGGCGTCCGCAGTCCTCTCTACGATGCGCAGATGGAAGTAGAGATCGGACGCGGGAAAAAGGCGCGGCGGGCCTACGGATTCGACGAGATCGCGATCGTCCCTTCTCGACGCACGCGCGACCCGGACGACATCGACGTCTCGTGGACGCTGGGCCCCTATAGGTTCGAGTTGCCGCTCCTCGCGGCGGCGCTCGACGGGGTCGTTTCGCCGGAGACGGCGGGCATCATCGGCAAGCTCGGCGGGCTCGCGGTGCTCAACCTCGAGGGCATCTTCTGCCGCTACGAGGACGCCGAGGCCCAGCTCGACCGGATCGCCACGTTCTCGCGCGACATCGCGACCCGCGAGATGCAGGACATCTACCGGGAGCCGATCAAGCCCGAGCTGATCGCGCAGCGGATTGCAGAGATCAAGGCCCAAGGCGTCGTGGCAGCGGCCTCGCTCACTCCCCAGAAGGTGCGCAGGCACTACGAGGTGGCGCTCGAGGCGGGCCTCGACATCCTCGTGATCCAGGGGACCGTGGTATCCGCCGAGCACGTGTCCACCGACGAGACCCGTCCGCCGTTGAACCTGAAGGAGTTCATCCGCGAGCTCCAGCCCACGCCCGTGATCGTGGGCGGCTGCGCCTCCTATCACACCGGACTGCACCTGATGCGCACCGGCGCCGCCGGCGTGCTGGTCGGCGTCGGCCCCGGCGCGATCTGCACCACCCGCGGCGTGCTCGGCATCGGCGTGCCGCAGGCCACCGCGATCGCCGACGTGGCCGCCGCCCGCTCCCAGCACATGCTCGAGACGGGCGACTACGTCAAGGTGATCGCAGACGGCGGCATGCGCAACGGCGGCGATGTGGCCAAGGCGATCGCCTGCGGAGCTGACGCGGTCATGCTCGGGTCGCCGCTGGCACGCGCGTACGAGGCTCCCGGCCGCGGCTACAACTGGGGCATGGCCACCTTCCATCCGACCCTGCCCCGCGGGACCCGCGTGGCGACCACACAGAACGGCACGGTCGAGGAGATCATCAAGGGTCCGGCGCGCGAGAACGACGGCACGTTCAACCTGATCGGAGCCCTGCGCACGTCGATGGCGACCTGCGGCTACCGCGACATTGCGGAGTTCAACCGGGCCGAGCTGGCAGTCGCGCCGGCCCTGCAGACCGAAGGCAAACAGCTTCAGCGCGAACAGGGTGTCGGTATGGGCGCGGTCGGTGAGGCGGCCACAGTAGGTGTCGGCGACTAAATCCAGTGTCGATGTTGGCCGGCGCACATGTGCGCCGGCCCCCGCGGCGCATGCGCCGCGGGCCGGCGCGCGCATGCGCGCGCCGGAAAGACAGGAAGAAGTGGTCGTCCTGGACTACGGCGGGCAGTATGCCCAGCTGATCGCACGCCGCGTAAGGGAATGCGGTGTCTTCTCCGAGCTCGTGCCGTACGACGCCGGAGCGGAGGAGGTGGCCCGCAGGCAGCCCAGGGGCGTGATCCTCTCCGGTGGGCCGGAATCCGTGTACGCGCCGGGCGCCCCCGGGTTGGAGCGCGAGCTGCTCGAGCTCGGCGTTCCGGTGCTCGGCATCTGCTACGGGATGCAGCTCCTGGCGCGCGACCTGGGCGGCGACGTGCGGGGATGCGACGTGGGGGAGTTCGGCCGCTCGCAGCTGACCGTCCGCGAGCCAGGAAGGCTGCTTGCGGGCACCCCGGAGCAGCAGAGCTGCTGGATGTCGCATCGCGACGCCGTTTACGCGCCTCCGCCCGGCTTCTCCGCGCTGGCCTCCTCGACGGCCTCGCCAGTGGCGGCGTTCGAGTCGCGCGAGCGCGGCATCTACGGGATCCAGTTTCACCCGGAGGTCGTGCACACGCCCTACGGCCAGCACGTGCTGACGAACTTCCTCGAGCAGGCCTGCGGCTGCGAGCGGACCTGGACCCCAGGTTCGGTGATCGGCGAGCAGGTGGAGCGGATCTCGGCGCAGGTGGGGGACGCGCGCGCCATCTGCGGGCTCTCCGGGGGCGTCGACTCGAGCGTCGCGGCGCTGCTCGTCCACCGCGCGATCGGCGACAGGTTGACCTGCGTGTTCGTCGACCACGGGCTGCTGCGCAAGAACGAGGCGGACCAGGTGATCGCCGCCTTCCGCGACCACTTCCACGTGCCCTTGGTCACGGTGGACGCCGCGGAGCGGTTCCTCGCCTGCCTGGAGGGTGTGAGCGACCCCGAGGAGAAGCGCAAGCGGATCGGCGGCCAGTTCATCTCCGTCTTCGAGGAGGAGGCCGCGCGGCTTGAGGACGTCCGCTTCCTCGTCCAGGGGACGCTCTACTCCGACGTGATCGAGTCGGGCGGCGGCACCGGCGCGGCCACGATCAAGTCCCACCACAACGTCGGCGGACTGCCCGCAGAGCTGGGGCTCGAACTTGTGGAGCCCCTGCGCGCGCTGTTCAAGGACGAGGCGCGCGCCGTGGGCGCCGAGCTGGGCCTCCCCGTGCGGCTTGTCTGGCGCCAGCCGTTCCCCGGCCCCGGACTGGCGATCCGCATCGTTGGCGGCGAGGTCACCCGCGAGCGGCTCGAGACCCTGCGCGAGGCCGACGCAATCCTCCAGGAGGAGATCCGCGCGGCCGGCCTCTACCACCAGCTGTGGCAGTCGTTCTGTGTGCTGCCTGACATCCGCTCGGTGGGCGTGCAGGGCGACTCGCGCACCTACGGCCACGTGGTCGCGATCCGGGCAGTCACCAGCGACGACGCAATGACCGCCGACTGGGCGAGGCTGCCCTACGACCTGCTGAACCGCGTCTCCTCGCGCATTGTGTCCGAACTGCGCTCGGTGGGCCGGGTGGTGCTCGACATCACGAGCAAGCCGCCCGGCACGATCGAGTGGGAGTAAAGGCCGTCGGCACGACCAATCAGCGTCCGCGTGCCGCCTCGTTTGTAAGCGGGGCGGTTGGCGAAAGCGGACGCGACCGACGCTCATCGGTCGCCGCCGAGGACCCTCCAAGCCGAGCGCTCGCACGACTGCCCCGCAACGCGAGCGCCGCGCCGGTGGCCAGCGCGATCGCGCCGAAGACCAAGAGTGAGACGGTCAGGCCGTGGCTGGCGGCGGCGAGGCCGGCGGTTGCGGCGTCCGCGCCGCTGACCCCAACGGCCATGGTGTAGATCACGCTCGCGCCGGCCACGCCCAGCGCGGTTCCAGCCCCCCGCGTCATGTTCAGGATCCCGCCCACCAAGCCGGTGTAGCCGCCCGGAGCCGCAACCATGATCGAGGCGTTGTTGGCGGGGTTGAAGGTCCCGAGGCCAAGGCCGGTGACCACCAGCCCTACCAGCAGCGACGCCGTACCGTGGCCAAGCGCGACCACGAGCATCCCAGCTCCCGCCAGCGTCAGCCCACCTGAGGTCAGGGGCCCTGCCCCGATCCGGCTCGCGAGCCGGCCCGCGATCGGCGCCGCCACCCCGATTCCGACTGGGAGGAGCGCGAGCTCCAGGCCCGCAAGCGCGGGGGTGACGCGGTCGGCCGAGAGAAAGTAGGAGACCACGAACAGCGTCACGAATAGCACCGTGTAGGCGAGCAGGCTGCTGGAGAGGCCAATCGAGAGCGCCGGCCGGCGGAGCATGCTCAGTTCGATAAGGGGATGGGCGTGGCGGCGCTCGTGGACCAGGAACAGCGCGCCGGCCACGACGCCGGCCATCAGCAGGGCGAGCAGGACAGCGTTGTCGAATCCGTAGCGGGTAGCCAGCGATAGGTAGGCGAGGGTGCCGCCGGCGGCCGCCGCCAGCAGCAGCGCTCCACCCACGTCCCCGCCCCCGATCTCCCGGCGAGACCGGCTGCGGGGCAGCAGGATCCAGCCGGCCGCCAGCCCCAGCACGCCCGCGGGAACATTGATCAGGAAGATCAGCCGCCAGCCGGCGAGCGCCAGCAGGAGGCCTCCAAACGCCGGTCCTAGCGCCAGCCCGAGCGCCTGCGCGGTGCCCTGCACCCCGAGCGCGCGCGGGAGCACCCTGCGGGGCATGGCCTCGGCGATGAGAGCCACGCTGTTTGCCTGCAACATCGCGGCCCCGAGTGCCTGCACGACCCGCGCGGCGATCAGCACCGGCAGGTCGGGAGCGAGGCCGCAGGCGACCGAGGCCAAGGTGAAGACCCCGAACCCGAACGTGTAGAGCAGCTTGCGCCCGAACGCGTCGGCGAGGTGGCCGACTGTGGCGACCGTAGCGATGAGCACGAGCAGGTAGGCAAGCGCCACCCATTCGACACCGCCCACGGTCGCGTGGAGGTCGCGGCCCAGGCGGGGGAGCGCCAGCGTGACGATGCTCGCATCGAGTTGGCACATGAAGGCACCGATGCAGACGGTGGCGACGACGTACCGGTGGGCCCGTGGGCTTTTCCTGATGCGCGACGGTCGGGCCGGCTCTCGCAGCGTGACGCTCATAGATCCATTCCAGCAGATTCATAGGACGATGTCTCGGAATCGCTATAATGCTGTGGAATCACCTATGAGTGCCATAGGGCAAGACAGCGCTAGGCGGCCGTGACGGCCCGCGGAACGGGATCGCAGAGGCGACATTGGACGAGCGTCGGCTGCGCTACTTCCTAGCGGTCGCCGAGGAGGGAGGCGTCACCAAAGCCGCCGAGCGGCTCGGGGTTGCGCAGCCCTCGCTCTCGCAGGCGTTGCGCGCGTTCGAGGCCGAGCTTTCAGTCGAGCTGTTCCATCGGCTGGGGCGAGGCATGCGACTGTCGTCGGCGGGAAGGCAGCTGGTCGGTCCGGCAAGACAGATCCTGCGCGCCATGGACGACGCCCGGCACGCGATCTCGGGCGCGATGGAGCTGCGCACGGGGACGCTCGAGCTGGCGACCCTGGCGACGCTCGCCATCGACCCGATGGCCGAGCTCGTGGGCCGGTTTCGGGATCGTTATCCGGGCATCGAGGTGGACGTGTATGAACCCGACACCGCCGACGGGGTGAGCACGCTGGTGCGCGAAGGCGCATGCGAGCTCGGTGCAGCACATCTGCCGATACCAACCGAGGGGCTGGTCGAGCTTCCGCTCGGCGAACAGGAGCTGCTGTTCGTGCTCCCGCCACGGCCCCGCGCCGATCAACCGCAGGAGCGCCCGATCAGCGCTCGCGAGCTGGCGGAGATCCAGCTCGTGGTGGCGCCCCGGGGCACCTCCACGCGGATGCTGCTCGATCAGGCACTGGACGCCCTGGGGGTTTCGCCGCGGATTGCGGTGCAGACGGCTGCCCGCGAGGCCATCGTCCCGCTCGTTCTCTCTGGCGCCGGCGCGGCCCTGCTGCCGGGGCCGCTGGCCCGCGACGCGCAACGGCGCGGCGCCATCGTGCGGCGAAGCGCCCGGCGGATCACGCGACGGATCGGACTCGTACACCGCGACGGGCCCCTGTCCGCAGCGGCGCACGCATTTTTGGATGAGGCGGTATGAGATTTATGCGTCTGCTTGCTCGCCGCGCACGGAGGGCCGCAGGACGAAGGATCGGGCGAGGATCGGCCGCACATGGCGCCCTACCTCTGCCGGCAGCTCCCGCTCGGGAAACCAGCGCGCGGCTTGGAGCTCTGCTCGGTTGAGCGTGAGAGCGGGGTCGTCGACCTCGGCCTGGAAGCAGTGCAGCGTGTCGTGGCAGCTGTAGGAGAGAGCCAGCAGGTCGCACAGGTAATACCAGTGCTCGACGCGGATGCCGAGCTCCTCCTCCATCTCGCGGGTCGCCGTCTCCTGCGCTACCTCGCTGCGGCGGACAGAACCCCCGGGAAGGTCCCACCGGCGATCGCCGTAGGTATGGCGCACGAGCAGCACGCGGTCTGCGTCATTGAGCACGCACTTGACCCCTTCGTGATCGGGGCGGCGCACGAACCACCACGCCCTCAGCAGGTGGTGCGCCACGCGGTAGGCCTGACGGCGGAGCGCGAGGGGGATCTGCACGGACCCAGCGTACGCGGTCGCCGGTGGCGGCTCGAGGCGGGAGATTGCCGTTATCATGGCGACAGCCGCGCGAAGGGAGCGCGGCTTGTCCATGCCATGAAGACTTTTACCGCCACACCCTCCACGCGCGAGCGCAACTGGCTCGTGGTCGATGCCACCGGGCAGACGCTCGGCAGGCTGGCGACCCAGATTGCCGACGCGCTCCGCGGCAAGGACAAGCCCACGTATACGCCGCACATCGACACGGGTGATTTCGTGATCGTGGTGAACGCGGAGAAGATCTCCGTGACCGGCAACAAGCGGGTCGCCAAGCGCTACTACCGCCACTCCGGGTATCCCGGGGGGCTGCGGTCCCGCAGCTTCCAGGAGATGCTCGAGCGCCGGCCCGAGGAGGTGATCCGCCTCGCGGTCAAAGGGATGCTGCCGCGCAACAGGCTGGCGCGCAAGCAGCTGACGAAGCTCAAGGTCTATGCGGGCCCGGATCATCCCCATGCGGCGCAAAAACCTCAACCGATGGAGCTCCTATGAGTCCGGAGGGGGATCCGACGCCTCCCTCGGAGCCTGAGCCCGGGCCCGACGCCCCTCTTTCGGAGCCGGAGCCGGCGTCGTCGGCCCCGCGCGCCGAGCCCGAGGAGCTGGCTGAGCCCGAGACGCCAGGCGAGCCCGAGGAGCCGGCCGAGCCCGAGACGCTAAGCGAGCCCGAGAAGCCGACCGAGCCCGAGACGCCAGGCGAGCCCGAGGAGCCGGCCGAGGCCGAGGCACCTCCCGTGCCTGCCGGGGCGGCCGCGGAACCGCCGGCAGTTCAACAGCGGCCTCAGGCTCCTGCGGTCGCCGAGGAGTTGCCCGAGATCCCGCGCCAGCGCCCGGAGATTCCCGGGGCCGACCTCATCCCTGACATCATGCCTCCCGAGCAGGAGGAGTTCCTCGACGCTGAGGCCCGCGCCGCCGCCGAGGCGGAGGCGGAAGCGAGGGCAGCGCGCGAGCGCGAGGAGGAGGAGGAGCTTGCGGCCGAGCCGATCGCCGACGCGGCGATCGACCTCGCGGCGGGCGCGCGGTACAGCGCCACGGGCAAACGCAAGAGCGCCGTGGCCCGCGTGATCCTCAAGCCCGGCTCAGGTGGCTACGCGATCAACGGCAAGCAACTCGAGCATTACTTCCCGCGCGAGACGCTCCAGCGCCTCATCCGGCAGCCACTAGAGACGGTCGGTTACGACTCGCGCATGGACGTGGTGGCGCGGATGCATGGAGGCGGCACTTCGGCCCAGGCTGGCGCGCTGCGCCACGGGATCTCGCGGGCGCTAATCGTGGCCGACCCTCACCTGCGCGGGGAGCTGAAGCGCAGAGGCTTCCTGACGCGCGATCCCCGCGTCAAGGAGCGGAAGAAGGCCGGCCTCAAGAAAGCCCGCAAGCGGCCCCAGTTCTCGAAACGCTAGCCGGCTCGGTGGGGTTCAGCAGGTCCTGGGGAGCGGAGAGATCTCGGACACGAGACAGCCTCGCGGGCGCCAGTTGTTTGGCACCGATGGCGTCCGCGGGCGTGCCGGCGAGTTCCTGACCCCCGAGCTGGCTGTGGCGCTGGGCCGCGCAGCCGTCGCCCACAGCGAAGCCCCGCGGCCGCAGATGCTGATCGTGCGCGATACCCGGGAGTCGGGTGAGATGCTCGAGGCCGCGATCGCCGCCGGCGCGAGCGCCGCCGGGGGCGACGCGCTGATCGCGGGCGTGCTGCCAACCCCGGCAGCGCCGCTGTTGCTGCGGCGACACAGACTGGATCTGGCGGCCGTGATCTCCGCCTCGCACAACCCCTACGACGACAACGGGATCAAGCTCTTCGGCCCCGACGGGTTCAAGCTCGACGACTCGACCGAGCACGCGATCGAGGGGGAGCTGGGACAACCCGTCGCGCGCACCGCGCGTGTGGGGCGCGTGCGGCGCTTCCGCGGTGCGCTCGAGGATTACCTCCGCGAGCTCCATGTGCGCTACGCGTCACTGGATCTCAGCGGGCGCCGCATCCTGCTCGACTGCGCCAACGGCGCCACGCATCTGGTGGCGCCCGAGATCTTCCGCCGCCTGGGCGCCGAGGTCGAGGCGATGGCGGCGGACCCCGACGGTCGCAACATCAACGACCACTGCGGCTCGACCCACCTCGCCACAGTGATCGAGCGGCTGCACCAGGGGGGTCACGATCTCGCTTTCGCATTCGATGGTGACGGTGACCGTGTGCTCGCGGTGGATCGCGACGGCGTCGTCGTCGATGGCGACGAGCTGGTCGCGCTCGCGGCGTTGCACCTGCGCGATCTGGGCCGCCTCAACGGGGGAGGGGTGGCGGTAACGGTGATGACGAACTACGGCTTTCACGCCGCGATGGCGACCGCCGGGATCGAGGTGGCGACCACGCCGGTGGGCGACCGCTACGTGCTCGACGAGCTGCGTCGGCGCGGGTGGGCGCTCGGCGGCGAGCAGTCGGGTCACATCATCGACCTCGGCTTCGGGCCTTCCGGGGACGGAATTTCCAGCGCCCTGCTGACTCTGGAGGCCCTGGGCAACCGTGACCTGGCGCAGCGCGATGTGATGGAGAAGCTGCCCCAGTACCTGGTGAACATCAGAGCTGAAGAGCGCAAGGCGCTGACTGCGGCGCTCGATGCCGCAGCGGTACGGGAGGCGATCGAGCGCGAGCAGGCCGCCCTGCGCGAGCGCGGCCGGGTGGTCGTGCGCGCGTCAGGCACCGAGCCTCTGATCCGGGTGATGGTCGAGGCTCCAAGCGCGCGCGAGACCGAGGAGGTGTGCGGCCGCCTCAAAGCGGTGGTCGAGCGGGCCTTGGGCTAGAGCCGTCAGTGCAAGCACCTTCCCATAGCGGCGGGAGGTGCCGCGGCAGCATCTAATCTTCGCCGTCCAGTGTGCGGCATCGTAGGTTATGTGGGGCGGCGTGAGGTACGCCCGCTGCTGCTCGCGGGGCTTGAGCACCTCCAGTACCGGGGCTATGACAGCGCCGGCATCTCGGTCCTCGATGGCCCGAGGGTCGACGCGGTTCGGGCCGTCGGCAACCTCAGCGCGCTGCGTCACGCGATCGCCCAGAGAGATCGGGCGCGGGGGGCAGTCGCGGTGGCCGAGCCGC
>JAFAPR010000050.1 GCA_019247075.1 Solirubrobacterales bacterium
TTGCCATCGGCCGGCAGGGGCGCATCGTTGCGCGCGCGACCTGTGCTGCGGGGATGGCACGCACCAAGGTTGAGTTGGCGGGTGTGCCGGGGCGCACGGGGGGTGCAGTGCGCGAAACTGCGGGTGCCTTTGGACTGGTCGCGCCCGGCGGGACCCGAGGTGACGCTGGCACTGACGCGGCTGCGGGCGACTGATCCCAAGCAGAGGGTCGGGACGGTGGTGTTTAACTGTGGCGGTCCAGGCTGTGCGAGCGCTCAGGTGGTCAAGGCCAAACCTGACCTGTTCACCGCGAGGCTGCGCCGGCGGTTTGACATCGTGGGGTTTGATCCCCGTGGGACCGGCGAAAGCACGCCGGTCCGGTGCGGGCTCCCTGCGTTTGATTTCAGCATCCCCTGGTATCCCGATACCCGGGCCGGATACTCGCGGCTGGTCGCGTTTAACCGCGCGCTGGCACGCAGCTGCGAGAAGCGGACTGGGCGGTATTTGATGCACGTCGGCGCGGTCGATGTGGTGCGAGACATGGAGGCCATCCGCGAGGCGCTGCGTGACGGCAAGCTCAACTGGCTAGGCCTCTCCTACGGAACCCTGCTCGGGTCGCTGTACGCCGAGCGCTACCCGAACGAAATCCGGGCGATGGTGCTCGACGGCGCGGTCGATCGTGCGCTGTCGGAGCCCGTGATGCTCTCCGAGGAGGCGCGCGCCGCGGAGGACGAGTTCGTACGTTGGGCGCAGTGGTGCAAGGCGAGCGCGGAGTGCCCGTTGCATGGGCGCGACGTGTTGAAGATCTGGGATCGTTTGATCGCGCGCGCCGACCGCTCGCCGATCCCCGCCCCCAACGTCCATCGCCGCGTGACTGGCCAACAGATCCAGCAAGTCACCGACGCCTACTATTTGCTGTTCAAGCGTCCAAACGCCTTTTCGCCAATCAGCTGGCTCTCGCTAGGCCCGGCGATCGTCAAGGCGTTGCACGGGGACGCCTCGCAGTTCGCCACGACGGAGCCGCCGCCGGTCAACGAACGCGCAATCGAGTGTCAGGACTTCCCGGTAGAGGCCACCAACTTCGCCGAGTTCTCAAACGAGATCAGAATCGCGCGCATCATCGCGCCTTACCTAGGCGGCGCGGTGCAGACCGGAAGGATCATCTCCGAATGCTCCGGGTGGCCTCGTCCACCCACCGATCCCCGTCACTTCCTGCACATCAAGGGCGCGCCACCAGCGCTGATCGTCAACGCTACGCATGACCCATCAACTTCCTACACCTGGGCGCTCAGCTTGCAAGACGAAATGCCCGGCAGCGTTCTGCTGACCAGAGAAGGCGACGGCCACACCTCCTACGTGACCTCACCCTGCGCGCAACACGCAATCGACCGCTACCTGATCAACCTCACCCTCCCGCGCCCCGGCTCGGTCTGCCAAGGCTAACGACCATCCCGCTCGCCGGCAGCTTCCAAATAGCTGCTTGCGCGGCGACCGCCTGGCTGCTTCGGGCTACCTGCAACAGCGCTGAGACCTCGATTAACCCTTCACCACTGTTGGTTTGGAACGAAACCAGCGCTCTGACCACACGCCCCCTCGGGGCTAATACGAGCGGCCTTGGCTCGGCTGTCGGAATCTCAGAATGCAGCACTACTGCGTCCGACCTGCTGGCCGAATCCCCACGCTCGCTTTCCGTCCGCGCGTCTTGCCCTGGCTGACGCTCGCGTTGCGACGCCTGCATACGCCCGACTGGCGCGGCTGCTGGCGCCTCCTTTCGGGACAAAGCGCTCACGACGACGGAGCTGCTCCGGCGTCTGGAGTCGTCGCAATGCGAGCGTCAGCCCGACGCCAGTTCGCTCAGTGAAGCAGGCGTCCCGCGTTCCGGGCTTTCCGGGACTCGGGACGGCGCGTTCGGGGTGCTGGTCGAATCGCGATACCAAGTCTCATGGTCTCTGTCGGAGCGCTCGATCGGCAGCGGCCGCCGTGTGGGCGCGGGGTGGCATCGTCTTCGATATGTCTGAGGCGATCGCGTCGTCCCGATGGGGGCCAAGAGAGCGCAGGCAGCGCGCGTGCGAAGCGGCGCTGGGCGTCGGCGCGAGGCTCGGGCTTCACACGCGGCGAGCGGTGATCCTCCGGGACTGGAACAACACGATCATCCGCCTCGCTCCTGCTGAGATCGTGGCGAAGGTCGCAACGAGTCATTTTCGCGAGGCGCGGCTCGAGTCTCTGGACCGTGAGGTGGCCGTCGCGGCGCACCTTGCGGCTCGCGGAGCGCCGGTGGTCCCGCCTACCCAGGGCATCCCTCCCGGACCACACCGTTGGCAGAATTTAGAGCTCACGCTGTGGCAGTACATCGAGCCGGCCCCTGGCAGCACGCCTCCCGCAGCACAGATGGCAGCGGCGCTCAAGATCGTGCACCAGGCGCTCGCCGACTTCGAGGGAACGCTCCCTGCGTTCACCCTCGAGCTGAGCGACGCCAAGAGGCTCTTGCAGCCACATCGCTCGCTGGCCCTGAAGCCCGCAGAGCGGCGGTTTCTATCGGGAGTCGCGAACGAGATCCAGGCGGCACTCGCGACGGTCAAGCGGGCGTGGCGACCGCTGCACGGAAGCCCGCACGACGCCAACTGGCTCCCGAGCGCGGACGGATTCCTCCTGCTCGACTTCGAATCAGCTTGCCGCGGACCAGTCGAATGGGACCTCGCCGCCCTGCCCGACGACGCGCTCGCCTTCTTCTCCGCGGCCGACCGCGGGCTGATCACCACCATGCGCCGGATGCGCAGCGTCTGCGTCGCCGCTAAATGCTGGGTCGCACCCGGGCGAGCACCGGAGCTCCGCGAGGCTGCCCACGTCCACCTCAAGCTCTTGCGCGGACAGCAGCTGGACTAAATAAACGCCCGACAGCGTCTCACGGCGCGACACGAGAACCTGCAGAGTGCTCCGTGTAGACCACTCTGCGGAAGCGGCGGGCATGTGTGGACGGCTAACCAGCGCTCCGAATCTTGCGCCAGCACTAGGCGGGCAGCCCGCGTTACCTCATGGCGGGGATACCACCACCACCGCGCCCCCCGCCCGGCGGAGTCACTTCCGGATCGTGCTCGCTCCAGCTGGCACAGAAGGTTCGCGGATTGGTCGGAGCAAAGCCAATTAGCTACCCTCCCCAGCCGGGTCCCCAGGCAGCGGCGTCGACGTAGTTGTGGAACCGGCTGGCCTTTCCATTGCGCATCTGCCAGACGTGCGCGAAGGGCGCCGTCATCGCGCCTCCACCCTTGGGCTTCGCGTGGAACTCCCCGACGACGATGACGTGATCATTGAACGCCTCGAAGTAGCGGTCCGGCCGGGCGCTGAACTCATCGAAATTCTCGGGAACCGTGGCGAAGACGTCGTTTGCGACGCTCTGAGTGCCGCGGAAGCTTCCCGCGGGCGCGCGTCCGCCACCCGGCTCGTTCCATTCAATGTCGGAGTCCATCGCTTCGAGAACCGCCGGAATGTCACCCCGGTTGAATGCGTCGTAAGCGTCGCGAAGTATCTGTACGTCTGCTGAGGCCATCGACATCTCCTTCCTTAATCCCAAACGAGCGTCCGAATGGGCGCCCCAAGGTGACGCTATACCGCTGGAAGATGCTCGACGAGAGCAGCTCCACTCTCCAGCTCCGGAGCGACGCGCATGAGCTCGACGCCGACGACGACCTCCGCGCCAAAGCGCACCGCCTGCGCATACGCCCCAGCGGCCAGCTCAGCCTCGCTCATCCCCTGCGGACAGCCGGGATAGGCAGGCCCACCTTCGAGGCTCGTCGGCCCGAGCGCTTGGTGCTTACGGTGTCCCGGTCGCAGCACCACAGCCGTACAGGTGCTCGCGCAGCTGAGCACAGGTCTCTACTGACCACCGCCCACTGGCCTCCAAGTCCCCGATCAGAACCTCCGCCCAGCGGACCGTCCGCTCGCTATCAGGCTCGCCGAACAGCAACGCATCCGCGGCCTCCAGCAGCTGCTCCCGCTCCCTGGCGTGCAGCTTGGTGGTCCCCTCGTGATCGATCGTGTCAAGCAGCGCCGTGTAATGGGCACCACGAGCAACCATTGGCTCTGCGGTCATCATCGTGGTACCCACGTTAGCGACCCCTTCGCATGCGGCTGAGGTCGATCTCGTCGATCAACAACACGCTCGCGTAATGGTGCCGCGCCACGGCCCAGATCCCAGCTGCGCAAACCCTCTCTGCCGGACGGACCCAGGTTGTGAAACGGCCTCCTCCAGGACCAGGGCGTGGCGGCGAGTCGGATAGAGCCTCGTCAGGACGATGCCCTGGAACAGTTGCGAGCGCGCGCGACTTTTGCGGCGGTCAGACGATCGCTTCGCCAGGGCGAGCGACACTCGTCGAGGCGGGCTCCTTTTGCTCGCTCGCCGACACCCAGTAAGCAACCGACCACTCGAGGCAGAAGTCAGCCCGGACCTCTAGCAGAATGTCGCCCTTGAGCAGATCCGCGCGTCTGGCTGGCGCGCTCCATGACGGTCAGGACCGCGGCCTCGCAGCTGCTCACATGGAGCACAACGCGCCGTCAGTTCTGCATCGCCACAGCGAACGAGCAGTCCGCCGATCGGGGGTCCGGGCTGTTGCGGTTGTCGGCGGCGAGAGTCGGATTCGGCGCCTCGGGCTTGTCGCTCTGCGATCGCGATGTCGAAGGCGGGGGCGTGACGCTCGGTTAGAGTCGGCAGCGCTTGCTCGGTGACGCGACGGGCGGCGTCTACGGCGGGTCGCGGTCGCGGCTGGCCCGGGCGGAAGGCGGGCTTCTCGATACCCGCGAGCCGGGGGGCGCCTGCGTTTGGGGTGAACGGATGTTCCTATTCTCAAGTGCGGTCTGCTCGGGTCGTGGTGTGGCTCCGTGATTCCGGGGCGGCATGGTCGGTGGGAGTCGGGCCGGGCGGTTGGCGGGAGTCTGCCGATGCGCGCGGAGAAGTTCGAGCAGATTTTGAGGTCCGCGTACGCAAACGGCCCGAATCGGAGTACAGTCGTAAGTGAGCTGGCCCTGCGGCCGGGATTCTCACCCCAAGCCCGAATGCCACCGACGGCGCGATCTGCGCCACGAGGCGGGAGGTGTGGGCTACTGGTTTTGACCGCGGGGCTGGTGCGTTTGCTCTACGGGCGTTACCCCACCGGCCCGGTGGCCTCGTCCCAACTGGTTGAACGCGCAAGGGTTCTCGCCCTCTTCCTTGCGTGCATTCTCAACAGAGGGATCGAAAGGCGTGAAGACAATGACGCGGATAGAACAGGGTCGGGCGGCGCGTCGGCGCGGCGAGTTGGCTCGCGATCGCGGGTCGCGGCGGGTTTCCTCGGCGATCGATGTCCAGCGACGCTTGACCGCTCGGCCAGCGCGCAATACCCAGACCACGGCAGACCCGGTCGGTCCGCGCGATCCCCGCTACGCGTACCTGGCGCGAACGTACGACTAGCAGGGCCCAGGTTCGGCTGGCGCGCGATGAACTGGGATCGACTCCCGGGCACGAAGGCGACGACGCCTCCGAGAGTTGCGTCTACGCAGACGTCATGGTCGACGTGTTCCTTGTCGGTAAGTCACGTGCTGTTGTGAGTAAACGAGAGCTTCCGCGTCATCAACGAATCGCCCGTTGAGCGGACAGGCTGAACGCGAAACGCCCCGGATGTCTGTAGCGGATCTCCAGGAGCTTGAAGAGGTCAAGGGTTTGATCGCTCGCGGGCTGCGGGTTGGCGTGCTCTCGTACGTCGAGATCGCGGCCGCGGCGGTCGAGCTCGGGCTCGAGGAGGCCGATGTCGAGGAGTTGCATGGTCTCTTGGAGCGTTGTGAGATCGAGCTGGTCGAGGAGATCGATCCGGCCACCGCCGCGAGCATGAACATCGAGCGCGCCAGCGAGAAGCGCACCCGCGGCAAGGCTCCGCTGGATCTGAGGCCGGAGGGGACGACCGACGGGCTTCAGCTGTTTCTGAAGGGCATCGGCAAGGTGCGGCTGCTGAGCGCGCAGCAAGAGGTCGATCTCGCCAAGCGGATCGAGCGCGGCTCGTTTGACGCTAAGCAGAAGATGGTCGAGTCGAACCTGCGGCTGGTCGTCTCGATCGCGAAGAACTATCGCAACCAGGGGCTGCCGTTCTTGGACCTGATCCAGGAGGGCACGATCGGCCTGGTCCGTGCGGCGGAGAAGTTCGACTACCGCAGGGGCTTTAAGTTCTCGACGTATGCGTCCTGGTGGATCCGCCAGGCGGTCGCCCGCGCGCTGGCGGACAAGGCGCGGACGATCCGGATTCCCGTGCATGTCGTCGAGAGGCTCAACCAGATCGGGCGGGCGGAGCGCAGGCTGCTGACCGGGCTCGGCCGCGAGCCCACGGCCGAGGAGATCGCCGAGGTGACCGGTATCGGGCCCGAGGAGGTCGCCTCGATCAAGCGCTTCGCGCAGGCGCCGATCTCGCTGGAGAAGCCCGTCGGCGATGAGGAGCAGTCCGAGCTCGGCCAGCTGATCGCCGACGAACAAGCCGAGTCTCCCTACGAGCGCGCCGTGGAGACCCTCGCCAAGGAAGCCTTGCGAGATGCGCTCGAGAACCTCAGCTACCGCGAGCGTCGCGTGCTTGAGTTGCGCTACGGCCTCGGCGACGAGCGCCCGCGCACGCTCGACGAGGTCGGGCGCACATTCAACGTCACCCGCGAGCGGATCCGCCAAGTCGAAAACCAGGCCCTCAAGAAGCTACAGAACATCCGCGAAGCCCAGCAGCTGCGCGGGGATGTCGAGATCGCTCCGGGCTTTCCGCTGCGCACACCCGGGCACCGAACCTAGACCCGGTCAAGCTGACCCCGGTCTCGCGCCCCGCCGCCACTGCCAACGCGGCAAGACCGCCGCTCAAGCCAGTAGCCGGGCGGCGCCTTTGAGCGCCACGCCCCTGACAACGCGCCTCGCGACCCCGAGCCGGCGACGCGAGGCTGACGGTTGTTGCGTCTCTGGCGAGCGCCGATCGACTCGCCGGCACCGTCGTTGACTAGCAGCGGCGTGCAGCTTTCGCGCGTGATAAGAGTCCCG
>JAFAPR010000054.1 GCA_019247075.1 Solirubrobacterales bacterium
GGGACTGAAGACGCGCTTGGCGATCGCGATCTGGCGCGGATGGAGCGTCCATGCACCGACGCAGCCCATCAGGAACGCGGCGCGGAACTGGGCCTCGCAGCCCTGTTCGTCTGAGATGTCGCCAAACGGGCCGTAGTAGGGCAGCGCCCCCACCGCCGTGCAGGCGTCGACCATGCGTCCGATCGAGTAGTGCCACAGATCCTGCTGGGCGCTGTCGCGCGGCGCGTCGGCGTCGTCGGGGTCGGGGTCGGCGAGCACGCGGTAACCGGGGTGGCCGCCGCCGACGCGAGTGGTCTTCATCCGCCGCGACGCGGCCAGGTCGGCCGGACCGAAGCTCATCCCCTGCATGCGCGGGCTGGCGGTCGCGATCTCCTCGAGGTTGGTCACGCCCAGCGAGGTCTCGAGGATGGCGTGGATCAGGATGGGCCGCTCCAGGCCCGCCCGCGCCTCGAGCTGGGCTAGCAGTCGATCGACGTAGTGGATGTCCCACGCGCCCTCGACCTTGGGGATCATCATCACGTCGAGGCGGTCGCCGATCTGCGAAACCACCTCGGTGATGTCGTCGAGAACCCAGGGCGACTCCAGTGAGTTCACGCGGGTCCACAGCTGGGTGTCGCCGAGCTCGATCTCGCGCCCGACCCTGATCAGCCCCTCCCGCGCCGCCTCCTTGCGATCGACGGGGATCGCGTCCTCGAGGTTGCCCAGCAGCACGTCCACCGTGGGCGCGATGTCGGGGACCTTAGCCACCATCTTCTCGTTGGAGAAGTCCAGGAAGTGGATCATGCGCGAGGGCCGCACGGGGATCTCGCGCACCGGCTCTGGGGCGCCGATGGCCAGGGGATGCTGGAAGTCGCGGGGGTTGCGCAAGGGCTGGCCTCCTGGGCTGCGTACGGGGCCACACCGTATCGCCACTAGAGTTCCGGCCCTTCCCCGGCGCGGCCGCGAACCGGCCGCCGACCCCCGTCGAGCTCCAGGAGACCCCACCAGATCGATGAGCGTGTCCGAGAAACCTTCCGTCGAGACCGAGCAGGCCGCCCGCGAGGCCAGCGGTTCACATCCGTACGGCCGTTACCTCGAGGAGTTCGAGGTGGGCGCGGTCTACAAGCACTGGCCGGCCAAGACCGTGACCGAGGCTGACGACCACCTCTTCTGCCTGCTCACGATGAACCATCACCCGCTGCACATCAACGACGTGTACGCCCAGCGCTCCCAGCAGGGGCGCAACGTCGTCGTCGGCCCGCTCGTCTACTCGCTGGCGCTGGGCATGTCGGTCAGCGACGTGAGCGGCAAGGCGATCGCGAACCTGGCCACCGAGGAGCTCTCGCATCCGGCACCGGTGTTCCACGGTGACACGCTGTTCGTGGAGTCAGAGGTGCTGGAGAAGCGCGAGTCGCGCTCCAAGCCAGACCGCGGCACCGTCAAGGTCCACACGCGCGCCTACAACCAGGAGGGGGTGCTGGTGGCCGAGTTCAAGCGCGTCGTGCTGGTGCCGCGCAAGACGGCGGCCACAGATCCCCCGCCGGTCCGCGGCAGGTAGGCTTGCAAACCCCCTCCAAAGCGTCAAGGAGCAGCGAGCGCATGGCAGACACCGCAGCGACCCACGAGCCCACGACAAGCCATAAACGGCTTCGCCGGTGGGTCGAAGAGGCGGCGGGGCTGACCCAGCCCGACGAGATTCACTGGTGCGACGGATCCGCGGAGGAGTACGAATGGCTCGCGCAGACCCTGGTCGACGCCGGCACGTTCGAGAAGCTCTCCGAGGCCAAGCGGCCGAACTCCTACCTGGCGCGCTCGGACCCCGCCGACGTGGCGCGCGTCGAGGGCAGGACCTTCATCTGCTCCGAGCGCGAGGGCGATGCCGGGCCCACTAACAACTGGCACGATCCGGAGGAGATGCGCGCCACGCTGAGGGGGCTGTTCGAAGGGTCGATGCGGGGGCGCACGCTGTGCGTGGTGCCCTTCTCGATGGGTCCGCTGGGGTCACGCATCTCCTACATCGGCGTGCAGTTGACCGACTCCGCCTACGTGGCAGCCTCGATGCGGATCATGACCCGCATGGGCCAGCCCGCGCTCGACGTCCTGGGCGAGGACGGCGACTTCGTCCCCTGCCTGCACTCGGTCGGCAAGCCGTTGGCCGAAGGCGAGCAAGACGTGCCGTGGCCCTGCAACCCCGAGAACAAGTACATCGTCCACTTTCCCGAAACGCGCGAGATCTGGTCCTACGGATCGGGTTACGGCGGTAACGCGCTGCTGGGCAAGAAGTGCTTCGCGCTGCGCATCGCCTCGGTGATGGCACGCGACGAGGGATGGCTGGCCGAGCACATGCTGATCCTGAAGCTGACCTCGCCCGAGGGCCAGGTCCGCTACCTGGCGGGCGCGTTCCCCAGCGCCTGCGGCAAGACAAACCTCGCCATGATGATCCCGACCCTTCCCGACTGGAAGGTCGAGACGATCGGCGACGACATCGCCTGGATGAAGTTCGGCGACGACGGCCGCCTGTATGCCGTCAACCCCGAGTCAGGCTTTTTCGGCGTGGCGCCCGGAACCGGCGCGCGGACCAACCCGAACGCGATCGACACCGTGGACCACAACACGATCTTCACCAACTGCGCCAAGACCGACGACGGCGACGTGTGGTGGCAGGGGCTCACCGGCGAGCCGCCGGATCACGCGATCGACTGGAAGGGCGACGACTGGACGCCAGCGTCGGAGGCGACGGCGGCGCACCCCAACGCCCGCTTCACCGCCCCGGCCTCGCAGTGCCCCTCGATCGCCCCCGAGTGGGAGGATCCAGCCGGGGTGCCGATCTCGGCGATGCTCTTCGGCGGGCGGCGCTCGGCCGTGGTGCCGCTCGTCTACGAAGCGCGGGACTGGGCCCACGGCGTGTTCTTGGGCTCGACGATGTCCTCCGAAACCACCGCTGCCGCGGCGGGAGCAGTAGGCAAGCTCCGGATCGACCCGATGGCGATGCTGCCGTTCTGCGGCTACCACATGGGCGACTACTTCGGCCACTGGCTGGCGATCGCCGGTCGCGAGGGCGCTGCACTGCCGAAGGTCTTCCACGTCAATTGGTTTCGCAAGGACGGGGACAGGTTCCTGTGGCCCGGATACGGCGAGAACTCGCGTGTGCTGGCCTGGATCTTCCGTCGCTGCGAAGGTCGGGCAGAAGCGGTGGAGACCCCCATCGGGCTCCTGCCGCCCATCGGCAAGGGTGGCATCGACACCACGGGGCTGGACGTCAGCGACGGGCAGATGGAGCGGCTGCTCGCGGTTGACCCGGCCGAGTGGCGCGAGCAGCTGCCGGCGATTGAGGAGCACTACGCCAGGTTCGGCGACCGCCTGCCCGAGGCGCTGCGCGAGCACCTCGGGGAGCTCGAGCGCCGGCTGAAGATTTAGCCCGGGCGCGTCTGGCCAGCCCGCTCGTGGCCCGCGCAAGCAGCAGGCAGGAGCGCGTGCTCCAGCGTGTCCGCGGCATTCCGCCGGGGTTCGTGCGCACGTACGGCGACGTCTCGCCGGGCGCGCCGCGCTTCGCCGGCGCGGTGCTCGCGGCGTGCCAGGATCCAGCGCTGCCCTGGCACCGGATCGTCCGTGCCGACGGTTCGCTGGCCAAAGGCGCGCGCCAGCGCGCCCTGCTCGAGGCCGAGGGCGTGCCGTTCCGCGGCGGGCGCGTCGACATCCGGCGAGTGCGCCTGCCGGAGTATTAGCGCGCGCCCGGCCTGTATCGAACGAAGGTGGCCTCCCGTACGCTGGGGCCCCGTGGCGCTTCCGTTTCTGCCCTCCGACGCCGCCATGCTTGGACTCCAGGCGGGCGTCGTCGCCGCCCCGCGGGCCGTGGCGCGACCGCGGCTGCTCAGTCGGGTGACGTCGCGGTGGTGGGCGGTGGTGCCGATCGGCTCGATCGTGGCGGTGATCTTCGCGATCCGCTACGCGTCGGGTACGGCGACGGGACTCACCTACCTGGCGCTGGTCGCGGTGCCGCCTCTGGCCGCGGTGGCGCTGGCGTGGGCGGCGCGAGGACCACGAGGCTGGCCTGTCGGGCGCGCGGTGGCGGCGGTCGCCGTGACCGGGATTCTCTTCGCGCTGGCGGCGCTCGAGCGCAACGCGCTGGTGGGGGAGGGGGCGGCGGCGCTGCTCTCGGCGCTCAGTTGCGTGACGCTGGGGGTGCTGCTGGCAGCGGTCACGCCGCCGGCGTGGCTGAAGCTGGGGATCCTCGCCATGGCCGCGGCCGACACGTGGCTCGTGATCTCCGACCTGCTGCAGGCGCCGAACGCCACACTCGTGGCGGCTGCCCCTGCTGCCGGGCTGCCGCGCCTCCAGAGCGAGACCTTCGGCTCGGTCTCGATGGGCTACGGCGACATGTTCGTGGCCGGCCTGCTGGGCGCCTTGACCGCCGGGAGCCGGGCGACGCAGCGGACGGCGGCGCTGCTGACGCTGCTGTTCGCGAGCGCCTTCGACGTCCTCTTCCTCGTCCTCAACGAGCTGCCCGCGACCGTACCGGTCGCCTTGGCGCTGATCGCGATCGAGGCCGTCAGTGCTGTGCGTCGCCGGTCGCGGCGGGTGGGCGCGATTCCTCGGCGAGCGACGTGATCGCCAGGGTGCCGCGGGTGGCCGCCTCGAGCACCTCGGTGGCCTCCTCGGCCGAGCGCGCGTAGAGCTCGACCAGTAGGTGGACGACGATGCGGTCGTCGTCGTGCTTGTGGAAGCGTACGTGCGTGAAGAACTCTCGCGTCCCGTGGTCGCCGAAGGCGGCGTAGGAGAGCGCCTCGCCGGCCTCGGGCCCCGAGCACGTCTCGACGTCGTCGGCGTCTACTGTGACCGTGCAGGAGGCGACCCACGGCGTGCCGGCGATCATCCGCTCCCAGCGATCCTCGATCGGCTCCACGCGGCCGTTGTGGAAGCCCAGGTGGGGCTGGTCGTGCATGCACTCGAGGCACTGAATCACCGCCTCCTGCATCTCATCGACGACGTCGCCGCGCTCGCCGGTCTCTGGATCGATCTTGTGGATCCCCTCGTAGTGGACCTGCACCTCGAGGTTCTGCGACCAGCAGCGGTAGCAGCGCAGCCAGCTCCTCACCGACGTGGAGTGCTCCATCCAACATGATTCTAGGAGCCAGATACGTAGGGTGTCTCGCCATGACTCCTGCGGCTGGCGCAGCCCGTCGAGCCCCACCGATCGGGGTCGTGCTGGCGGGCGGGAGGGGGAGGCGGCTGGGGGCGCCAAGGCGATGGTGCAGCTGCGTGGCAGGCCGCTGATCTCCTACCCCCTGGCGGCGCTGCGAGCCGCGCTGACCGATGTCGTGGTCCTCGCCAAACCCGACAGCGAGCTGCCGGACCTGCCCGGCCAGACGGTGTGGCTAGAGCGCTGTGCTGAGCAGCACCCTTTGGTCGGGATCCGCTGCGCGCTCGAGCAGGCGGGCGACCGGGCGGCGCTCGTGTGCGCGGTGGACCTGCCGCTCGTCACTGCCGAGCTAGTCGGAGGGCTGGCGCGCTTTCGCCCAAGCGCGCCGGTTGTTGTCGCCCGCCACCGGGACGCGATCCAGCCGCTGCTCGGCTGCTACCGGCCGGAGGCGCTAGCGCAGCTCAGAGCCGCGGACCTCGGGCTGCCGATGCGCGAGGTCGTGGCAGCGCTTGAGCCAACGTTCGTCGAGGTCCACGACCCGCTCGAGCTGTTCAACGTCAACACGCCGGCCGAGCTGGCCCGGGCCGCCGCGCTGCTACAGGGCGGGAGTTAGCCGACGTCACGGGGGCTTACGGGCGGTCGCGGCTCGAACGATGGCGATTCAGTACCACCTCTCGATACTGAATCGCCAAAGTCAGTCGCCTCGCGGCGCGCCTACCCCCCGATCGCGGACATCGTGCGCGCGGGCTGGATGAACCCGGGCTCGCCGACGTGGTGCTTTAGCTCCTTGCGCCACACCGCCTGCCGGATTATCCGCTCGAGCTCGGCATCGCTCGCCCCCGCGCGCAGCGGGGAACGCAGGTCGGTCTCGTGTAGCGAGAACAGGCAGGTGCGCAGCCGCCCTTCGGCGGTCAGGCGGATGCGGTTGCAGTCAGCGCAGAAGGGCTCCGAGACAGGGTTGATGAAGCCGATCTTGCCCGGTCCGTCGGCAAAGCGGTACACACGCGCGGTGGCGTGGGGTTCGCGCCCACACGGCTCCAGCGGGTGCACCGCCTGCACCAGAGCGCGGATTTCGGCTCCGGTCAGGACGCTCTCCTCGCTCCAGGCCCGATCGCCGTCAAGCGGCATGAACTCGATGAAGCGGACCTCGTAGGGGGTGCGCCGCGCGAGCTGCACGAACGGCAGCACCTCCTCCTCGGTGAAGCCGCGGATCGCGACCGCGTTGATCTTGATCGGGTGGGCCTCAGGGAAGCTGGCCAGCCGCTCGAGCCCCCGTAGGACCTGGGGGAGGGCGTCACGCCGGGTGAGCTGGTAGAAGCGGTCGCGCTGGAGCGAGTCGACGGACACGTTGAAACGGTCGATGCCGGCACGAACCAGGGCCTCGGCGTCCCGTTCGAGCAGGAACCCGTTGGTGGTGACCGACAACTCGCGGACGTCGGGCAGATCCGCGAGCATCGCCGCAAGCCTCGGGAACCCCCGGCGCACGAGGGGCTCGCCGCCCGTCAGCCGCACGTCGTGGACGCCCATCGAGGACAGCAGCGCCACCAACCGGGTGATCTCCTCGAACGTGAGGATCTGCTCGCGCTCGAGCCAGCGCAGCCCCTCGGCCGGCATGCAGTACTGGCAGCGGAAGTTGCACCGGTCCGTGACCGACACGCGCAGGTCGCCGATCGAGCGGCCGTGACCGTCACGGAGTGGGTCTAAAGCCATATTTGACAGGCTACTCTCCGGCCGATGAAAGCTCCGGCCGCGTCCGGCGCTGCCGCGGCGGCCGTCACCTTCCTGCTGGCCGGCTGCGGCTCCTCGGACCGCGACCAGGTCCGCTCCAAGATGGAGGAGTTCGCGGTCGCGGTCGCGCACAGGGACGCCAAGACGATCTGCAGCGACGTGTTCGCTCCATCGCTGGTGCAGCGCTTCCGCGGCGCCGGCCTGTCCTGCCAGCGTGGGCTTCACATCTTCTTCACCGCGCTTCACCACCCCACGCTGGCGGTCGGCCGAATAACGGTTCATGGCTCCAAGGCTTCCGCGGTGACGCTGTCCGGGGCGAGCGGCCAGCCACCCGCGGTGCGGGCCATCCAGCTCGTAAAGACTTCCGACGGCTGGCGGATCCTGTCGCTCGCGGCGACGTCTACGAAGCCGTAGGCGTCTCGCTTCAACGAGTCCTTCAGCCTCCAGCGCGCTCCTCCAGGAGGCGCACAAGCGCGGGCACGTCGAGCCCACGGTCCTGCTCGGCGAGGTAGCGCTCGGCGCCCCGATGGCCGCCGACTGCCCGCAGGCCGCGCTCTCCGTGCTCGCTGGCGAAGTCGGCGAGCGCTTGCATGCGACGGGCGTGCAGCCTCCGGGCCGAGATGTCGAGCGAGGCGCGGTGCGCGTCCAGGGCAGCGATGAGCTCGTCGATGCCGGTGGGGGGAGGGATGGAGGAGACAGCCACGAGGGCCGTATCCGCGGCGTGCAGCGAATGCAGCGTAGCGCCGAGGTCCGCCAGTGAACGGCGGGCCGCCGCGCCCAGATCCGCCTTGGCGACCACGAGCACGTCCGGGATTTCCATGATGCCCGCCTTGAGGAACTGGAGCACGTCGCCGGAGCCCGGCTGTACTACGACCGCGACGGTGTCCGCCACGTCGGCAACCTCGGTCTCGGACTGCCCGACCCCCACGGTCTCGATCACCACCACGTCGAACGCGACCGCGAGCGCGCTCGCGGCGGCCCGCGTCGGGGCGGCCAGCCCGCCGAGCCGGCCGCTGGTGGCGGTGGAGCGCACGAACACGGCCCGGTCGGCCGGATCGACGTCGATGCGGGCGCGGTCGCCGAGCAGCGCTCCGCCGGAGCGGCGCGAGGTCGGATCGACCGCCAGCACGGCGACCGAGCGGTCGCGCTGCCGCCAGGCGGCCAGCAGCTGCGAGAGCAGCGAGGACTTGCCGACCCCCGGTGGTCCGGTGATGCCGATCAGGTGAGCTCCGGCCTCGGCTCCGAGCGCCGCGGGCGAGGTGGCGCGCACCATCGCCTCGGCCTGCGCCCGCATCGCCGGCGAGCGGCTCTCGAGCAGGTTCAGCACCGCCGGGGCGACCGTCGTGTCGCGCTCGCGCAAGCGGGCGGCAAGCTCCGCGCTGCCGATGGGAGGCCCGTTCAACCGCTTACGGTCGCTGCGATGCCGTTTCTCTGCGCGACCAGCGCGATGATGTCAGCGATCATGCGGTTGAGATCCCAGTCCTTGGGCGTGTATACGGCGGCCACTCCAGCCGCGCGAAGCGAGGCCGCGTCAGCGTCGGGGATGATCCCGCCCACCACCACCGGCACCTGATCGGCACCCGATGCGCGCAGAGCCTCGAGCACGGCCGGGATGAGCTCGCGGTGCGAGCCGGACAGGATCGAGAGCCCGACCACGTGGACGCCCTCCTGGGCCGCGGAGGTCGCGATCTGCGAGGGCGTCAGCCGGATGCCTTCATAGATGACGTCCATGCCCGCGTCCCGCGCCCGTACGGCGATCTGCTCGGCGCCGTTGGAGTGACCGTCGAGACCCGGCTTGCCGACCAGCAGCTTCATCCGGCGGCCGAGTGCTTCGGAGATCCGCTCGACCTCCTCGCGCAGCTCGACGAGCCCCTCGGCGGGCAGCGCGGCCGCCTCGCCGACGCCTGTGGGCGCGCGGTACTCCCCGAACACCTCGCGCAAAGCCTGCGCCCATTCGCCGGTGGTCACGCCGGCTCTGGCGGCGGCGATCGTCGCCGGCATGAGATTTTCGTGCTCGTCGCGCGCCACGCGGGCGAGCTCCTCGAGCGCCCGCGCGACGGCGTCCGGGTCGCGTTGGTCGCGCCACCGCCGTACCGCTGCGCGGCATTCTCGCTCGACCGCGGGGTCGACCACCAGAATGCCGCCGTCAGCGCCCGCGACCAGCGGGGACGGCTCGGACTGGGTGAAGCGGTTCATGCCGACTACCACCTGCTCGCCGTTCTCGATCTTGCGCAGCCGCTCGCGGTGCGATGCCACCAGCGCGCCCTTCATGTAGTCGACAGCCTCGACCGCACCGCCCAGCTCCGCCACGCGCGACATCTCTTCGCGAGCGCCCTCCACCAGCTGCGCAACCAGGCCGTCCATGACCCTCGAGCCGTCGAAGATGTCGGAATACTCGAGCAGGTCGGTCTCGTAGGCGAGGATCTGCTGGAGGCGCAGCGACCACTGCTGGTCCCACGGCCGCGGCAACCCCAGAGCCTCGTTCCAGGCGGGGAGTTGGATCGCGCGAGCCCGCGCGCTGCGCCCCAGCGTGACAGCCAGCGCCTCCAGCGCAATGCGGTAGACGTTGTTCTCGGGCTGCGACTCGGTCAGGCCAAGCGAGTTGACCTGCACGCCGTAGCGGAAGCGGCGGTGGCGCTCCTCGCCGACGCCGTAGCGCTCCCGCCCCAGCTCGTCCCACAGCTGCGCCATGGCGCGCAGCTTCGCGTGCTCCTCGACGAAGCGGACACCGGCGTTGACGAAGAACGAGATCCTGCCGAACACGCGGTCCATCACGTCCTCGCCGTGGTCGCCGCGGCTGGTGGAAAGCCGCTCGCGCACCGCGTCGAGCACCGCGATCGCGTTGCAGATCGAGTAGGCAATCTCCTGCACCGGCGTGGCGCCGGCCTCTTGGAGGTGGTAGGAGCAGATGTTGATTGGGTTCCACTTCGGTATGTGGGTGACCGCGTGGGCGATCGTGTCGGCGATCAGCCTCATGCTCGGTCCCGGCGGGAACGAGTAGGTGCCGCGGCTGAGGTATTCCTTGAGGATGTCGTTCTGGGTGGTGCCCTGGAGCTTGTCCTGCGCCACTCCCTGCTCTTGCGCTGCAACCACGTACAGCGCCAGCAGCCAGGCCGCGGTGGCGTTGATGGTCATCGACGTATTCATCTTCTCGAGCGGGATCCCATGCAGCAACGAGCGCATGTCGCCCAGATGGGCGATCGATACCCCCACCTTGCCGACCTCGCCCCGGGCCAGCTCGTGGTCGGGGTCGTAGCCGGTCTGGGTGGGCAGGTCGAAGGCGACCGAAAGGCCGGTCTGGCCCTTTTCGAGGTTGCGCCGGTAGAGCTCGTTGGAGCGTCTGGCGTCCGAGTGGCCCGCGTAGGTCCGCATCAGCCACGGGCGATCGGGCTCAGGCAGGCGGGGAGACTTCGGGGAGGACATCGGCCCCGCATTCTAAAAATGGACCGGCCCGCGAGCGAAGTGGGCGCAAAGGTGGGAATATCGTGCAGGCATCGGGTACTCGAAGTGGAATCCTGTAGACATGCCAGATCAGAGCTCAGCCGCCACAGAACACGCGATCATGCAAGAGATCACCCAACCCCTCACCGAGCTGCCGCACGATCCGGTAGCAGCCGTGGCTAACGCCGACTTCCCGGTGGTGCTGCGGGGCTACGACCGGGAGGCCGTCGATGAATACGTCCAGAGGACGACGCAGCTCGTCGCCGAGATGTCCGCGACTCGCTCGCCCGAGGGAGCCGTGCGCCGCGCGCTGGAGAGGGTCGGCGAGCAGGTCTCGTCAATCTTGGGTCGCGCCCACGAGACGGCGGAAGACATCACCTCCCAGTCTCGCGCCGAGGCCGAGGAGCGGCTGATCCAGGCCCGCGCGGAAGCGCATCAGCTCGAGCGCGACGCGCGCGCGTCGGCCGAGCAGCTCGAACGTGACGCGCACGAGAGGGCCCAGGAGCGGGAACGGGCCGCAGAGATGCGGGTCCGGGAGCTCGATGCCGAGGTCGAGCGGATCTGGGCCGAGCGCGACCGGATCGTCAACGACGTCCGCAAGCTTTCCGAGGAGCTCTCCCTGCTGTCGAGCGCCGCCGCCACCCGGTTCCCCGCAGCGACGACCGAGGACGCGGCAGCGGTCACCGGACCCGACGCGACCGGCGTCGCGGCCGAGCCGGCTTTGGCGGACGCGCCCGAGCCGGGCTTGCACCCGGTGGTTGCAGCCGATCCTGGAGTCGATCCCGGGTTTGACGCTTGGCCCGCCCCAGAGGTGGCCGGCGAGGTGGAGCCCGAGCTCGCGGCCGGCTCCGAGCCGGATCTGCGTGAAGTTCCGGCGGACGTGGGCGACGATCGGTTAGTCGGAGTCCAGGAGGAGGACAACGCCGACGAGGGCGCGTTGCGCCCTTTCGAGCCAGACGCTTTCGATGACGGCCTGAGCGCGTCCGAGCAGCCGACGACAGTCCTGCGGCGGCCCCGACTGCGGGTCATCGATCTCAATCACCTCGGGCGTGAGCGGGTGATCGGCGCCTGGCAGGTGGACGACGTGCTGATCGACCCGGGTCCCGCTTCCTGCCTCGAGGCTCTGCTGGGTGCTCTGGAGGAGCAGCCGAGGGCCCTGCTGCTCACCCACATACACCTCGACCACGCCGGCGCGACCGGATCGCTCGTGCGAATGTGGCCCGAGCTCGAGGTATACGTTCACGAGCTCGGCGCCCAGCACCTGATCGACCCGGCGAAGCTGCTCGAGAGCGCGCGACGGCTATACGGCGGCGATCTGGAGCACTTGTGGGGCGAGGTGCTGCCCGTGCCGGAGGCCAACCTGCACATCCTCGGCGGTGGCGAGCAGCTGTTGGGAGGGAGCTTCGAGGTGGCGTACACCCCCGGCCATGCTTCGCACCACGTCTCCTACCTACTCGAGCGCACCGCGTTCGTGGGCGATGCGGGTGGAGTTCGGATCACGCCGGAAGAGCTGACGATTCCGCCGACGCCCCCGCCCGAAATCGACATCGATGCCTGGCACGGCTCGATCGAGCGCATTCTCCGCTGGGGCCCGGAGCGGCTCGCGATGACGCATTTCGGTGAGAGCCGGGACGTGGAGAGACAGCTGGCCGAACTCGCGGAGCGGCTTGACACCTGGGCGGCGCTCGTCCGTAGCGAGGACTTCGAGACGTTCATCGACGTCGTCGAGACCGAGATCGAGAGCGGCTCCAGCCCGGTCCACCATGAGGCCTACAGGCAGGCGGCCCCGCCGGAGCTGCTGTTCGCCGGGCTCGATCGCTACTGGCGCAAGCGCGACGGGGGCGCGGGCGGTCCCGCCGACGAGCCCGAGACGAATGAAACAGATGTCTTCACGGGGGGATCGTAGTCGGCCGCTGAGGCCTCGAAAGACTGACTCGCTGACGGGTTTATCCTGATGCGATGGCGCAAACGGTCGAGCTACCGCGTGTGTCCAGGGGTGAAAGCGGACGCGGCGGCCTCTGGCGCGTCGTCGTCCTCAACGACAACCACAACACCTTCGACCACGTAGCCGAGTCGCTCGCTCGCGTGCTCCCGGGCGTCTCGCTCGCCGAGGGCTACCGGTTCGCGCACCGCATCCACAACACGGGGTGCGCGATCGTGTGGGGGGGACCCCGCGAGGAAGCCGAGCAGTATTGGGATCAGCTCGACGGGGCGGGGCTCACGATGGGGCCCCTTGAGGCGGCCTAACCGCGCTGGTCACGCGCTCGCCAGCGAGCAGCTTGGCCTGCTGACGCTCCGGACTGATGCGCACAACGTTCCACACGAGGCCCAGCTTCTCGAGTGCCGCGATCAGCAGCCCGGTCGGGTCTATCAGTCGCTCCCACAACCGCAGACCGTGGAATGCCGACGTCGGGAACGCGTGGTGGTTGTGATGCCAGGCCTCGCCCATCGAAAGGGGCGCTAGCCAGAAAACGTTGCGCGATTCGTCCTTGACGTTGAAGCGCCGGCGACCGAAGAAGTGGCACACGGAGTTGATCGACCAGGTGACGTGGTGCAGCAGGAAGACGCGCACGAACCCGCCCCAGAGGAGGGCCGTCAGAGCCGCTCCGAGGCCGCCGCCCACGATCCAGCCGAGCGCGAACGGGCCCACGAAGCCCAGCACCACCCAGAGGGGGAAGAGTCTGTCGATCACCCGGATCGTCCTGTCCTTGACCAGATCAGCCGCGAAGCGCTGGCGGTCGGCGGTTCCGACCGTCTCGAACAGCCAGCCCACGTGAGCGTGCCAGAGGCCCTTGACGGCGCCCCAGAACCCGGGGCCGCTCAGGTGGGGCGAATGGGGGTCGCCCTGCTGATCGCTGAACGCGTGATGCTTGCGGTGGTCGGCGACCCATGTGATGACCGATCCCTGCACAGCCATTGAACCGAGCACCGCGATGACGGCCCGGAAGGGCCGCGAGGCGTCGAGCGCACGGTGGGTGAACATGCGGTGAAAGCCGAGCGTGACGCCAAGGCATGTGACGACGTAGAGGCCGACGAGGAGAGCGAGTTCGAGCGGCCCGACGGCCTCGTTCCACAGCAGCACGATCGCGACCACCAGGCCGACGAGGGGCAGCGGCACGCCGATCAGGTTGACGAGCTTGTGCAAGCGGGTCATCTCAGGCGGGGGGGATACGGGGTGCGTTGAGGTGACCTGCGGCATCGCCGAGCAGCATACTTTCCCCAAACGGGATCGGTTACACAGCGGTCGGCGTTTTCGTGTGCGTCACGCCGCCGCCTGCGGTTCCGGGGCAGGTTCGCCCTCCGGCTCCGCGGGTACTTCCGGACCAAGCTCGCCCGCGGCGAGCTCGTCGTGCCACCAGTAGGTGATCGGGATCTGGAAGCGTCCCGAGTTGCGAGCGCGGAACTCCATCATCTCCGGGCCGTCCCAGTAGCGATACCAGTCGTCCTTGGATTCGCACCAGGTCATCTGCGTGATGCGGTAGCGATCGTCCTGGTTGCGGTGCACCTGGTACTTGGTCGCGCCATATCGGAGCGCCACTGGCGCGATCTCCGTCACGCTCAAGGCAAACCCCTCCTGGCGCAGGACCGTCGCATACCACTGCACCCACATGACGCCCGCCATCAGGCGCCCACCTCCGCGTGGATCGCTCCCGCTCCGGGCGCCGTCTTGCCCAGACCTTGCTCCGGTGCCCCCACCAGGATCGAGATCTTGCCCAGGTGCTTGTTCTCCTTCATCAGCTGGTGGGCCTCGGGAACGCCCTCGAACCCCATCGTACGCCACAGGACCGGCCGTATCTTGCCCTGTTCGATCAGCTCGTTGGCCTTCATGCACTCGTAGGCGTTGGCGAAGTGCGATCCGATGATCCGCTTCTGGCGCATCCAGAGATGCCGGACGTCGAAGTCGAGGTGGTATCCGGTGGTGCCGGCGCAGATGACCACCTTGCCGAAAGGCTTGGCGGCGAAGACGGAGGTGGGGAAGGTGGCCTTGCCGACGTGCTCGAAGACGATCTCAGGAGCCTCGCCGAGGATCTCCTTGACGGCCTTGGCGAAGCGGCGGGACTCCTGGAAGCGGGCTTTCTCCTGCTCTGGGGTCTCGCCGCCGCGGCGCATCATGCCGGCGTAATCGTTGCGGTTGATGAATGCTTTGGCGCCGAGCTGCATGATCAGGCGGCCCTTCTCCTCCGAGGAGACCACGCCGACGCACTCGGCGCCGGCGGCCGCGCAGAGCTGGACCGCGAACACGCCAAGGCCACCGGCGGCGCCCCAGATCAGCACCGTGTCGCCGGCCTTGAGCTCGCACTGGTCGATGAGCATCCGGTAGGCGGTGAAGTACACGAGCCCGTACGAGGCCGCCTCCTCCCACGTCAGGTTCTGCGGCCGCGGCAAAAGCTGCTGGGCCTGCACCTTGGTGAATTGGGCGAAGGAGCCCCAGGTGGTCTCGTAGCCCCATATCAGCTGGGAGGGCGCGGCAAGCGGGTCGAGGCCGTGCACCTCGGGATCCTCGTACGAGGCCTGGTTGCAGTGGATCACGACCTCGTCCCCCGGCGCCCAGCGCGTGACGCCGGGACCCACCTTCCAGACGATGCCAGAGGCGTCGGAGCCGCCGATGTGGTGGCCCCACTCCGGGTGGTCGCCGTATGGGAAGACCGAGACAGGTTTGCCCTGGGCCGCCCACACGTTGTTGTAGTTGACGCCGGCCGCCATCACGCGCACGACCACCTCGAAGGCGCCCGGCTCGGGGACCTCGATCTCCTCCAGCTGGAAGGCTTCGAGCGGCTCGCCCTCGCGCTCCGGGCGGATCACCCACGCCGCCATCGTGCGCGGAAGCTCGCCAGGCTGCGCTTCAACGTTCGAGACTTGGTTTAAGTCGACGGCCACTTGGGTCCGGGTGGTCGGGAAGGTTTCGGGATCGTAGCTTGGCAACGGTCGAGGTGCCGGCCGGGCGCAGGACTGCCACGGGCGCCGGGCGGCGAGCTAGGAAACCAGCGTCGCTTCGGCCGGCTGCTCGTGGGTCTCGGGCTCAGGTTCCGCGACCGCCTCCGGCCTGGTTCGCGCCGGGGAGCGCTCGATCAGCATCCAGGCGAGCACCGCGCCCGCGA
>JAFAPR010000144.1 GCA_019247075.1 Solirubrobacterales bacterium
GCTCCCGATCGGGGAGCCCAGCGGCATCACCGCGGCACAACCGACGTCCTCGAGCCGCCGTGCCAGGATCGGGTCATCGGACGTGTACGGGAGCACGACGAAACCGTCCTGCACGAGCTCCTCGGCGGCCGCCAGCAGCTCCGTGGCATCCGGCAACAAGGTACGGTCGTCGCCGATTACCTCGAGCTTGACCCAGTCGGTGGCGAAGGCGTCGCGAGCCAGCTTTGCCGTCAGCACGGCGTCGCGCGCCGTGTAGCAACCAGCGGTGTTGGGCAGGATCTGCACCGAGGCGTCCTGGAGCACGTCGAGGACCGAGCCGCGCGCGCTCGGATCGAGGCGCCGCAGAGCCACCGTGCACACCTCGGCGGCCGAGGCCGCGAGTGCCTCCTGCAGCACCTCGTGACTGGAGAACCCGCCAGTCCCCAGTAACAGCCGCGACTGAAACGCACGGCCGGCGATCACCAGCGGATCGGCGCTGGGGGCCTCGACCGCCCTGATTGGCATCACGTTGGTCATGCGGATCCTCCCTGGATCGCTGCCAGCACCTCGACCCTGGCACCGTCTCGTAAGCGGGTCGATGACCAGCTGTCGCGCGGCACGACCTCGCCTTCGAGGGCCACGGCCACGCCGCGGTGCGCCGCTTCGCGCTCGCGCCCGCCATCCGCCGCCAACAGCTCGACCACGCTCCAGACCGTCGCCGTCGGCGGCAGCTCACGAGGTTCTCCATTGACCGTCACCACCATCACGTGATGCCTTCTCCGTCGGGGCGCTGCTCGGTCAGCATCACCGCGCCCCGCTCCGGACGGCCGCCCGTAGCGGCGCGCGGCCTTCAAACCGTCCCGGCGAGAACGGCTCGCCCAGGGGCGAGGAGGTCCCATCGAGGACCGCCATCGCGGTCAGCTCGGCCGTGATCGGGGCGAGCAGGATGCCGTGGCGGTAATGGCCGGTGGCCCAGTGGAGGCCAGCCACCGCGCCAGCGCCGATGACGGGGGCGTTGTCTGGGGTTCCGGGCCGCAGCCCCGCCAAGACCTCCTCGATCACCAGCTCCCCGATGCCCGGCACGAGTTCGACCGCGTCGCGCAGCAACTCGAACATTGCCCCCGCCGTGATCGTCGTATCGAACCCACGCTCCTCGACGGTAGCGCCGAGCACGTAGCGGCCGTCGCCGCGAGGCACAAGGTAGGCGCCAGGCAATCGCAGCGCTCTGGTCATCAACCTGGGCCCGGCGGGGTCGCGCAGACGCATGATTTGGCCCTTGACGGGTCGCAGCGGGACCCGCGCCTCGGGCGGCAGCCCGGGAAGCTCCGCGGACCAGACGCCGGCCGCGACCACCACGGCGTCGCCCTCGAGCCGCCGGCCGTCGCGCAGCCGCACGGCCCGCCGCGTTTGCCGCCTTCCCAGCGCGAGCTCCACCACCTCCGTGCCCGCGCGCACCTCGACTCCCAAGTGGCGAAGGGCGACGAGCAGCGCGGCCGTCAGCTTGCGCGGATCGACGGCGTGGTCGTCGGCCACCTCGAGCGCGGCCCTCAGCGTCGGCGATAGTGCCGGCTCGAGCCGCCGCGCCTCGGTTGGTCGCAGACGCCGCACGCCCAGACCGAACCTGGTCCTGATCTCCAATTCCCGCTCGAGTGCCTCGGCCTCGTCGCGGTCTCGCGCGGCGATCAGCGTCCCGCAGCGCAGGTAGCCCGGATCCAGCCCGGACGCCTCCTGCACGGCGGCCGCGAACCCTGGATAGGCCTGGGCGCTGGCGATCCCCAGCCGCAGCAACGGCTCCTCGCGGGGGTCGGCTTCCGAGACAGGGGCCAGCATCCCGGCCGCGACGTGCGAGGCGCCGCGTCCCGGCTCGTCTCGCTCCAGCACCACCACCCCGGCCCCTCGCTGGGCGAGCCGCCACGCGACCGCCAGTCCGATCACGCCGCCGCCGATGACGATCACCTTGAATGATTCATCGCGTGTCGGCACGGCTTGGATATTCGATGCTAGCGCTCGGGCGCATGCCAGACTTGCCGCGTGGAGCACCCCCGCGACCGTGAGCGCACGCAGGCGGCAGACCGGCGGCGCCGGCTTCAATCGGCCCGCCTCTACCTGATCTGCGGGGCGCAAGACGACCATTTCATCGATTCTGCGCTGCGCGGCGGGGCCGACATCGTCCAGCTTCGGTGCAAGGGCGCCGACGATGATCAGATCGTGGCCATGGGCCGGCGCTTCGCCCGCCTCTGTGCGGCCCGCGGAGCGTTGTTCATCCTCAACGATCGCCCCGACCTGGTGGCTGACGCGGGTGCCGACGGCGCGCACGTCGGCCAGGACGACATGCAGGTGTCGCGGGCGCGCCGGCTGGTTGGCCCCCAACGCCTGGTCGGCCTGTCCACGCATACGCCCGCGCAGATCGACAGCACAACGCGTAGCGGCGAGAACCGCCCCGATTACATCGGCGTCGGTCCCGTTTACGCGACCCCCACCAAGGCCGGGCGCGAAGCGGTCGGCACTGACCTCGTCAGGTATGCCTCGAGGCGGGCGAGAGTTCCCTTCTTTGCGATCGGTGGAATCGACGAGCGCAATGTCGGTGACGTCGTCGCGGCGGGCGCCCGGCGAATCGCCGTGGTGCGCGCGCTCGTCGGAGCCGCCGACCCCGAGACCGCAGCACGGCGGCTGAGAAGCGCGCTTGGAACGGAGAAGGAGCCGGTTGGGGCAGCGTAGCCGCAAGCGCGGGCGACGATCCAAGCCGACGTCCCAGCCCCAGCAGGCGGCCGTCGCGGTGCGGCCGGCGAGCCGCTCCGAGGAGAAGAACGCCGCGGTGCGCGCGACGCTCGAGCCATACGGCGCCGGGGAGCGCCCATGGCCGATTCGCTTCGCCGTCGTGGTCGCGATCCTGATCGGGGTAGGAGACCTGGTCGATGTGCTGGTCGGCGGCAAGCTCGGATTCGGGGACACCCATCCGGGAAAGGGCGGAGTGATCCTGTTCTCGGTGCTGATGCTTGTCGCGGCCGCCGGCATGTGGCGGATGAAGTACTGGGCCGTCCTGGGTTTTCAGGCGATCCTCGCGTTCGTCGTGCTGTTCTTCTCGCTCGCACTGATCAGGGCGAGCAACTTCGCCGCGGTGGCCATCGGCGTCGGGGTCGTGTGCGGGGGCGGGTACCTGTTCTACAAGCTCGTCCGGGTCCTCAGCCGCATCCAGCTGCCGCGCAGGCCCGGCCAGTAGCGGCCACAGACCGTCCTATAGGCTGCTGAGCCGATGCCCGACTCCGCATACGACTGCGTCGTGATCGGCTCTGGCCCAGGCGGCTACGTCGGGGCAATTCGCGCTGCCCAGCTCGGCATGAAGACGGCGGTGGTCGAGCAGGACGACAAGGTAGGCGGCCGGTGTCTGAACTACGCCTGCATCCCGGCCAAGGCGGTACTGAGGTCCGCCGACGTGCTCTCCGAGGTCCGCGAGGCCGGCGAGTTCGGCATCGCGGTGAGCGATCCCAAGGTCGACTATCAAGCGCTCTCGCGCCGGCGGGAGAAGGTGATCTCGACCCTCACCGGCGGCGTCGCGACATTGTTCGCTAAGAACGGCATCGAGACGGTCAGCGGTCGAGGGGCGCTTCAGGGCAACGGCACCGTCAACGTCGGCGACCAGAGACTCCAGGCGAAGACGATCGTGCTCGCCACGGGTTCGGTGAAGAGGCCCATCCCCGGAACTGCTTTCGGAGGGCGCATGATCGGCACCGAGGAGGCGTGGGCGCTGGAGCAGCTGCCACGCTCGATGGCGGTCGTGGGCGCCGGCGCCTCGGGCGCCGAGATCGCATCCGCGTACGCGCGGCTGGGCACCGAGGTGATGCTGTTCGAAGCGCTCGAGCGCGTGCTCCCCACCGAGGACGCCGACATCTCCAAGGTCGCCGAGCGAGGACTGAAGCGACAAGGCATCGCGATCCACACAGCCACGTCGGTCGAGCAAGTGGAGCCGGGGGAGAGCAGCGTCAAGTTCAGGCACGGCGACGAGGAGAGCGAGGTCGAGTGGTTCGTGATCGCCACGGGCCGCGCTCCCGACACCGATGGACTGGGACTCGAGGCGGCGGGAGTACGGGCGGCCGACAGCCGGATGATCGAGGTGGACGGGGCCCAGCGCACGAGCGCCGCGGGCATCTACGCGATCGGCGACCTCGTGCACGGACCGGCACTCGCCCACAAGGCCTCCGACGAAGGCGTTATCGCCGTCGAGGATGCAGCGGGGATGAGGACCCATCCGATCGAGTACCAGGACATTCCCCGGGCTACCTTCTGTGCGCCGAACGTTGCGAGCTTCGGGCTCACCGAGGACCAGGCTCGAGAGCAGGGTCACGAGATAGTCGTGGGCAAGGTCCAGTACGGGGCGGTGGGCGCCGGAACCGTGTATGGCGACCGCGGTGGGCTGGTGAAGATAGTCGGGGAGAGCCGCTACGGCGAGCTGCTAGGTGGCCACATCGTCGGCTCGCGCGCTACCGAGCTGATCCAAGAGCTCGTCAACGTCCGTGTCCTGGAGGGCGGCTATCCGGAGGTGGCGCGCATTATCCATGGCCACCCGACGCTCTCTGAGGCGATCATGGAAGCGGCCCGCGCCGCCGACGGCTGGCTGATCCACGGCTAGGTAAGGCCGCATCCTGGGCAAGTGAACGCCCCGGCGCCGATCTTCTATTACGACCTCGCGAGCCCCGCGTGCTACCTGGCGGCCGAGCGAGTCTCATTCGTGCTCCGAGTCGCCCCCGAATGGGAGCCGGTGCGCGGTGGCTGGGATGCGTTGCCTGAGCTGGGCCTTGACCCGGACCGGTCCGCGTTCGAGCGTGCGGCCCTGGAGCGAGGCCTTCAGGCGGTTCGCTGGCCGGCCCGCTGGCCTCCGGATTCGGGTGCCGCGATGCGCGCCGCCGCCTACGCCAAGGCCATCGGGCGGGCCGCCGCGTTCTCGCTGGCTGCCTTCCGGCAGGCATTCGCGGCGGGTCGCGACCTCGGCGACCGCGACACGGTCCTGATCGCGGCCGCCGCTTGCGAGATGCACCCCGCCGCGGTGATCAAGGCGATCGAGTCCCGCGCGGTGGCGAACTCGCTTCAGACGGCCACCGATCGGGCCGTGGCGGCGGGGGTCCGTCGACTGCCCGCGGTCCGCCTCGGCGAGCTCGTGTTCGAAGGCGATCGCGGGCTGGATGAGGCCGGGGCTGCGCTCCTGGCGCGGAGATGAGAGCCAATCGCGCGTTTGAGCTGCTGGTCTCTCGAGACAGTCGGGAGCCCGCCTTCCTCGCCAACCGGCGGCGACTCGACCGTCTCGAGGTGGTCTCCGTGGACACGGGCGAGGTGGTCCTCTACTGGGAGCTGCCGGCAAGGGCGGCCGCCAAGCTCGAGCGCCGCCTGCGCGCCGACCTCGTGAGCCTCGACGCGACCGCCTTCATGGCGACCTGGGCGCGCGCGGACGCGGTGGGGGAAGAGCGGCGGTGAGCGGGGCACGGGGAGGCGCGCGCGTGACGGAGCCGACGCGGGCGCAGAGGGCGGTGGCGCGCAGAGCGGCGCAAGCGCGGGCGACGATCCCCGACCTCGAGTTGGGAGCCGAGGTCCAAATGGACCGTGCGCTTGAGGTCTGCGAACAGGGATCGCACACGGTGAGCGCGCTGCTGACGCGCGCCTGCGCGCTGGCGCTGCGCGAAAACCCACGCGCGAATGCGGGCTATCGCGATGGGCGGTTCGAGCTCTACTCGCGGGTCAATGTGGGCCTCGTGATCGCCGACGGCGATGAGATGGTCGTCGCGACCGTGTTCGACGCTGACGCCAAGCCGCTGGCCGAGCTCACCGAAACGATCGCGGCCCTGCGCCACCGCGCCGGGGCCCTCACCCAGCCCGAGCGCTCGGGCGCGACCTTCACGCTCACGCACCACGAGCTCGCTGACGTGGCATGGGAAGTGCCACTGGTGTGGAACGGCCAGGCCGCCGCGGTGGCCGCCGGCGGGATCCGGGAGGCTCCGGTGGTGCGCGATCGGGCCGTGGTGCCGGGCCGGCTGATGACGGTCACGCTCGCCTGCGACCACCGGATCCTCTATGGGCAGGCGGCAGCACTCTTTCTGGCGCGGATCAAAGCGCTGCTCGAGCATGTACCTCCGTGAGCGCAATGGAAGACGCTTCTTGCCTTAGCGAAGCCACCAAGCTGGCCATGAGGCTGGCGCCGGCGATCGACGATGTACGGGTGCTTGCTGCAATCGCCTCGATCCCCAGGGAGCGGTTCGTGGAGCCGTCGTTGCGCGACCGGGCCTACGCCAATGTCGCCCTTCCGATCGCTTGTGAGCAGACGATCTCACAGCCGCTGGTCGTCGCGCGCATGCTGGAGCTGCTCGAGCTGGCCCCGACCGACCGCGTGCTCGACGTCGGGACCGGGTCCGGGTACCACGCCGCGCTGCTGGCGCTGCTCGGGGGCGAGGTCTACACGATCGAGCGCCACCGGGAGCTTGCGCGTGTCGCGGAGCGCACGATCACGGAACTCGGGATCGACAACGTCCACTTCGCGATCGGCGACGGCTGGCAGGGCTTGCCCGAAAGCGCTCCCTTCCAGGCGATCAACGTCGCCGCCGCGACTGGTCCGGCGCCGCCGCCGCCGCTGGTCGCCCAGCTCGCGTCCGGGGCGCGGCTGGTGGCCCCGGTGGGGCGTGCGAGCCAGTACCTCACCCTGATCCGCCGCACCGACGGGGGTCTGACTCAAGCCACGCTCGAGGGCGTGCGCTTCGTGCCCCTCATACGCGATGACGACGACGCCGGCTAGCTGCTTAGCTGCAGACAGCTGCTCGCGAGTGCGCCGCACTCCCTTTCAGGCGTCAGCCGCTCTCGCATCACCTCCACCGCCGTGGGGCTCGAGTCGATGAGCACGAACCGCCGGCCCAGTTGCCGACAGACGGCTCCAAGCGTGCCCGAACCCGCGAAGGGATCGAGGCACCAGCCGCCTGGAAATGAAGACGCCGCCACGCATCTCCTCACCACCCCCTCCGGCTTCTGCGTGGGATAACCGGTCTTCTCGCGCCCGTTGGTTGGCACGATCGTGTGAAACCACACGTCGGTCGGCCGCTTGCCGCGACGTGCCTTCTCCGGGCCGACGAGTCCCGGCGCCATGTACGGCTCGCGCTCGACGGCCTCGGCATCGAAAAAATGGCCGCCCGGCGTGCGCACGTAGACGAGGATCGTGTCGTGTTTGGCCGGCCAGCGGCGGCGCGGCTTGCCACCGTAGTCGTAGCTCCAGATGATCTCGTTCAGGAACGCATCGCGCCCGAAGACCTCGTCCAGAAGGAGCTTGCAGTAGTGGGCCTCGCGGTAGTCGATGTGGAAGTACAGCGTCCCGTGGGCGGCGATCAGCTTGCGGATCCGCCGCAGGCGCGGGGCCAGGAAATCCAGGTAGTCACCGAAGCGGTCTTCGTAGCGCAGCGTCTGGAGCAGCCGCGAGCTGTAGCTGCGGCCGCCAAAGCCGATTCGCGCCGAGCCCGAGTCGGCGCGCACAGCCACGGTGTCCCGCCGGCGCGGTTGGCCCGTGTTGAACGGTGGGTCCATGTAGACGAGGTCGAACGCACCCTCGGGCAGCTTCTCCAGAACCGGCGCATTGTCGCCCGCGATGACGAGATCGTCCTCGAGCGAGAGCTCGTCGGCCACCGTGCGGATCCGCATGCGGCCAGAGAACCTACCGATTGGCCCGGCGATATTGCCTTCGTGCAAGCGCCTGTCGAGTTGCAGCTGACGTGAGAGCCCCGTGACCCGCTACGATTGGTGGTCCCGTGTTCGCTGAACGGTTCAAGCGGATGCGTCGCTCTGCTTTGGGCGTACGCATCACTCGGTACACGATCGGCTCGATCGTGGCCGCCGCCACGAGCGCGGTCACATTCGCGCTGCTCTTCTACTTCGGCCTTGGCACGACCGCGTGCTCAGTGATCGCTTTCGTCGCCGGAGCGATCCCCAACTGGACCCTGAACCGCCGCTGGGCGTGGCAGCTCAAGGGCCGGGTCGATTTCGGCCGGGAGGTTGTGGCCTACGTGATCGTCTCCGCGCTGACGCTGCTCGCCACCGCCGAGGCGACGGCGTGGACCAAGCACCAGGCGACCGCCCTGCCGGCCCACTACGGGCTGCGTGTGATCGCCGTGACCGCCTCGTATCTGGCTGTGTTCGCGATCCTGTTCGTGGTCCGCTTCGCGATCTACGAACTGTGGATCTTCTCGGGGCGCAGCCGCCTGCGCCCAGCCCTGCGGTCACGCATCCAGGTCCTGAACGCGGCGCGGGCAAACCGTACGCCGTAGCGCAGGTTGCCCTCCTTCTTGGTGCCGGTGGCGTGGGCCGAGCGGTCACGCATGGTGGTCGGCACCTCCGCCAGCCTGAAGCCGTTCAGTGCCGCTGAGATCATAAGCTCCGACGCCTGGTACTGAGGCTGCTGGAGCGTCACAGCCGCGGTCAGCTCCGCCCGCATCGCGCGCAGCCCGCAGGCCGGGTCGGTGACTCGCGAGCCCACCATGAGGCTGAACAGCGCCCCGAACACGATCACCCCGAGGTGGCGCATGCGATCGGTCGTGAGCTCGTTGCCCAGGCGGCGCGAGCCTGACACGAAGTCGGCCTCGGCCGCCAGGATCGGCTCGACCACCCGCTCCAATTCGCGCGGGTCGTACTGGCCGTCGGCGTCGATCGTCGCGATCACCCGCGCGCCGCGGGCGCGGGCGAGCCAGTAGCCCAGTCGAAGTGCCGCTCCCTGGCCCCGGTTGACCGGAACGTCACACACAAAGGCCCCGGCAAGCCGCGCTCTCTCCGCCGTCTCGTCTCGCGCCCCGTCCACGACCACGATCACCTCGGTCTGCAGGCCCGCCGCCTGCGCCGGTATCTCCGCTACCACGCCTGCCACGGTGGGCTCTTCGTTGTAGGCGGGAATGACCACCGCGAGGGGTGCCCCTGCGCGCGGAGGATGTTCTGCCAAAAAGCGAGCGGCCGGCCCCCGCTCCGCCGGCGTGAGGCGTTGGAGCTCCGCCTCGAGCTCGAACTGGCCGGGGACGAGTGTCATCGATGCACCGGCCATCGGGAAGTCATCTCCCCGTTCCGGAGGCCCGCGCCGGCTGCCCCAGGGGCGGAGAGCTCGCGACTTGCATGCCAGGGACCGACAGCGGACCGGTCATGGCCTGCACCTCGGCGGTGGCCCACTCCTCCCACACGCCACGTAAGCCCTCGCTGAACGTATACC
>JAFAPR010000294.1 GCA_019247075.1 Solirubrobacterales bacterium
CGTGCGACGAAGCGGGATCTTGTCGATTACTTCGAGGCCGTCAGCGAGCAGCTGCTGGGCGAGCTGCGCGATCGGCCGCTGTCGGTGGTGCGGGCGCTGCGCGGCCAGAGACCGTTCATGCAGAAAAACGTCCCGAAGTACGCGCCGCCGTGGGTCAAGACCGTGACGATATGGGCGGAGAGCTCGAGGCGCGACGTTGCTTACGCGCTCTGCAACGACCGGCGGACGCTGCTGTGGTTCGCGAACCAGCGCGCTATCGAATACCACCCGACGCTAGCGCGCGTCGATTCACACGGCTTTGTCCAGACGCACCTGGTGTTCGATCTCGACCCGCCGGCGGGGACCGGCTTCGACATGGTCGCGCGCGTCGCCGAGCTCGTGCGCCGGGCGCTCGCTGACGCCGGCCTGGCGGGCGCCGTCAAGACCAGCGGGGCTAAGGGCTTGCACGCGTTCGTCCCGGTAGCTCAGCCCGCGAGGGGCGAGGAGATCGCCGCGGCGACACGGGCGCTCGCCGCGCGCGCCGAGCGCATCGACCCCGAGCTGGCGACGACTGCCTACGTCCTCGCGGAGCGGGGCGGCAAGGTGTTCCTCGACGCAACACGCGCGGGCGGCGCGACGGTAGTCGCCGCCTACAGCCCGCGCATCCGACCGGACACGCCGGTGTCGTTCCCGGTCTCGTGGGATGAGCTCGATCGAATAACTCCGACCGACTTCACTATCCACACGGTGCCGGCCCTACTCCGGGGCCGCAACCCCTGGACCGAGCACCTCCCCGAGCCCCAGTCGCTGCCCGCCGATCTGATCGAAGAGGGTCGCGCGATCCCGGTCGCACGCGTCCAAGCTATGCACGAGGGCAAGCGCCGCGCACGCGCGCAGAGCGGGCGGGCTCTCAGCTGAACGACAGGAGGCGAGCGCCCGCGGGAGGTGCACTTTCCGCGCGCAAGGCGCGCGCTGGTCGCTGAGCTTTGAGGTCCGGCGGCGAGCAGCAGTCGGGTGCGAAAGATGCTTTCAGCAACGTCGAGTAGTTGTCGGGTCACAGCGCTTGTGTGACGCGGTAGCCGACTCCGGCGGCGGTGTGGATGACGTCGGGCTGGCCGAGTTTGCGTCTGAGACGGGCGATCGTGACCTTGACGGTGTTGGTGAATGGGTCGACGTTCTCGTCCCAGGCCTGTTCGAGGAGCCTCTCAGCGCTGAGTGCGCCCGGGCTGGCTTTGAGCAGGGCTTCGAGCACCGCACGCTCTTTTGCGGTGAGCTCGATGGTTTGTCCGTCCCGGGTGACGGTGCCGGTCAGCGGGTCGAGCTCGATCCCGGCCGCTTGGAGGGTGCGTGGAGCGCTCCCCGCTGGTGTTGACGGTTCAGGCCGCTTGTTTTTGTAGGGCTTCTTGTGCATCGTCCCACGTGGCGCGCACCTCGCGGGGCGTCCGGTAGTCGAGCCGGCTGTGCGGCCGGTGGTGGTAGTGGTTGATGTAGGCGGCGATCACCTCCCTTGCCTGGTCGAGGGTCTCGAACTCGTGGCGCCAGACGCAGCGCTCCTTGAGGTAGCGGAACCAGGACTCGATGAACGCCTGGCTCTCGGGGTCGCGGTAGCCGCCGCGGCGGTGGGCGACCCCGAGCCCGGAGAGCACCAGGCGCGTGGTCTTGGCGACGAACGCCGAGCCGTTGTCGGTGCCGAGCGTGAGCGTCCCGGGCTTGATGCGTTGCTCTGAGACGGCGCGCTCGATCACCTCGATCGCTTCGATCGCGCGGCAGCGCAGCGACAGCTGCCAGCCGACGATCTCGCGGGTGCAGCAGTCGATGATCGCGTTCAGATACACCAGCCGTGCTCGGCGACCCACACCGCGGTCATGTCCAGGTGCCACAGCTGGCCGGGGCGCTCGACCCGGAAGAACCCAGGCCTCCGCCGGCGCTCGGGCGGGGTACGGCGCTGAATCAGCTTGCGCTCGCGCATCACTCGCAGCACCCGCTTGCGGTTGATCGCCAAGCCGAGCTTGCGGGAAACCCACGCGGTCACCATCCGGTAGCCGTCGGTCGGGTTGGCCTCGGCGACCTCGACGATCACCCGCTCGACATCGCAGGCCGGCGCCCGGCGGGCCGCGTCACGCGACCGCCGCGGTCGCGGGATGCGGTAGAGCGTCTGGCGGGAGACTCTGAGGATGCGCGCCACGACCGCCGGTCGGTGACCGGCGGCCACGAGCTCGCGGGCGTAGGCGACGCGCTGGCTCACTCCCACACCCGAAAGCCGTTTCCCAGGATCTCGAGCTCGTAGGTCTTGCGACCCAGCGCCCGCTCCAGGTCACGCACCCGCTTGCGCAACTCGGCCAGCTCGGCGCGCTCCTCCTTGCCCGACAGCCGCTCCCCGCCGCCCTCCAGCAGCTTCTCGCGCCACGCGTAATAGAGGTTCTCGGAGATCTGATGCTCCCGGCAGACCTCGGCGACCGACCGGTCGCCGCGCAGCCCAGCGAGCACGATCTCCAGCTTCTGCGCCACCGTCCACGTGCGGTACTTCTTCTTCTCGCTCAACGTCGTCTCCTGATCGGTTGAGCGGCCATCCTGAGAGGCGCCCCGGACACGATCCTCGCCTCGACGCTCCGCGCCTCGGCTCGGCTCGCGTCCGGCAACCCTCACCTAGGAAACTGTCAACCCCCTACCGGGGAGCGGACCATCACAACCTCCGATTCAACATCCTCCTTTGCTCTGGCGACGAGGATCCTTTTGGCAGCGCAAGCTTTCACGCATTGCGCGGGGACGGGCCCGAGCGCCGACCGCTTGGGAGAATCTGCGTGTGGGGTCTCTGCAGACGCTGAGCGAAGGTGACCGGTAGTCCTACGCCGGTGCGGCAAGAGCCCACAAGTCAGGATTGGGCAGCGCTAGCGCGCTCGGTCGACGGCGAACTGCTGCTTCCGGGCTCGGAGGCGTTTGAGTGGGCGCGCCGGCCGTTTATCGCCCGCTTCGATGAGATCAAGCCGCGGGCGGTTGTGCGGTGCGCGGCGCCCGACGATGTGGTCGAGGCGCTCGCGTTCGCCGGCCGGTTCGGTCTGGAGATCGCCGCGCGCAGCGGAGGGCATGATTTTGCTGGGCGCTCCTCGACTCTCGGCGTGCTTCTCGACCTCACGCCGCTCGACGCCGTGGAGGTGAGCGGCGGGACGGTGAAGGTCGGGGCGGGCATGCGTACCGGCGCGCTCTGCAAGTTGCTCTACGAGCGCGGACTGGCGATCCCCATGGGCACCTGCCCCTCGGTTGGCATCAGTGGGCTGACCCTTGGCGGCGGCCTCGGGATCCTTGGGCGTGCGCACGGACTAACTTGCGACCGACTGCTCGCCGTCGAAGCGGTCCTCGCCGACGGACGGACCGTCGCTTGCGACGCCGAACACCACTCTGATCTGTTCTGGGCGCTGCGAGGGGCTGGCGCGGGGAGCTTCGGCGTGGTCACCGCGTTCACGTTCGAGCCATTGCAGGCGCCGGAACCGACAACCAGTTTTCACCTCGTGTGGCCCTTCGCTGACGCGGCTGCGGTCATCTCAGCGTGGCAGAGCTGGTCGCCGGTCGGCCCCGATGAGCTGTCTGCGGACCTCGAGCTGAGCGCCATCGGTGACCCGGCGAGCGAGCCCACTGTCGAGGTCTTTGGGGCAGTGCTCGTAGGCGAGGCCGACGCGGGGTCGCTGCTCGGCGAACTTGTTGCCCACGTCGGGAGCGAGTCCCGCTCGATCGACCGTCGGCAGCTCTCCTACTTGGATACATGCCATTTCCAGGCGGAGCCGAGCGTGTCGTACGACCTAATCGAGCAGACGCCCTTAGGGGAGCGGCGCCGGGTGGGCTTTCGGGCCAGTACGTCTGAGTTCTTTGCCCGTCCCCTACCTTCCGAAGCAATTGCGGAACTTCTCGACGGGTTCGTCGAAGGGCGGCCCGGCGGCGAGAGCCGGGCGATCGCGTTTGCCCCTTGGGGTGGCGCGTACAACCGCCCGCCGGCGGAGGCGATCGCGTTCGTCCAGCGGGACGAACTCTTGCTCATCCAGCACCTCGCAAGCGTCGACCCAGCGGCGCCCGCGAGCGAGATGGAAGCCGCACGCGACTGGGCTAGGCGCTCGAGAGATTCAATCCAC
>JAFAPR010000317.1 GCA_019247075.1 Solirubrobacterales bacterium
CTCGCCCACCGCTCAAGCACCGCCCGATCCTCACCACTCAAAACAACCTCGGCACGCTCAGCCATCACCCCTCCATCGTCGTAGATAACGACGATGGATTCGACCCCCAGCACCCAACGCCTGCGAACTAACGACTCAGGACACTAGTGAATCGCTAGCGCGGGAGGACGCTTGGATGTTTCCCGCGAATAGCGCGGTAAACATCCGAGAGGGCGCCGCTAGATGGTCAGAACCGCGGCGCCCCGGAACCGCCCTGCGCGCAGGTCGTCGAGCGCCTGGTTGGCGTCCTCGAGCGCGTAGCCGGTGATGTGGGTCTTGACAGGAACCTTGGGCGCGAGCTCGAGGAACTCGTGCCCGTCGCTGCGGGTCAGGTTCGCCACCGAGCAGACCCTCCGCTCCTCCCACAGCAGCTCGTAATCGAAGCTCGGGATCGGGCTCATGTGAATGCCGCCGCAGACGACCACGCCGCCCCGATCGAGCGCGCGCAAGGCGGCCGGCACGAGCCCGCCCACCGGCGCAAAGATGATCGCCGCGTCGAGCGGCTCGGGCGGCAGCTGCGATGAGTCGCCGGCCCAGACGACTGAAAGCTCGCGCGCGAACTCCTGCCCCGCGGTGTCGCCGTCTCGCGTAAAGGCGAACACGCGCCGTCCCTGCCAGCGGGCTACCTGCGCGATGATGTGCGCTGAGGCGCCGAAGCCGTAGAGCCCGAGCCGCTCGGCGTCGCCGCACATGCGCAGGCAGCGGTAGCCGATCAGGCCGGCGCACAGCAGGGGGGCCACCTGCAGGTCGGGGTAGCCCTCTGGAAGCGGGAAGCAGAAGCGCTCGTCCGCGACCGCGTACTCGGCGTACCCCCCGTCGATGTCGCGACCCGTGAACCTCGCCTGGGGGCAGAGGTTTTCGCGCCCGGAGAGACAGAAGCGGCAGGAGCCGTCCGTCCGCCCCAGCCATGGGACCCCGACGCGGCGCCCCTCGCCGACAACCGGGTCGCGCACGCCTTCCCCGCGGTCCGCCACGGTCCCGACGATCTGGTGGCCGAGCACGCGCGGGGGGGCCGGGACATCGACCTCTCCGTCGAGGAGGTGCAGGTCGGTTCGGCAGACTCCGCAGGACTGGACGCGAACCAGGATCTGGCCTGCTCCCGGTCGCGGCACGGGGATGGTGGCCGCGCGCAGAGGGCTGCCGACCCGATCGAAGACCATCGCTCGCATCTGGTTCGAAGCAGAATCTTCAAGCGGCCCGGCGATCCGCGTATCTTTTTCATGTGGGGCGCAGGGCATCTGTTTTGATCGTAGTCTTGGCGGCAGCGTGTCTGCTCGCGCTGACTGGACCGCGCACAAGCCTGGGCAGGGATGTCGCGCGCGGCGCACGGGCCGCCAGAACGAGCGACACGCCGCCCGGCTTCTGGTATGGCACCGACAGTCAATACGTCAACGTCAGCGGCCCGCCTCCCTACAAGACACCAGTGATCGGCGGCGCGTACGGCGGCTATATCGGGATGCTCGGCAAGTGGTCGTACTTTCTCCGGTGCCGGGTGTCGCCTCCCACCTGGTCGAAGATCAACTCCGCCCAGGCCAATCTCAACTTCCAGAAGTACGACAAGGGCGTAGGCACGGCCGGGTACTGGTTCATGGGGGGACCCGGCGTCGACCCCCGCTACAACGGCACTGTGGAAGAGGCCAACAACTGGGGCACCAGGCAGGCGGCTCGCGCGCTGTCCAACATGCGGGGGTTGCCCGCCGACCAGCGGCCCATCTACCCCATCATGTTCATGGACATCGAGTTTCCGGGAAACGGACCGGCTTCGGACAACGGCTGGAACACCGTCTATACATCCCCCTGTAGCGGCAAGGTGCGCCACCACCACATCCCGGCATCGGTGGATCGAGCCGTCTTCAACGGTTTCTGGGGCTACATACGCGCCACACACAACCTCACGCCGGGGGTCTACTCGGCTCGGGGCACCTGGCGCACAATCTTCGGGACCCGTAGCGCGAGCAGCGTCCCCCACACCCCCCAGTGGACCTTCGAGCCCGAGACCTCAAACCTCTCCAACGCCCCCTCGGGGTGGTGCTTGCGCGGGATCGCGGGCTGCGCCCAGTTCTTCGGCGGGGTCACGCGGTCCAGCAAATTCGCGGTCATGTGGCAGTTCTCAGGGGGCGGCGGCGTGCGCAACGGCATCGGCGACTTCGACCAGATCGACGGACGAACCTTCGGCTAGTGGCGCCAACCGCGCCGGCGAGCGGCCGCGCTCACTCGCCCCGGCGAGCCAAGTAGTCAGCCGCGCCGGCGAGCGGCCAACCACAGCAACCCGATCAGCGTCTTTGAGTCCTCGCACTCGGCGATCGCCTCGTCGAGCCGGTCAAGCGGCCAGCGCACGATCTCGATGCGCTCGCTGCGGTCGGGCTCGAAGTCTGGATCTACGGAGAGTCCGGTGGCCTCGTAAAGCCATATCCGCTCGTCGCTGAATCCGGGGCTGGTGTAGAAGACAAAGATCTCCTTCCAGCGCTCGGCGTGCTGCCCGATCTCCTCCGCAAGCTCGCGCTTGGCCGTGTCGAGCGGTGACTCGCCCTCCACGTCCAGCTTCCCGGCAGGAACCTCGAGCGACGCCGTCGCGCCAACCACCTCGCGCGGCTGGCGCGTGAGCCACACCGAGTCCTGCTCGAGCGCCACAACTCCGACGGCTCCCGGGTGCCACACCTTCTCCCGCGACACCTCGGTGCCGTCGTCGTGACGGTAGCGCTCGATCCCCGTCCTGATCATTCGCCCCTGGAACCGGACCTCGCTTCCCAGCGCGTCAAACCCCACGAGCGGCTTCCTCGAACAGCGCGATGGCGACCTCGAACATGCCGTCGAGTGCATCGATGCTGATCCGCTCGTCGGGCTGGTGGTTGCGCTCCGTCCCGTCCGCGAGGTTGGTGCACGGGAAGCCTTGCGCCTCGAGCGAGTTGGCGTCCGAGGCGCCGCCGGTCTGAATGTGGCGCGGCTCGTAGCCGGTGCAGCGCAGCGCGCGCTCGGCCAGGACCACCTGGGGCGCCGTCGCGCGCGTGCGATAGCCCTTGAACACCTTCTCGACGGTCACGTCGAGGTCGCACTCGGTGGCATTGGCGGCGTCGCCGAGGTGGTCGACCATCTCGGTCGCCAACGCGTCCGCCGTCACGTGGTCGAGGCTCCGCGCCTCGGCCACGAGCTCGCAGCGCTCTGGAACCACGTTCATTCCCGTGCCGCCGGCGATCGTCCCGACGTTGGCGGTCGTCGCCGGGTCCAGACGCCCCAGCCGCATCGCGGCGATGCCGCGGGCGGCGGCCTGGATCGCGCTGCGGCCATCCTCCGGCCGCAGCCCGGCGTGGGCCGCGCGGCCGCGGAGCTCCGCGACGATCCGGTACTGGGTCGGGGAGGCCAGCACGATCTCGCCGACGGGCGTGGCGTGGTCAAAGACATAGCCGAAGCGGCTCCGAAGGAGCGAGGCATCGAACTCCCTGGAGCCGGCCAGCCCCACCTCCTCGCAGACGGTGAAGAGCACCTCGAGGCCGATCTCGGGCGGCTCTGGACCGGCGCTCAGCCGCCGCGCGAGCTCGATCATGATCGCCACAGCGGACTTGTTGTCGGCGCCGAGGATCCCGTCGTTCGCGTTCTCGAAGGCGCCGTCCACCAGCACCGGCTCGACGGGAGCCGTGAGCGGCACCGTGTCGAGGTGGGCGCTGAGCAGAATCGAGTCCTCGCCGCGGCCCGCGACGCGGGTCAGCAGGTTGCCCGCGTCGGACCCGGCGCGCGGTCCGGCGCCGTCTTCGGCCACCTCGAGCCCGAGCCGCCGCAGCTCGGCGGTGACCCAGTCGGCGCAGGCCCGCTCGCGACCCGAAGGAGACTCGATTCTGCAGAGGCTCGTGAAGGTCTCGTGGAGCTGGTCGCGCTCCCTTTCGGTGCAGCGCCTCACCGCGGGGGTGGCGGCTGCGCGGCGGCGGCATCCGGCGCCTGCTGCACGGCGTCCAGGTGAGCCAACGCGGCGCCAACGAAGTCGCGGAAGAGCGGGGCGGGGCGCTCTGGCCGCGACTTGAACTCGGGGTGGAACTGGGAGGCGACGAAGAAGGGATGCCTGTCGCGGTGCAGCTCAATCGCCTCGATCAGCCGCTCGTCGGGCGAGGTGCCCGAGCAGATCAGACCGGCCGACTCGAGCCGCCGACGCAGATGGTTGTTGACCTCGTAGCGGTGGCGGTGGCGTTCGTAGATCACCGGTTCGCCGTAGAGCTCTTTCAGCCGCGTCCCCTCGTGCAGCTTGACCGGGTCGGCGCCAAGACGCATCGTCCCGCCCATGTCAGCGATCTCTTTCTGCTCGGGCAGGAGGTCGATCACCGGATATGGCGTCTCGGGATCGAACTCGGTCGAGTTGGCGCCCTCCATCCCGGCCACGTGGCGGGCGAACTCGGATACGGCGATCTGCATCCCGAGGCAGATTCCCAGGTACGGGACCCGCCGTTCGCGCGCCAGTTGCGCGGCGCGGATCTTGCCTTCGATTCCGCGACCGCCGAACCCGCCGGGGATGAGGACTCCCGCGACCCGCGCAAGCCGCCCCTGGACCGCGTCCTCCCCGACCTCCTCGGAGTCGACCCACTCGATCTCGACCTTGCAACCGTGATAGATCGCTGCGTGCCGCAAGGCCTCCGCGACCGATAGGTAGGCGTCCTCGAGCTTCACGTACTTGCCGACCAGCGCGATCGGGACGGTGCCCTGAGCCTGGGTGGCGCGGCGTGTGATCTCGTCCCAGCCGCTCAGGTCGGGTTCGGGCGCCTCCAGTCCGAAGTGCTCGTCGATGACGTAGTCGTCGACGCCCTCGGCGTGGAACATGAGCGGGACCTCGTGGATGTCTTTGACGTCGCGGGCAGACACGACCGCCTCCGCGGGCAGGCTCGCGAACAAGGCGATCTTGCGGCGGATGTCGGCGGAGAGGGGCGCCTCCGAGCGGCACACGACCATGTCCGGGGCGATTCCGATCCGCCGCAGCTCGTTGACCGAGTGCTGGGTGGGCTTGGTCTTGAGCTCGCCCGCATGCCGGATGTATGGCACCAGGGTGAGGTGGATGAACATGCACCGCCGCCGTCCCACGTCCACGGGGAATTGCCTGATCGCTTCGAGGAAGGGAAGCGACTCAATGTCACCGACGGTCCCGCCGATCTCGGTTATGACGAAGTCCGCGTCCGTCGCGTCTGCCATCAGCTTTATCCGCTGCTTGATCTCGTCGGTGATGTGCGGGACCACCTGGACTGTCGCGCCGAGGTAGTCGCCCCGCCGCTCCCGGCGGATGACCGTGTTGTAGACCCCGCCCGCGGTGACGTTTGAGGCGCGACTCGTGTTGGCGTCGGTGAAGCGCTCGTAGTGGCCGAGGTCGAGGTCGGTCTCGGCCCCGTCCTCGGTTACGAATACCTCGCCGTGCTGGTAGGGCGACATCGTGCCGGGGTCGACGTTGATGTAGGGATCGAACTTCTGCAGCTGGACGCCGAAACCTCGCGCGACCAGCAGGCGCCCGATGGAGGCGGCGGCAATTCCCTTGCCCAGTGAGGAGACGACCCCGCCGGTGATGAAGATGAAGCGCGTGTCGCCTTGGGCCATTCCTTTTCCTCAGTCTAGACGGGCGATCGCACCGTACCGCGCTCGCCGGACGCTGCGCGGTCTGCGGGCCGTTAGCGGGCCCCGCGCGCGTGCGCCCAGCTTCCCGCGCGCGTGCCTCTACGCCGCCCGCAAGAGCGCGCGTGCGTGCTCGCTCGCGGAGCTGTCCTTCTCGCTGGCGCCGAGCATCCTCACGAGCTCCGCCACAACCGCGTCGCCGCTCAGCTGCGCGACCGCGGCAACCGTGGTCTCGTCCACGGTCCGTTTATCGATGCGGAAGTGGCGGTCGGCCACCGCGGCGATCTGCGGCAGGTGGGTGATGCACAGGACCTGCCGGCGGCGAGCCAGCGCTCGCAGATGCTGGCCCACCGCGCGCGCGGTATGGCCGCCGATCCCGGAGTCGATCTCGTCGAATACCAGCAGCTGCCGCGGTGACGCACCCTCGGAGTGATCGGCGGCTGTCATCAGCGCGAGCATGACCCGTGAGAGCTCGCCGCCGGAAGCGATCTCGCGCAGGGGGCCGGCGCCCACGCCCGGGTTGGCCGAAAGACAGAAATCGACGGTGTCGGCGCCGCGCTCTCCAATCCCCTCGGCCCTGGGCGAGACCTCAACCGCGAACCGCGCTTCTTTGAGCGCCAGCTGCTCCAACCGGCTCGCGACCGCCGCGGCGAGCTCGGGGGCGGCCGCCCGCCGCCCTGCCGACAGCTCGGCGGCCAGGCGCACGAGTTCGCCGCGAGTCTCCTCGTGCTGCACCTCGGTCTCCCGGAGCGAGACGTCGGCGCGGTCGAGCTCCCCGAGCCGCCGGCGACACCGTTGCGCGTGGGCGAGCACGCCTTCGATCGAGCCGCCGTGCTTGCGCTTGAGGCGGGCGAACCGCTCGAGCCGCTCCTCGATCTCCTCGAGCCCGTCCGGGTCTCCCTCCTGCGCGAGCGCGTAGGCGCGCAATTCCCCGCCGAGATCCTGTGCCTCGTATACGAGTCCCAGCAGCCGCTCGCACAGCGGCTCCAGCGAGCGATCGACCTCGGCCGCGGCCTGTAGCTCGCGGAGCGGCGCAGAGAGCATCTCGAGTGCCCCGGCGCCGGCGTCGGGGGAGATCGCCTGCGCACCCGCGGCGGCCGCCGCCTGGAGGCGCTCGCAGGAGCGCAGGCGGTTGCGCTGCGCTAAAAGCTCACCCTCTTCCTCTTCGCTCGGCGCGGCCGCCTCGATCTCATCGAGCTCGAAGGTGAGCAGGTCGAGCTCGCGTTCACGTGCACCTGCGAGCTCCTGCAGCTGACACAGCCGTCGCTCGAGCGCCCGCGTCTGCGCATGGGCGGCGGCGAGACGGTCGCGCAGGGCGGCCTGGCCGGGTCCGCAATGCGCGTCGAGCAGCTCCAGCTGCGCGCGCGAGATGGTGAGCTTGCGGTGCTCGTGCTGCCCATAGAAGCCCAGCAGCTGGTTGCCCACCTCGCGCAGCTCGGCGACGGTCGCGCAGCGCCCGCAGAGATACGCGCGCGTGCGGCCATCGGGCCACACGCGCCGGGCCAGCACCAGCTCCTCGGTCTCCGCCGGCAGCCTGTCGAGGATCTCCGCCACGGCTTCGGTGGCTCGCAATGCGCGCCGCTCGCGCGCGGGCAGCGAGAAGACGGCCTCGACATAGGCCTCTTTGGCGCCCGGGCGAACGATCGCGGTCCTCACCCGGCCGCCGAGCAGCAGCTCGAGCGCTTGCGCGAGCACGGTCTTCCCGGCGCCGGTCTCGCCGGTGAGGACGTTCAGGCCGCGGGCAAGCCGCAACTCGGTGCGCTCGAGCAACAGCAGGTTCTCGACGCGCAGCTCTTCGAGCACGATAAGGGTGTACCAGGGGGTCCCGACGGAGAGGGGATCGCGGCTCCGAACGGCCCTACGGCGCCGCGAGCCGTCCGAACTTCTCGCGCAGACGGTGGTAGAAGGTAGTTCCCGGGACCTGCGCCAGTGCCGCCTGGTCGTCGAGAAAGCGCAGCTCGAGCTGTTCGCCGTCGGCGATCGTCCCCGCGGGACGGCCGTCGACGGTGATGTCCACCGGCTCTTCCTCCGAGCGGTTAAAGATCGTCAGCAAATCGCCCGGAGCGACCACAAGCGAGCGCGCGGTCAGCGAGTGGGGCGCGATGAAGGAGACCGCGAAGCCCTCCACGCCCCAGGCCAGAATCGGGCCGGCGTTGGCGAGGTTGTAACCGGTCGACCCTGCGGGCGTGGCGACCACCAGTCCATCGCAGCGCACGCGCCCCACCTCGTCGGCGCCGACCGCGTAGGCCAGGTAAGCGACGCGCTTGCCCGGCTGACGGTGGATCGACACGTCGTTGATCGCGAGCCAGTGTGGCCTTTCGCTGGAGAGCGTGATTCCCGGCAGCGAGAGGACCTCGAAGTCGCCCCGGAAGGCCGCCTCGAAACCCGCCGCCGCCTGGTCGCGGTCGATCGTGGCGAGGAAGCCGACCTCGCCGAAGTTGACCGCGAACACCGGTATCCCCGTGCGCGCGTAAAGGCGCAGCGCGCTCAGGATCGTGCCGTCGCCACCCAGCGCGAAGCAGATATCCACGTCGCGTCTGACCGTCGCCTCGAGCTCCAGCCCGTCGGCCCGGGAGAGACCGTGCTTGGTGGTCTCCACGGGGTCGAACAGCAGCAGCGCGCCGGCACGGCGAGCGAACTCGAGCAGCAGCTCGAGCGCCGGCCCGGTCTCAGCCGGGCGGCGGTGGGTCAGGACGGTCGCCGTCCGTACCGGCGTCGTGGGCCGACGGTGCAGCAGCGAGGGCGAGCGATCCCGCGCCCCGGTCGCGGTGCTTTTCACGGCTCCACCTCGCTCGCGGCGAGCTCCAACTCGCCCACGCCCATCCGCTCTCCCTCCGCCAGCCAGAGAAAAGTCTCGCGATTCCCCTTCGGCCCGGGGAGCCCGGAGCTTGCATAACCCTGGACGGACACGCCGAGACGCCTCGCCGCCTCCCCCACCTCGACCAGCGCGCTCCGGCGCACCGCCGCGTCGCGGACCACCCCGCCCTTGCCCACGCGCTCCCTACCCACCTCGAACTGTGGCTTGACGAGCGCCAGGCAGTCGAACCGGGCGGCGGCGCAGCCGAACACGGCGGGCAAGACATTCGCCAGTGAGATGAACGAGACATCGATCACGATGAGGTCGGGAGCGTAGGGAAGATCTTCGCCACGGAGCCGGCGGGCGTTGCACCGCTCGATCACGGTCACCCTCGGGTCGGTGCGCAGCGCATAGTGCAGCTGTCCGTAGGCCACGTCGACGCATGTGACCTCGGCGGCGCCGTGCCGCAGCAGACAGTCGGTGAATCCTCCCGTGGAGGCACCCACGTCCAGGGCGCGGCGTCCCTGCACCCGCAGGCCAAACGCGCCCAGGGCGTGCTCGAGCTTGAGGCCCCCGCGGGACACGAAGCGCTCCCGTTCCAGCAGCTCGAGCTTGGCCTCCTCACAGACGAGCTGTCCGGGCTTGGCGGCGCGCCTGCGCTCGGGCAGGAGCAGCACCTCGCCCGCCAGCACCGAGGCTGCCGCTCGCGTCCGCGAGGGGAACAAGCCCCGCTCGAAGAGCAGCTGGTCCAAGCGGATTCGCTTCATCGTGAAGTGATCTAGATCACAGTGCGCTGCTCAATTGCGAGCGACGATATCAGCGGGTGCCCGGCTTGCCCGGCCCTACGGAGGCTAATGCGCTCCGGCGGCGTGGCGCACCGCCCCGCCGAGACACGCACATACATCTCTCCTCCCGTGAGCGGCCCGCCCCGTGCGGGCCGCTCCATTTGCGGCGTCTACGCCAGCGCGCCCGTCTTGCCGGCGACAGCCTCGCGGATGCGCTCTGCGATGCGCGCGCCGGTGTAGCCCACCTCCTCGTGGAGCAGCTTGGGCGCGCCGTGCGTGACATACCGGTCGGGGAGGCCCACTCGGAGAATGCGGGCCTGCGAGGCGGCGCCGGCGCCCATCTCCGAGAGCGTCTCCCATACGGCGGACCCGAAGCCTCCCGCCAGGACGCCCTCTTCCACGGTCACGAGCAGGTCATGCTCGGCGGCGAGTTGCGCCACCAGCCCGGCGTCGATGGGCTTCGCGAAGCGCGCGTCCGCAACGGTCACGAGCAGACCGTCCTGCGCGAGCAGATCGGCGGCCTCGAGCGCCTTGCCGACGCCCGTCCCATAACCGAGCAGCGCGACCCGCGCGGGACCCGAGCCACCCTCGCGCAGGATCTCGCCGGCGCCGATCTCGAGCGCCCGTGGACGGTCGGGCAACGGCACGCCGACCGCGGCGCCGCGTGGGTATCGCAGCGCAATCGGGCCGCCGTCGTACGTGAGCGCGGTGCGCAGCATGTGCACCAGCATGGCCTCGTCGCGGGGCGCCATCAGGACGATGTTGGGCAGGCAGCGCAGGTAGGCGATGTCGAACGCGCCGTGGTGGGTGGGTCCGTCGTCGCCGACCAGCCCGGCCCGGTCCATCGCGAAGACCACGTTTAGCTTCTGCAGGCAGACGTCGTGGACGATCTGGTCGTAGGCGCGCTGCAGGAACGTCGAGTAGATCGCGGCAACTGGCTTGCAGCCTCCGAGCGCCAGTCCAGCCGCGAGCAGGACGGCGTTCTGCTCGGCGATGCCCACGTCGAAGTAGCGGTCCGGCAGCTCGTGCTGGAGGATGTTGAGCCCGGTGCCGGAGTTCATCGCCGCGGTGATGCCGAGCACGCGCCGGTCGCGGCGGCATTCGCGCACCAGCGCCTCGCCGAACACCTGGGTGTACTGAGGCGGCGCCGGCGCCGTCGACTTGGCCGCGGACTTGCTCGCGGGGCGCCCATTGGAGATCGATTTCGGCTTGGCCGCGTGCCATTTCTCCATACCTTCCAGCCCGCCCTCCTCCGCCGGAGCGAAGCCCTTGCCCTTGACGGTGGCGCAGTGGATCACGACGGGACGCTGCGCGGCCAAAGCGTCGCCCAATGCCCGGCGCAGCGCGCGCACGTCGTGCCCGTCGATCACGCCGATGTAGGCGAAGTCGAGCTCCTCCCACCAGAGTCCTGGCGCCCAGAAGGCCTTCAGCGACTCCTTCACGTGCGGCCCGAACCGCTCGAAGGCCGATCCGATGCCGACCGGCAGCCGCGTGAGCCCGCCCTCGAAATCCTCGCGCGCGTGCCACAACCTGGGGTTCAGGCGGATGCGGTTGAACTGGCGCGAGAGTGCGCCCACGTTGGGGGCGATCGACATGCCGTTGTCGTTCAGGATCACCACTACCGGGGTGCCCTGACCGCCCGCGTGGTGGACCGCTTCGAAGGCCACACCGCCGGTCATCGCGCCGTCGCCGACGACCGCGACCACCCTGCCGTCCTCGCCATGACCCCGGCGCATCGCTTCCTTGAGCCCGACCGCATATCCGATCGCGGTCGAGGCGTGGCCGGCGCCCATGATGTCGTGCTCGGACTCCGAGATCGCGCAGAACGGCGCCAGCCCGCCGTACTGGCGGATCGTGTCCAGCTGCTCGGAGCGGCCGGTGAGGATCTTGTGGGGGTAGGCCTGGTGGCCGACGTCCCAGAGGATCTTGTCGCGGGGCGACTGGAGCATCGAGTGCAGCGCGACAGCGATCTCGCAGGCCCCGAGGTTCGCGCCGAAGTGGCCACCGATCTCCCCCACCGTCTCGATGATGTGCTCACGCACTTCCTGGGCGAGCGCCTGAAGCTCCTCCTCGGACAAGCCGTGGACGTCCTCTGGACGGTGGATGCGCTTCAAGAGATCTGACATTCAATGACTCCGCGTGGCGATGAAATCTGTGATCTGTTCGAGCTCCGTGCCCTGGCCAGGCGCTGCACGAGCGAGGTGGGCACGGGCCCGCTCATGCGACTCCGCGGCCAGCTTGCGCGCACCCTCGAGGCCGAACTCGCTCACGTAGGTACGCCTACCCAGCCGTTCGTCGCTGCCCTGCGGCTTACCGAGCGTCTGCGTCGATCCCGTCACGTCGAGAACGTCGTCGACGATCTGGAACAGCACTCCCAGCTCGCCCGCGAAGGCTCTGAAGCTAACGATTGTGTCAGTTTTAAGGCTACCCACGAGCAGTAGCACACAGTCAATGCTGGCCGCGATCAATTTGCCGGTCTTCAACTCGTGCAGGCGTCGTAGCCCCTCGGGACCGGCCGGCGCCGTCCCCGCCACGTCGATGTACTGACCGCCGACCATACCCCTCACGCCGGTCGCGACGGCGAGTTCGCGGGCCGCCGCGAGCACGCGGGCCGCCTCGCCCTGCTGTTGCGAGAGCAGCAGCGCAAAGGCCTCGGCGTAGAGGCCGTCCCCGGCAAGGATCGCGACGTCTTCGCCGAACGCGCGGTGGCAGGTCGGCTGACCGCGGCGCGTGTCGTCGTCGTCCATCGCCGGCAGGTCGTCGTGGATCAGCGAATAGGTGTGGATCAGCTCGATCGCCGCCGCCAGGGGCAGTACGGAGGAAGGCTCCAAGCCGACGGCGGCGGCGGTGGCAAGCGCCAGCACGGGCCGGATGCGCTTACCCGGGGCGAGCAGCGAGTAGCGCATGGCCTCCTGGAGCCCGTCGGTGGTGGGGTCCTCCGAGAAGCGCAGGTTGACCAGGTAGGTCTCGACCTCCGCCTGGAGATGCTCCGGGAACCCGACCGTTTTTTCGGGAGCTGCCACTAGTGTGCCGTCCGGTAATCGGGGTGCATGGAGCGCGAGACCCGGGGGCCGTCAGGCAAGGACGCAGAAACCGACGCGCAGCAGCGCTGCGCGAGGTTTCGAGGACGCAGCATGGCGGCCATCCGGGGCCGCGATACATGTGCTCTGATTGCCGGACGGTGCACTACTGCGCGGACGGCAACGGCAGCTGGCCGGGCAGGTCGGGCAAGGGCTCGACCGCCGCGCGCGCACGCTCATCCATGGCGGCCCCGAGCCTGGCGACGCGCGAAGCCAGCTGGGCACACTCATCGATCGCTTCTAGCGCCGCCTCCGGCTCGAGTCTCCCGGAGCGCAACCGTTGCGCCGTGTCGCGGAGGCTCGTGGCGAGCTCGCCCATCTGCTGGGCGAGCTCGGACATCTGATCGCTCACGCCTGCGGAGGGTAACGATCCGCTTCCCGGAGCCCGCTCCCGGCCGCGCCCGGCCTAACACCACGACAACATGCGCGGCCGGTGCGAACGATGGCGATCTGGTTTCGCTATCCGCAACCTGAACGCCATAGTTCGTCGAGGGCAGCGTTGACGAGCGTGTCCGCGCGGGCGTTCTGGGCGCGCGGGACCGTGCGGATCTGCCACTCCAAGCCGTCGAGCGCGCGCAGAACGCCCGCGTGGAGCGGCTTTAGCGCCGAGTGCTTGACGCGATAGGCGCCCGTCAGCTGGCGGGCGACCAGTTCCGAGTCACCGATGATCTCGAGCTCGTCGGCCCCCAGCGCGCGGGCCGCGGCCACGCCGCGCAGCAGCGCCCGGTACTCGGCCACGTTGTTGGTTGCCAGCCCGATCCCCTCCGCGATCTCCTGGAGCACCGTGCCGTCGGGATCGGAGACGACCACCCCGATCGCGGCCGGCCCGGGGTTGCCGCGCGCGCCACCGTCGACGTTCACGACGAGCTTCACGGCGAGGCACTTACTTGCGCAGCGCGAGCTCGCCGTACTCGTCGGCGGCGGCGTTGGGCTCGCGCTCGCCGGGCTCGAGCTCATCGAGCTCGCCTCCCTGGGCGGCCACGCGGACGCTTGGCACCGCTTCGGCCAAGTCGACCTCGTAGCGGTACCAGCACAGCTCCCAGGCCGCGACCACGCGGACCACGCTGGCCTCGTCATGCGAGGGGAGGACCGAAACCGCGGGGGACCCGAGCGAGCGTCCCACGCCGGCGATCGTGCGGATGTGTTCGGAGTCGTTGAAGGCCCGGATCGCGGCGGCGACCTTCTGCTCGGGGGTGGCGGGAACGGCGTGCGCGTGCCGGGACTCGTGCGCGACGTCAGCCGCATGACCGGCCGCGCCGAGGCGCTCCGGCCCATGGGCCGGCGGCGGCAGACCGTCGCCGTTGTAAAGCTCGAAGCCTCCGCCGTTGGCACGCTGGTCAGCCTGCCCCGCGTGCAGCCAGGGCAGCAGCGTACGCCTCCGCTCACCGGCCTCCTCGCCGGGCAGGTAGGTCGGAACCGTTCCTTCGAGGACCCAGCCGCCCTCGAGCGCCCGCGGGACGCACAGGTCGCACACCCAGTGTCGCTCGCCGGCCGCCACGTACACGTCGGCATGCTCGCCCCGCAGCAGGTTGCGGCCGCACACTTCGCAGGTCGTATGGGTAGTGGAAACGCGGATGTTTCTCGTGATCATGGCGTAGCGAGACTCCTCTCTGCACGCTATGAACGAACCCTACCCTGCGCGGCGGCGGGGAGCAGTCTAAGTGGTTTTAAGCCTTGACGGCCTCGCGTTCCGCCCGGGCCTCCTCCACGACCTTGCCCGCGAGATGGCCAGGAACCTCTTCGTAGCGCAGGAATTCCATCGTGAACTCGCCCCGGCCGCCTGTGATCGAGCGCAGGTCGGGCGCGTAGGAGAGCATCTGCGCCATCGGCACCTCGGCCTTGACCTCGGTCATGCCGGCGCCCGCCGGCTCCATGCCCAGCGGCCGGCCTCGCCTCGAGTTGAGGTCCCCGATCACGTCCCCGACGGCGTCCTCGGGAACCGTCACGGTGACGAGCACGATCGGCTCGAGCAACACGGGCGAGGCTTCCTGCAACGCCTGCTTCATCGCGAGCGAGCCCGCCACCTTGAAGGCCATCTCTGAGGAGTCCACGGTGTGGTACGAGCCGTCGTAGAGGCGCACCCGCACGTCCTTGACCGGGTAGCCGGCGAGCACGCCCTCCTGCATCGCTTCCACCACGCCCTTCTCGACCGCGGGGATGAAGCCCGAGGGGATCACGCCGCCCTTGATCTGGTCCACGAACTCGAACCCCTCTCCCGGCGCGAGCGGCTCGATTGCGATGTGGGCGTCGCCGAACTGGCCGCGGCCGCCCGTCTGCTTCTTGTGGCGGCCGTGGGCCTTGGCGGGCTTGCGGATCGTCTCCTGGTAGGGCACGCGCGGCGGCTTCAGGTTGACCTCCGCCCCGAAGCGCGACTTCAACCGCCCGACGATCACCTCCACGTGGATCTGGGAGAGGCCGGCGACGATCTGCTCGCCGGTTTGGGGGTCGCGATGCAGGTCGATCGTGGGGTCTTCCTCCTGCAGCCGGCGTAGCGCGGTGAAGACCTTGTCCTCGTCGCCCTTGCTCTTGGGCTCGATCGCGAAGGCCATCACCGGGGGCGGCAGCTTGATCTGGGGCATCTCGACCGCCTCGTCGCGCGAGGACAGCCAGTCGCCCGCGCGCGTCTCCTTGAGCTTCGCCACCGCACCTATGTCGCCGGGGCCGAACTCGGTCGCGTGGCCGGTCTTCTGGCCCTCGAAAGTCAACAGCGTTCCCACCCGCTCCTTGCCATGGGTGCGGGTGTTGAGCACTTGCGAGTCCTGCTTGAGCACGCCCTGGTAGACGCGGAAGAGGTTGATCCGCCCGGCGAACGGGTCGGCCCTCGTCTTGAAGACGTACGCGTACATGTCATTGTCGTCGACGGCTTCGAGCTTGATCTCACCGACCTTTGGTCCGCCGTGCTTGACCGGCGAGGGCAGGTCCTCGACGATCGCGTCCAGCAGCCTGTTGGTCCCCAGATTGCGCGTCGCCACGCCGCAGGTGACCGGGTAGATGCCGCCGTGGTTGGTGCCGTCCTTGAGCGCGGTCACGATCTCCTCGTGGGAGATCTCCTCGCCTTCGAGGTAGCGCTCCATCAGCGCGTCGGAGTTCTCGGCGACCTCGTCCATCAGCTTCTCGCGGTACTCCTGCGCCTGCGCCTCGAGCTCTTGCGGGATCGCACCCTCGCTGCAGTCGCGCGCGGAGCCCTCGTAGCGGTAAGCCTTCATGTCGACGAGGTCGATCACGCCCGAGACCTCGTGCTCCGAGCCGACCGGGATCGCGGTCGCTACCACGTGCGAACCGAAGGCGCCCTTGAGTGCCTCGAGCGTGCGGAAGAAGTCAGCCCGCTCGCGGTCGAGCATGTTGACGAAGATCAGCCGGGCGAGGTCGAGCTCGGCGGCCCGCTGCCACAGCCGGATCGTCTGTACCTCGGCGCCCATCACGGCGTTGACCACGAAGATCGCCGACTCGCACACCCGCAGAGCGCCGAGCGCGTCGGCGACAAAGCTGGGATCCCCTGGAGTGTCGATCAGGTTGACCTTGCGGTCCTGCCACTCGAACGAGGCAAGCGCCGCCGAGATCGACATCTGGCGGCCCTTCTCGTCCTCGTCCGCATCGGACACGGTGCTGCCATCGACCACCGAGCCCAGCCGGTTGATCACCCCGGTCTCGTACAGCAGCGCCTCGTGCAGGGAGGTCTTACCGGCGCCGCGGTGGCCGACGAGCGCCACGTTTCGGATTCGATCCGCGGCCTTGTGCATGCCTATCTCCTCTCCTTCAAATTTTTATCGGGGGCGCGCATGCGCGCCCCCGTGGGTCGGCGCATGCGCCGACCCAGGCCGGACCGCATGCGGTCCGGCCACTTTAATCAAGTTCGGCCGCGAGTTTCGACCGCAACCGCAACGCCGCCTTGGCGTGCATCTGGCTGACCCGTGATTCGGTCACCCGCAGCACCTCGCCGATCTCGCGCAGTGTCAACTCCTCGTAGTAGTAGAGAGCGATCACGAGCCGCTCGCGGTCTGGCAGGGCGAGGATGGCCTCGGAGATCCGGCGGCGGCGCTCCAGGACGTCGAATATCTCCTGCGGGTCGGGCGCCTCGAGGTCGGCCACGGTCTCGATCAGCGAGACCTGGTCCCCGCCGCGCTCGGGCGCGTTCCACAGTTCGTCGAGCGCGACGATCGTGGAGCGGGATATCTCGAGCAGTGCTTGGTGGAGCTCCTCGACCGTGATCGCCAGCTCCGCCGCCAGCTCTTCGTCGGTGGGGGCGCGCAACAGGCGGCCCTCCAGCTTCACATTGGCCCGTTCGAGCTCACGCGCGCGGGCTCGGACGGTGCGCGGGACCCAGTCGAGTGCCCGTAGCTCGTCGAGGATCGCGCCGCGGACGCGGGGGATCGCGAACGTCTCGAATTTGACCTCGCGCGAAGGGTCGAACCGCTCGATCGCGCCGGTCAGCCCGGAAAGCCCGTAGGAGATCAAATCTGCCTCCTGCACATGCGCGGGGAGGGCAGAGTGAAGCCGCCCGGCCACGTACTTCACCAGCGGCGCGTAGGCCAGCACCAGCGCTTCCTTGGCCCGGCCTTCGTCGCTGCAGTGGTAACGCCGCCAAAGTTCGCGCAGCTCGACCGCCTTGAGCTCCGCGTCGGTGTTCATCTCGCCTGGAACTGTCACATCGGAAGCGACCCGCGGCTGGCGCGCCCGGCGCACACCACCTCTCTCTCTCCCCGCACGGGCCGCTCGGGCTCAGGCACGCGGATGGGCGCGCGCGTAGGCCGACTTCAGCCGCGCTGATTCGACCCGAGTGTAGACCTGCGTCGTGGAGAGGGTGGCGTGTCCGAGCAGTTCCTGGATGACGCGCAGGTCGGCGCCGCCCTCGAGCAGATGCGTGGCGAAGGAATGGCGGAGCGAGTGCGGGTGGGTGCCGGTCAGCGCGGAGGCACCGTCGGCCTCGGCGGCCGCGCGCCGCGCCCAGAGACGCAGCCGCCGCCTGACGTCGGAGGTCTGGAGCGCCCGGCCCGATTTCGATAAGAACAGCGGCGCTTGCGCCGGACTCCCGTCCGCGATGCCGACGAGTGCCGGGCGCCCCCGCGACAGGTAGCGCTCAAGCGCTGCGAGCGCGTGCTCGCCGGTCGGTACCAAGCGCGTCTTGGAGCCCTTGCCCTCGACGCGCACGAGCTCCGCGTCGAAGTCAAGCGAAGAGACGGTGAGCGAGACCAGCTCGTGCGCTCGCAGCCCACACGCGTAGGCGAGCTCGAACAGCGCCCGGTCGCGGAGCTGGAGCGGGGTGCTCGCACCGATGCGGTCGAGAAGGGCTGCCACGTCGTCCGCTTTGAGCACGTGGGGAAGGTGCTGGGGCCGCTTCGGCGTGGTGAGCAGCTCGGCCGGATTGTCTTCGCGCCCGCCCCGCTCCACGTCGACTCCTACCAACCCCCGCAGGGCCGCCAACTTGCGCGCTACGGTCGCGGGGGCCCGGCCCTCCTCCGACAACGACGCCGCGAAGCGGCGCAGGGCGCGGACGTCGACGGAGGCGGGCTCGAGCGCGTGCGCGCTCGCCCAGCGCGCGAACTGCAGGACGTCAGCGCCGTAAGCCCGCTGCGTGTTGGCCGCAACCGCCTGGCGGCGCAGTTGCGCATGGAAGGCATCGATCAGTTCCTGCCAGGCGGGCGACGGCTCCATGTCTTTTTGCGAGTTGCGCGGAGAGCGGACCACGCAGGCGGTGTTCGCCGCCTGGGACCCTAGGCCTCCCGCGGGAGCGCGGATGGAGACTCGAGCGCGCCCAGCTCCCCCCGGGCGGCGCGAAGCATGTCGCGGGCCACCCGCTCCCACGAGTAACCGTTCGCCACCGTCCGCGACAACGCCGCCCCGGCCGCGATCCTGGCCTGCGCCGGCGTTCGCAGCCACCGGATCACACGCGCTGCGATCTGGCGAACGGCGTCCTCGCGCAGCTCAAAGGAGACCAGGTCCCGCATGGGTGCCGGCAGGCTCGGGGCGAGCACGCGCGAGACCTCGGCCAGACCGGAGTGAGCGGCGCTGATCGGCAGTGTGCCGCAGGCGGCGGCCTCCGCGGCCACCATGCCGAAGGACTCGGGGAACGTGCTCGGTACGACGATCGCGTCGCACAGCGGCAGCAGCGACGCCAGCTCCTCGTGCTCGAGCCGGCCCGTGAAGAGCACGCGTCCGCGCAGCGCCTCGGCCGCCTCCAGGTACGCCGCCCGCTCGTCCGACCGCTCTAGCCAGCGGAGAAAAGCGCTGGCGAAGGCCGCGTCGCCCTCGCCCGCCGGGCCGCCGTGAAGCAGCCGTCGCGCCGTCTCCAATTCGCCGCGGCACAGGGCACGGAGCAATCTCTGCGCCCCCTCTCGCCAGGCGCCGAAGCCGGCCACGGCAAGCGTCGCCGGCGGGATCTCCGCCAGCACCAGGGGCCACGCCAGCAGCGCCAGGTCGACCCCCTTGGCGAGGATCAGCTTGCCGACGAACGCGACCAGCGGCGTATCAGGAGGCTTGTCGGCAAGCGCCTCTAGCGCGCGAGCGGTGGCTGCCTCGTCGCGCTGGAAGTCGGAAGGTGTGTCGCGCTCCCCGTTGCGGTCCACTGGCAGCCCGGCCAGCACCCGGACGCGCAGCCTCTGGGCCGCCGCCGCAAGGCCTGCCTGCGCCCTCTCGGGTGCCAGCTGACGAAACCGATGCACATCGACGCCGGGCGGCCCGAGCCGCGTGCGCGCCGGCAGCGAGGGATCCGCGAGCGCCTCCCAAAGGCTTTGCGCCGTATGGCGAGAGCCGACCAGGATCCCCCTGGCCGGAGCAAGTCCTTCGCGCGCGTACGGGAGGAACCGGGGGTGTGGCTTGACCGTGTACTCGAGCGCCGAGCCGTGGATCGTGACCGCGTACGGCACCTCTCTGCTGGCAAGCGCGCGCGCCAGGATCGCCGGTCCCATGATCAGGTGGTTGGCGAGCGCCAGCTCGGGCGCGGAGCGCCCCACCACCTCGGATGTCGCCGCGACGTTCACATCCAGATAGGTTTGGAGCTCGTCCCCGCTGCAGTCCGGGAAGAGGCGTGCCTCCACGCCCTCGTAGCGGTCGAGCACGTACACGGGCAGAACCCCACCGATCGGTGGCCGGTAGACAGTGCAGCCAACGTTTCTCACCCGCCTGATGCGCAACGTGCCCGCGTCCCAGTCGCCCACCGCGCCGACGAAGTCGAGCTCCTCGGAGTGGCGCTCCTGTGAGAGGAGGTGCACCTCGTGGCCGAGCTCGACCAGCGCCGCGGCCAGGTTCGCGTTGTAGACGTTCGAGCCGGTCCCGCGCAGCAGGTAGCCGTGAAAGATCAGCACCCGCACGAATGTCGCCCGAGCGTCGCCCGGACCGCCCCGCTAGACCACGTTGACCAGCGTGCCGATCGGCGTGTACGGATACACCCTTCCCGCCTGGGAGAACGGCATCTCCACGCAGCCGAGGCTCTGCGGAAAGCCGTAGGACGCGCGGATGAAACCGTGCAGGGCGTCGCCACCGTTGAAATAGCTGGTATATGGGATCCCGGGATCGGAGTAGTGCGACCCGTCGGGGTTTGTGCCGCTCATCGTGGTGACGCGGAGATGCGTGAACGTGGGGAAGGTGCCTTGTGCGGTGGGGGCCGACGAGATCCCAGTGTTGACGAGCCCGTGGACTACCACTTTCCCGTCGTGCCAGGTGGTCTCGGTCTCGGGGCTCCCCTCGCTCACCGTGACGAACGTGTAGCCGAAGGTGGAACGTTGGTTGGCGGTGGCCGCCTTGATCAGCGCCCGCCAGACCGCCGGAGTCGCGACGCCGTCGGTGAACGGGCTGGCGTAGCTGCTGGAGATCAGGCCCTGGTTCGCCTCAAACGCCATGATCGCGCCCTTCGTAACCACGCCCGACGCCGTAGGCGACCAGTCGGAGCGCAGCGCCGCGGGGATGTTGGGGTAGCGCCAGGTGAACGTTCCTTTGGGCGGGTTTACAGCCGCAGCGAGCTGCGCCTGCGGCGTCGAAGCCGGCGGCTTGCCGGCGTAATGGAAGGTGACCGGGAGGTAGCCGAGCTGGGCGAGCAGCTGATGGAGGCGGACGATGGAGCCGGGCGGCACCCTCCAGGTGGCGCGCGCCCCGCGGGCGTCGTTAGTGGCCCCAACAAGCGCCACCCCCGCCGGGAGGCCTAGCTTGACAGTGGCTCCCAGGCCGTAGCCGGAGCCGCTCGGCTGGAAGGAGATTACGTGGCTCGAGAGCACCTTCCAGCTGCCGGTGCCCGCTGTGATCGCAGGATGGTTCTTGCCGAGCACCGAGGTGACCGGCTGCGAGAAGGTCAACGTGATCGGCTCATCGGGGGTCAGCCGCGCCCCCGGATTAGGGTTCGCCACCGCGCTCGCGCGAGCGAGGCCCGCCGGGAACCAGCTCACTGGCACGGCTATCGCGCGCTCCCAGGTGCGCGGCGCGCCGGCGACCATCACCGAGCCAGCGCGTCCGGGACGAGGCAGGGTGATGCTGTCCTGGGCGCTCGCAAGGACGCGGCGGCGCACCGCTCCAACCGTGCCGTAGGTGACCGTCCGCACCGGCTTGTCGAAGGCCACGCGCAGGGGCGCGCCATTGCTCAGCGTCAAAAAGCGCGAGCGCAGCTGGGCGGAGGGCGTGACCGTGCCGAGGGTCACGCGCTCGGTCGAGCCGCCCAGCCACGAGATCCACCCCGGGCGCTTGACGATCGCCACAATCGACACGCGCTGGCCCGCGGGCAGGGGCTTGCGCGGCCACACCTCGTTAGCGCGCACGACAACCGGCACTTGCGCCCCATGGGGGCCCGTCGTCACCGTGACGCGCCCGAGTGTGCCCCCGCCGATAGGCATGCCCACGGCCGCGAGACCGGGCCCGTCGGCGGTGACGCTCGCGCTCGACGTGCTGACCACGATCCCGGCCGCGACCAGCGCGGCGACCAACGCGAGACCGATGGCAATCGGCACGATCGGACGGCGAGCGCGGCCACGTGACCCCAGCCGGTCGTAGGCAAGAAGCCGACGTTCATAGGCACTCGCGGGACGGAGATACGAGATGTGCGCCATTTTTCAGATGCCTAATTCACGTGAAGCCGGAAAGGTCCTTCTCCCGCTGGCGTGGACGATTCGCCCAGAAAATCGTAGCGAGCAGATCAATCCGGGGAGTGCTAAAGGCTGATTAGCGCGCCACCCGCGCCTGTCGAGGGGCTAATGGGTGACGGCGCCCTCGGAGGCGCTGGAGACCAGGCGGGCGTATTTGCGAAGCGCGATCCCAGCGTCGGCGCGCGACGGCGGCACGTGCCGGTGGGCCCGCGCCTCGAGCTCCCGGTCGGAGATCGCTACGTCGAGACGCCGCTGCTCGGCGTCGATCGTGATCTGGTCGCCATCGCTGATCAGACCGATCGGCCCACCCCGGGCAGCCTCCGGGGCGATGTGGCCGACCATCAGGCCGCGGGTCGCGCCCGAGAACCGCCCGTCGGTGATCAGCGCCACCTCCTCGCCGAGTCCCTCGCCCACCAGTGCGGCGGTGACCGCCAGCATCTCGCGCATCCCAGGTCCCCCGGCAGGGCCCTCGTTGCGGATCACGACCACGTCGCCCGGCGCGATCTGGCCGGCGCCGACCGCGCGCATCGAGTCCTCTTCGGACTCGAACACGCGCGCGGGGCCAGAGTGCCTGACCCGCTCGTGCCCCGCCAACTTGACCACCGATCCTTCGGGGGCAAGGTTGCCATGCAGGATCGCCAGGCCGCCGGTGGGTTTGATCGGGTCATCCAACGGCCGCACGACCTCCTGGCCCGCCGTCTCGGTCGCCTCGTCGGCGTGATCGCCCACGGTGCGGCCGGTCACCGCCATCGCCTGCTCGTGCAGCAGACCCGCCTGCTTGAGCCGCTTCAGGACCAGCGGGACCCCGCCAGCTTGGTGGAGATCGGGGGCGGTGTATCGGCCCCCCGGTTTCAGGTCGCACAGCAGCGGTGTGCGGCTCGAGATGCGGTCGAAGTCGTCGATCTCGAGCTCGACCCCCCGTTCCCGCGCGACCGCGAGGAGATGGAGGACACCGTTGGTCGACCCGCCGCTGCACGCGATCGCGGCGATCGCGTTCTCGAGCGCGTCGCGGGTGATGATCTCACTCGGTCTGAGTCCGCGCCGCAGCACGTCGACCACCAGCCGGCCCGCGTCGTAGGCGACCTGGGGCTTGCGGCCGTCCTGCGCCGGAACCATGGAAAGGCCCGGCGGAGAGATCCCCAGCACCTCGAACGCCATGGCCATCGTGTTGGCGGTGAACTGTCCGCCACAGGCCCCGGGGCCCGGAGAGGCCGCCTCCTCGAGCTCCCTGAGGTCGGCATCGGTGATCCGTCCGGCCGCGCGGGCGCCCACGGCCTCGAACACCTCCTGGATCGTGACCTGCTCTCCGCGGTAATGACCAGGGAGAATCGAGCCGCCATAGAGCATCACGCTTGGCACGTCGAGCCGGCAGAGCGCCATCACGGTCCCCGGAATCGTCTTGTCACAACCCGAGATCGCAATCACGGCGTCGAACATGTGGGCGTCGCAGACCATCTCGATCGAGTCTGCAATCAGCTCGCGACTGGCGAGCGACGCGCGCATGCCCGGGGTGCCCATCGTGATGCCATCCGAGATTGCGATCGTGTTGAGCTCCATCGGCGTGGCGCCGGCGGCGCGGATGCCATCCTTGACTCTGGCCGCGAGCGCGCGCAGGTGGAAGTTGCACGGCATCGTCTCGATCCAGGTGTTGGCGACCGCCACGATCGGCTTGGCGAGCGCCTCCTCGTCATAGCCGATCCCTTTGAGGTACGCGCGCGCAGGGGCCCGCGCGGGGCCCTCTGTGAGCGCCCGGCTGCGGTGCTTGACGTCGAAGGCGCTCGCGCCTGGGATGGGCGCCGTGTCCTCGTTGCGCGCGGTCACGAGCCGTCAGCCGCCGGGCCGCGCGGGTGCGCGGTCGTGGCGCTGGCGGAGCCGCACACGTTCCCACTGGTGCAGCCGCCAAAGATCGCGCCTCACCTTCTCCGCGGCGAGCTGACGGCCGGGGAGGTGCATGTTGGCCTGCTCGAGCAGCCGCCGCTCGTCGCCCGTGAGGGCCATCCACTTGGCGAGCACATCATCGGAGTCCGGCAGCAGCTCACTGCCGTAGGGCCGCTCGAGGTCGGGGAAGGTGACGCAATACTCGTTCAGGAGGCGGTGGGTCTGGGCGAGGTAGGAGACGACCGGTTTGTGGGGATAGATCAAGAAGCCGTACGGGGCGCCGCCGGTGCCGCCGGGCCCGTTGGCGAGCTTGCCCCACACGCGGATGAACCCGAGCTCGCGGTACATCGCCCAGTCCTCCTCGCCCACGCACGAGCGCAGCAGCTCGCGCGCCCGTTGCTCGGCCCGCCGCTCGCGGCCGGGGTCATACGGTGGCGCCGGCACGACCCGGACGCGCGCTTTGTGGCGCCGCCACGCCTGGGCTACGAGCGGCGCGAGCTCCTCCGCCAGAAGCGCGGCCACGACCAAGGCGGTTGCCGCAAGCGCCAGGAGCATCCGCGCCTCGCTAGGCGGCCGACCTCGTCATCGATGCCTAAACCCCTCCGCCCGCGGCCCGCGGGAAGAAGATCACGCGCTCGCTGGCGGGGGGAATCTCCTCGAACGAGGCTACCATCCTTGTGTCGTTCCGCCCCTCGCCGCTTGGCACGGCCGCCCACAGACCTTGGTCCAGCTGACGGCGAAACTCCTCCACCAGACACTCCCGATCCTGCGCGCTCTCCACGTCACCTTCGGCGATCAACGCCTCGCCGTGCCCGGGCCTCATCCGCAGCAAGCGCACGCCGGGATTATGCCAGAGCGGGCTCGATCCCAGCACGAGCGAGGACGTCCACCGGACCGGGCCCCGACCCCACCCGGACCAGGCCGTGGGAGACCGCGGCTGCCGCCAGCTCGCGCGCGAGCCGCGCGGCCGCGAGCGGCTCCCATCCCCACGCCAGCGCGGCCGCGAGCACCGACGAGTGCGTGCAGCCCGAGCCGTGAGCGGCGCCATCGGCGTGGCGCTCACCGGGCAGCTCGAAGAGATGGTCGCCATCGAAGAACACGTCCGTGGTCGTGTCGAGATGGCCGCCCGTGACCACGACCACGTCGGGACCTAGTCCGCGCACGGCGCGGGCGAGCTCGGCGGGCTCGGCTTGCGTCAGTCCGGTCAGTGCGCGGGCCTCCGGAACGTTGGGGGTAGCGACGGTGGCCCGAGGCAGCAGCAGCTCTATCAGCGTTCGGTGTGCGGTTGGATCGAGCAGGACCGCGCCCGATTCCGCGACCAACACGGGGTCGAGCACAACCGGGGTGCCGGGGTCGAGCTCCTCGAGCGCGCCTGCCACCGCTTCGACCGTGGAGGCGTTACCGAGCATGCCGATCTTGACTGCGTCGACGCCGAGGTCCTGCGCGACCGCTCGCACCTGCGCGACGATGACGTCGGCCGGCACTGTGTGCACCGCGACCACAGTGGTCGTGTTCTGCGCGGTGATCGAGGTGATCGCGGTCATCCCGTGGACGCCGCAGGCCGCGAATGCCTTGACGTCGGCCTGAATGCCCGCGCCGCCGCCCGAATCGGAACCTGCGATCGAGAGCGCGCGCGGGATGCGAAGGGCCATGGAGGCTGAGGGTGCCACAGCGCCGCACATGGGGAAGAACCTCGCCTGGGGCCGGCCGCCTGAACACAGCCCTACGGCACCACCGAGAAGCGTCCCCCCGGCCCGCGCCGGACGTACCCGCACAGCTCGAGCTCGCTGATCCCCGCCAGCGCCTGCTCGGGACTGAAGCCGGACTGCCCCAGCGCAGCGATCGTGTCGTGACCCTTGCCGACCGCGCAGAGCAGCCGCTCGAGCTCCTCGCGCAGCGGCGGGCGCACCGCCTCGCGGTACGTCACGACCCCCTCCCCGAACAGCTCATCGAGCACGTCCTGGGGGCGCCGGATCAGCGTCGCTCCCGTGCGAATCAGTCCGTTGCATCCGCCCGCGAGATCCGACGTCACGCGGCCCGGGACGGCGCCCACGGGGTGACCCAGCTCGCGCGCGTACGAGGCGGTCACCAACGCGCCCGAGCGCGCGCCGGCCTCGACCACCACGGTCACGGCCGCCAGGGCGGCTATGAGTCGGTTGCGGGCGGGGGGTGCCCACCGCCTGACGGCGGCGCCCGCGGGGAGCTCGGAGAGGATCGTGCCGGTGGCGACGATCCGCCTGTACAGAGGGCGGCGCGACGCCGGGTAGGGCCGGTCGGCCCCGCCCGGCAGAACTGCCACGGTCGCGCCGTGGGCGGCAAGCGTCCCGGCGTGGGCCGCGGAGTCGGTCCCGAGCGCCATCCCGCTGATCACAGTCAGCCCGGCCGTGGCCAGGCCGCGCGCCAGCGAGCGAGCGACATCCAGGCCGTAGCCCGAGGCGCGGCGGGCGCCCACGATCGCGACCGAATCGCGTTCGAGCAGGGCGAGGGCGCGTTCAAGACTGCCCGAGACGTGAAGCACAGCCGGTGGCGCATCAAGCGAACGCAGCTGCGCCGGATAGGCGGGGTCGCAACGGCAGATGAGCCCGAGGCCCGCGACCGATGCCCGGGCGCGGAGTGCCCCGACATCGAGCCGGCATAGCTCCCGCTCTATTCCGGGGCGCCGCCGTCCCGCCAGCGCCGCGATCAACTCGTCATCGGGGAGCGCCAGCACGTCGGCGGCTCTCCCCCCGGCTCGGTCGAGGTGTCCACCGAGGCGCTGGGTCAGCCAGGACCGCGCGATGCAGCGGTCGCAGGCGCGGCCGGGATCAAGCGACAAGCTCGCCGCCCGGACCGAGTGACGCCGCCCCCAGCTCTTCTCCGGGGGCGCCCGCGCGCTGACGGAGCGCCAGCGCGCTCAGCACGTGCTCCCGGGTCACGCGCGGCGAGCGGTCGAGGTCCGCGATCGTCCTCGCCACCCGCAGCACCCGGTGACGGCCTCGGGCGCTCAGCGCTCCGACTGCGTAAGCCCGGCCGAGCAGCTGGTCTGTCCGCGCGTCCAGGGGGACCAGCCTGCGCAGGAGACGTACGTCCATCTCGCCGTTGCAGCGTGCCACCGTTGCGGCCAGCCGCGCACGCTGGCGCTCGCGCGCATCGGCGACCCGTTCGCGCGCCGCCGATGAGGTGGTGGCTGGTGGCCCACGAAGCTCCGCCTCGGTGGGCCGCTGCACGTTGACCAGCAGGTCGAGGCGATCGAGCAGCGGGCCGCTCAAGCGGCGCTGGTGGCGCCTGAGCTCCGGTTCTCCGCAACGGCATCTGTCCCCCACGCCGGCGAACCCGCAAGGACAGGGGTTCGTCGCGGCGACCAGCATAAACGCGGTCGGGAAGGAAAGCGCCCGCTGTCCGCGGACGATCGTGACATGGCCATCCTCGAGCGGCTGGCGCAGGGCGTCGAGGCTTGAGCGCTGAAACTCGGCCAACTCGTCGAGGAAGAGGACGCCGTGGTGGGCGAGCGTGGCTTCCCCCGGTCGGGGCGGCGAGCCACCGCCGACGAGTCCCGCCGGGGAGATCGTGTGATGGGGGGCGCGAAAGGGGCGGCTGGTGAGCAGTCCGTCGGCGTGCAGTCCGGCGACGCTGTGGATTCTGGTCACCTCAAGCGCCTCCGCCCTGGTCATCGCGGGCAAGATCGAAGGCAGCCTGCGCGCGAGCATCGTCTTGCCGGTTCCGGGCGGCCCTTCGAGCAGCAGATTGTGTTCACCGGCGGCCGCGATCTGCAGCGCCAACACCCCAGCGGCCTGGCCCCTGATATCGGCCAGGTCTGGACCAGGGCGCGTCGCGGGAGGGCGCGGCTTGGGTGGCGGGAGTGGCGGTGGTTGACTCCCCATGACGACATCTGCCGCCTCGGACAGGGTGGCGACGCCCGCGACCTGAAGGCCTCCGACCAGCGCCGCTTCGCGCGCTCGTTCCCGCGGGACGATGAGACGGCCGATGGTCGCCCGCCGCGCGCCTTCGGCCACCGCCAGGGCGCCGGGAGAGTCGCGCAGCGCGCCAGTCAGCGACAGCTCGCCGAATACCGCGTAGCACTCGACCGCCTTGGCCGAGATCTGTTCGCTGGCCGCCAGCACCGCCAGCGCCAGCGCGGCGTCGAAACCCGGCCCCACCTTGCGCAGGAAGGCAGGTGCGAGGTTGGCGGTGATTCGCCTCTGCGGAAACTCGTAGCCGGAATTGTCGATCGCCGAATGGACCCGCTCGCGCGACTCGCGCACGGCGGCGTCGCCCAGCCCGACGATCGCAAACGCGGGCAGACCCGAGCGGATGTCCACCTCGACCCACACCTGACGGGGGTCGACCCCGTCGATCGCGAACGTGCAGACCCGGGCGAGCACCGCCGCAACGCTATTGAGAGACCGATCACGCGTGGGTGACGGCGCTTGAAAAAGCGGCGGCGCCCCGCGCGCGCTTCGGCGCAAGGTTGGCGCAGTCCGTGTCCCAACCGTTACAGGTTCAGCTGTACGGTCGGGTTCCATGGACGGCGAGGCGCTTCGTGCACGCAGCCTGGGTCGGCTCGGCGAGGACGTGGCGGCCGATCATCTCGTGCGGCGCGGGTTCGCGATCCTCCAGCGCAACTACCGGACCCGCTGGGGCGAGATCGACATCGTCGCCTTCGACGGGCGCACTCTGGTCTTCTGCGAGGTCAAGTCGCGGGGGTCAGCGCGAGCCGGCGGACGGCCTGGACCAGCGGCCGTGGCGCCTCTTGAGTCGCTGCGCCCGCGCAAGCGGGCACAGGTGCGGAGGATGGCCACCAGCTGGATGAATGAGCGGTTCGAGCGTCCGTTCGCGGCGGAACTCAGGTTCGATGCGATCGGCGTTACGTTTGACCGGCGCGGTGCGCTGCTCGGTCTCGAGCACCTCGAGGGAGCCTTCTAGGACGGCGCTGGCAAGGGGCACCCTTGACCCTCCGATGCGTCATCGAAATTGGGTATAAGAGGTCCGTCAGCGCCGCTGAAATCTCTTGAAGTTCGTCGATCCGCTCGCGGAGAAAAAATGTCAGCCGAGGATCCGAAGGGCCCAGTGATTCTGTGTTGGGATGGATCGAGCAGCGCAAGCCGTTCGATCGAGCACGCAGCCCGGATCCTTGGGCAGCGTCGCCGGGCGATCGTGTTATTCGCGCACGTCCCGGTGGAGGCTCATGGTGGCGTTGTCGGCGTCCTCACCGGCCGACCGTCTCCGGACGCTCCGATCATGGGCGCCGCAGATGCGGAAGGCCTCCTCGAGGAGGGGGTTCGGATAGCGGGGGAGGCGGGTTTCGAGGCCTCCGGCCTGCGCATCGCGGCCGATCGCAAGACGGCGGAGATCATCGTCGAGACGGCAAAGGAGCAGGATGCGATGCTCGTCGTGATGGGCCAGCGTGGTCGGACTGGTCTCAAGTCGACGCTGCTAGGTCTCGGCTCGGTCGCTCAGCAAGTCCTTGGCACCTACGGCGGTGCGGTGTTGCTGGTGGGGCCGACCCCGGCCTGAGGCCCCTACGACAGCTCAACCGCCGAGCAGATCCGCGAGCTCGTTGCGGATAGAGGCGCTATTGCGGCCAGCTGAGCTGCTGGTAGGCGATCGACTGAAACGAGAGCCGATGCAGCGGAGAGACGCCCAGCCGCTCTATCGCCTCTCGATGCTCGGGTGTCGAGTAGCCGACATGCTGGGCGAATTGGAAACCGGGGTGCGCGTGGTCCGCGCGGCGCATGTACCGATCGCGCGTCTCCTTGGCGATCACGGAGGCGGCCGCGATCGCGGCACTGCGGGCATCGCCGCCGACCACTGCGCGGCTGCCGGGCCCACCCAGGGAGAAGCCGTCGCTGAGGCAGATGCAGCCGTCGCACCAGACGCGGCGCAGAGCGTCGCGCAGCGCGGCGAGATTGGTGGCGTGCAGGCCGCGAACGTCGATGCCCGGCGCGCAGCGCGAGACGATCGCCACCCGGGTTGCGATGCGCAAGATCACCGTGAACAGCTCCGCGCGGGTCTCGGGCGTGTGCTGCTTGGAGTCGTTCAGCGCCCCCAGTGAGCGCACATCCCCGGGGCGCAGCCGCTCGAGATCGAACAGCACGGCCGCTGCCACAAGCGGACCCGCCAGCGAGCCTCGACCGGCCTCGTCGGCGCCGGCCACGAACCGTGCCCCGAGAGCGCGGTCAAAGGAAAAGAGGCGCCGGCCCATGCGGCGCTGACCCCTAGAGGAAGCCGATGCGATCCGGGGGCCAGTAGGTGAAGAAGGCGGTCCCGATGATCCACTTCGACGGGACCGGCCCCCAGAAGCGGCTGTCGTCCGAGTCTCCACGGTTGTCTCCCATCATGAAGTACTCGCCGGGCGGAACGGTAATCGGCTTGGGCAGATTGCACTCCGGGACCCCGCCGCACGGCTCTATGTAAGAAGCCTTCTCGCGGACGCCGTTGCGGATCACGTAGCCGTTGACGATCGAGATGCGGTCTCCCGGGAGGCCCACGACGCGTTTTATGTATGTCTGGTTGGACTCGCGCGGGACGGGCTTGCCGCAAGCCTGCGCATGACCGGGCCCTTGGTTCGGGTTTCCGCAGATGGGATTGTCCGGATTGGCGCCCGCCGGCGGGTGAAAGACCACGATGTCGCCCAGACCGGGGTTGCCGGCCAGGCGGTTGGTCAGCACGCGCTGGCCGATCGTGAGCGTGGGCTCCATCGAGCCGCTGGGGATGCGGTAAGGCTTGACGACGAAGGCCTGCACAAGCAGTGCGATCCCGATCGCGACCGCGACCGTGAACAGAAGCTCGACGAGGGACTTGATGCCGGACCTGGCGGCACCTTTGGTACGACCGGTCATCGTCATCTACAGGAACCCGCTGCGGTCGGGGGGCAGGTGGCCGAGAGGCACCTCGCCGATGATCCAGGAGGCCCGAATCGGCCTCCAGGCATCCCTCCGGGCGTCACTCCTGCGCTTCGTCCGCGTCGCCGGCGGCTGAGTCCTCGGCGGCTGACTCATCCGCGACGCCGGTGTCCTTGGCGCCGGCCGCGTCAGGGGCCGGTTCAGCGGGCTGCTCGGCATATACAAGCTCCCGTTCGACGAGCTCCTCCGGTCCCGTGGAGCGCCGCTCGCGGACCCGAGCTCGCTTGCCCACGCGGGAGCGCAGGTAGTACAGCTTGGCTCGCCGGACGTCACCCCTGGCGGCCACCTCGATCCGTTCGATTTTCGGCGAGTGCAGAGGGAAGGTCCGCTCCACCCCCACACCAAACGACTGCTTTCTCACGGTAAATGTCTCTCTCGCACCGTGCCCCTGGCGCTTGATCACGACGCCCTCGAACACCTGCGTGCGCCGGCGGGTGCCCTCGATCACCTGGAAGTGGACGCGCAGGCGGTCGCCGGCGTCGAATTTCGGCACGCGGCGAAGCTGGGCGCGCTCAAGGCTGTCGATCACGGTGCTCATCTGAAACCGGGGGGCGAGGGCCGCCAGAAGCCGGGACAGCAACGATGGGCGGTGCCCCGACCGCGCGGGGCGCCTATGGTAGCGGACGTCCCGTCGCCCGCGAACGACTCTGCGCCAGGCGCCACTCCCGGATGCGGGCGTGGTGGCCGGAGAGCAGAACCTCGGGCACCCGCCAGCCGCGGTGGTCCGCTGGACGGGTGTAGTGCGGGTACTCCGGAGCGCCCTCCAGCGCCGTTGAGAAGGACTCCTCCACCGGCGAGGTGGCGTCCCCGAGAGCGCCCGGCAGCTTGCGCAGTACCGCGTCGACCACGACCATGGCGGCCAGCTCGCCGCCCGACAGCACGTAGCGACCGATCGACAGGCAGCCGCTCGAGAAGTGCTCGATGATCCGTTCGTCGAAACCCTCGTAGCGGCCGCACAGAAGCGTCAGCGCGGGCTCGGCGGCCAGCTCTGAAACGAGCGACTCATCGAGCAGCTGCCCCGAGGGAGCCAGCGCCAGGACCCGCCGGCGCTCTGGCAACACCACGGGGTCGATGCCGTAGCGTGCTCGCAGCGCGGCCTCGACCACGTCGACCCGCAGCACCATGCCCGCACCCCCGCCAAAGGGGGTGTCGTCGACCTGGCCCGCCCGCAAGGGCGTGTGGTCGCGGTAGTTCACGTACCCAAGCGCGTGTCCGTGAGCGAGAGCGCTGACCACGTGGTGCTGGCGGGCGAACCATCCGAAGGCCGCGGGAAAGAGCGTGAAGACGTCGATCTCCACCGCTACCCGGCCGACGGCCCGCGGCAGCGGTTGGCGCCGACGCTCGAATCGGCATGCACGAAGTCGAGGGCAACCTCGATCTCCCCGCGGTCGAGGTCAACCCCGCGCACGGCGTCGGCGACCAACGGGACGAGCAGCTCGCCTCCGGCGTCGAGCTCGACCGCGAGGGCCTCGCAGGACGGGAAAGCCTCAAGCCGCCTCACCGAACCAATGAGCCGACCGGTGGTGACGACCCGCATGCCCTCGAGGTCGTCCGCCCACCACTCGTCGTCTGGGAGCGCGGGGGCGGCTTCCCGTGAGCACAGAAGCTCCTGCCCGCGCAGCGTCTGCGCGGCCTCCCGATCCTCCAGGCCCGCGAGGCGGACGATCGGTCTAGCGTCGGTCCCGGCTCGACGCACGATCTCGCGCTCGCTGCCGGACGCAAAGACCGTCCGCCCGGCAGACAGCAGCTGCGGCGTGGGATCGGTGACGTGGAAGCTCCCGTCCAGTCCATGGGGCCGTCCAACTCGCCCCGCTCGCAGCCAGGTCATGCAGCGCCGGCCCTAGTCACCTGAGTCAGAAATCCGCTGGCAGTAGCCGGCGAGGCTGGTGAGGATCTCGTCTGCGGTTTTGTGCCAGACGTAGGGCGTGGGGTGCTCGTTCCAGTTGGCGATCCAGGTGCGGATCGAGGCGACGAGGTCGCGGACCGA
>JAFAPR010000351.1 GCA_019247075.1 Solirubrobacterales bacterium
CGCCCCGTACGCGGCAGCGGGCTCCGCCCCGTACCTGGCAGCGGGTCCCGCCCCGTACGCGGCAGCGGGCTCCGCCCCATGCGTCCCTGCGCGCACCGGAGCCGCAAGCTGTCGGCGTGTACGTAACGTCATGCGATCAAGGGTGGACAGGATTCATAAAGCGCAGTCAAGACTCTTGACTGAGTTCTCTAAGAAATGACGATAGGCATTCCCTGCGCCGGCTTAGCCATGCCCCTCGCTGCTCAGAAGCTCGCAGAACCGGGCGGGGTCGATGTTGGCGCCGGAGAGAATCACGGCGACCCGCGCACCTGGTTCGAACTCGACCCTTCCGCTAAGCAACGCGGCCAGCGCGGCTGCACCGCCCGGCTCGAGCACCAGCTTCAGCTGCTCGAAAGCGAACCGCATCGCTTCGATGAGCTCAATGTCGGTGACCGTGACGATGCCCTCGAGCAGGCTGCGGTTGATCGTGAAGGTGAGCTCACCAGGAGTAGTCACCTGCAGTGCGTCGGCGATGGTGCGAGGGACGTCGATCGCAATTCGACGGTCCTCGGCCAGCGAGCGGCGATAGTCGTCCGCGGTCTCCGGCTCGACCCCTAGGACGCGCGTCGACGGGTGAAGCGCCTTTATGGCAAGTGCGCATCCGGCGATTAGCCCGCCGCCGCTGACGGGCGCGAGTAGTGCGTCGACGTCACCGGCCTGCTCGACCAGCTCCAGTGAAATTGTTCCCTGCCCGGCGATCACCAGTGCATCGTCGAAAGGCCGCACCAGCGTCAGACCGCGCTCCCGCGCGATGGCCAGACCGATCCGTTCGCGATCCTCGGCGTAACGGTCGTAGGTGACGATCTCGGCGCCGTACCGCTTGGTCCCGGCAAGCTTGACCGCAGGCGCATCGGCGGGCATCACGATGGTCGCCGGCGCTCCGAGCAGCGTGGCAGCAAGCGCGACGGCCTGGGCATGGTTTCCGGAGGAGAACGCCAGTACCCCGCGCGTTCGCGTGTCGGCTGGGACGGCGGCGATCTTGTTGTAGGCGCCACGGAACTTGAACGAGCCAGTGCGCTGCAACGACTCCGCCTTGAGCAGGGCACTGACCCCGAGCTGGTCGTCAAGCACAGCCGACCGGATCACCGGGGTGACGTAGGCGTTGCCCTCCAAACGCCGCCGCGCGATGCGAACATCCTCAATCCCGATCACGTCTCGAACATAGCCATAGAGCGAGAGGACAGTTTCTTAGGCCGCGCTTCGACAACGCACAGAAACTTCTTAGAACCATCTTGCAAAGTCAGCGCAGCGCCTTTCCGGGCCGTCTCCGCTGGAGAGTCGCGCGGTAGCGTTCAGCGAGGTTGAGATGCGAGTCCTGGTGATCGAAGATGACGATGCAGTGAGTGCGGCTATCCGCCGCGCGCTGCTGCTCGCCGGCTACGAAATCATCCAAGCAGAGAACGGACAGGAAGGGCTGCTGCGGGCGCAGAAGGACGTGCCTGACGCCATCGTGCTCGATCTGGGGTTGCCGGACATCGACGGCATGCGGGTTTGCGAGACCCTGCGCAGCTCTGGGAACCGGACTCCCATATTGATGCTGACCGCGCGTGATGCGGTCGAAGACCGTGTGGACGGCCTTGAGGCCGGAGCCGACGACTATCTCGTCAAGCCTTATGACGTGCGCGAGTTGCAGGCGCGCCTCAAGGCGATCATGCGACGCCACGTGGAGGGGGTCGACGGCCGGGTGCTGCGTTTTGCCGAGCTCGAATTGGATCCGGACGCGCACGCCGCCAGAATGGGTGAGCGGGAGGTGGACCTCACGCGCACGGAGTTTCAACTGCTCGAGCTTTTCATGCTCAACCCGCGCCGCGTCTTGACCTCGGAGCTGATTTACGACCGAGTGTGGGGATACGACTTCGGGCCCTCGGGCAACGCGCTGCGCGTATACATCGGCTACCTCCGCCGAAAGCTCGAGGCGGGTGATGGGCGACGGCTGATCCAGACCGTCCACGGTGTGGGCTATGTGCTTCGGGAGCCCTGACCGCCCGGTTCTGGAGAGCTGAGCTTTGAGCCTTCGGCGGCGAATCGCGGTGGCGGCGGCCCTCGCGGTCGCGGCGGTTGCGGTCGCGATCAGCGTGATCGGCTACGTCAGCACGCGCTCACACCTCGTCGGTGATCTAAAGGGCCAGCTCCACAGCCTCGCCGCCCCTTATCTCCAGCCGCACCACGGACCGGGATCACAAGGACCCTCGGCGAGCGGACGAGGACCACAAGACCAGCGTCCCAGCACCGGAGATTTCGACAACCGCAACGGATTCCACACTCCATCGCCGCCCGAATTTGGCGCCGCTCGGGGTTACTTCCAGGTTGTGTATCCCGACGGTTCTTCCGCGCGTGCCTCCGGCGAGCAGGCAGCCCTCCCGGTCGATCGCCGAGCGGTGGAGATCGCCAAGCGCGCCCACGGCAGCTTCTTCACGACGGCGACTGTGAAGGGCGTCCACCTGGAGATCCTGACCATCGGGGACCGCTTCGACCACTGGGCCGTACAGGTGGCTCTCCCGCTGACCAGCGTTGACTCT
>JAFAPR010000353.1 GCA_019247075.1 Solirubrobacterales bacterium
TGTCTTCCCCGCGGCGCCGTCCGATCGTCAGCGCGTCGCGCACGACCACCCAGCCCGTGGGCGACTTCCAAGACGTCATTAGCGAGTTGGTTCCCGGCTCGTAGATCCTGGCGCTGGGGACGTTGATCCCGAATGGGGCAAACCGGAGGCCGCCCGCGCCGCGGTCACGCAGCGCGCCGAACACGCTCGGTGAGTCGAAGCGGGGGACGCACAGCCAGTCGACCGTTCCGTCCGGTGCCACAAGCGCACCGGTGTGGCAGTTGGAAAGAAAGCCGTAGTTTGCGATCGGCATAAACGGCGAGGGTGCCGCTGCACTCCGCGGCTCCTCAGCGCCCTGGCGGACCGCCTCTTTGGGGCGGCGGCCGTCTGAGGCCTCCTTTGAGCCGCGCTTGCTCGCTGGGGCGCTCGTCATGCGTTCGCGCGGTGGCCCGACATGGGCGGAGCGTGCCTGCGGGCAGGATGATCTGTCGTCATCCGTTTTGCGTGATTCGGCGGCGCGCAGGACGAATCACGCAAAACGCGTGATGACCGCTCACCCGAGCGAATCCGACGCTTGGGCCATGAGCTCTCGCGCGATATCCACGCGCGACCGCGGCGGGTCTGGCGCCAACCGGTCACCGCTCGCTCGCATCGGCGTGGGGTTCGACGGCGGCCCGTCGGGGCGTGACGCAGTGATCCTCGCCTCGCTGCTGGCGTCCGTCACCCACGCCGACCTGATGCTCATTGCCGGAGTCGAGGAGCCCATCGTCGCGACCGTCGCGCCCGCAGGCATGGACGCGATCAGTGTGCGAAGGCAGACGCAGGCCATGCTGGCGGCCACCAAAGACTCGCTGGTGCCGGGGGCGCGAACGGTGGTTCACTTGGATGCGCACGTCCGGCGGGGACTTCGCCACGTGGCTCGTCGGGAACATTGTGACCTGCTCGTCGTGGGCTCCGATCGCCGCGCGAGAGCCGGGCGGACGGCGCTCGGGGAACGTTCGCAGGAGGTCTTATGCCATCTCGCCTGCCCGCTGGCGATCGCGCCGAGCGGCATGGCCGACGGCGACAGCCTTGCGCTCGAACGGATCGGCACCGGATTCGACGGTAAGGCGGAATCTCGTGTAGCCCTCGAGTTGGCTGGCTCGATTGCGGTGGCGGCGAAGGCAGAGCTCGAGGTGCGTGGAATCGTCAACACTCGCGGCCCGGCTGGACTCGCCCCCGAGCATGGCTTCCCGCGTGCCGAGCCAAACGTGGCCGGTGAGACCATGTCGCTGCTGAAGGAGGCTCTCATCGCAGCAGGGGCCACCGGGGCGCCGGTGCAGGTCGACGTGACCCCCGGCGACCCAGCGGACGCGCTTTGTGCGCTTGGAGCCAGAGTGGACCTGATTGTCATCGGCTCCTGTGGCTCTGGCCCCAGCGCCCGGATCTCGCTCGGCAGCACGGGAAGCGCCTTGGTAGGCGGGGCCCGCTGCCCGATCCTCGTCGTACCCCGCCCTCGCGACACTGCCGCTATCTGACGGCGTGCTGGTTCACCGCCATCGGCAGGAGGAGCCGCGCGCGCTGGGCCGCCAAGGTCGCCGGGAGTAGCGCTTCGGCGGGACGCGTCCGCGCCGGCGAATCACGCAAAACGCATGACGACGGGTCACCGTAACCAGGGTCATTCTCCTTCGGTCGGCATCCATCTTCGACGCAAGGAGCGAGCTATGTCACACAGCGCACCAGCCATCGAGGAGGTCCCTGGGCGACATGACCGTGAGCGGGGAGCTCAGTTCGGACCGGGTGACCCACTTCATCCATTGTTTTCCCAGGTCGCACGCTACTGGTGGGTTGAGCTGCTGGTCGGAGTGTTTTGGGTCGTCGTCGCGCTCGTGGTGCTGAAGTTCAATCATGCCTCGGTGGTCACGGTCGGCGTGCTGACCGGCCTGATGTTCCTGCTGTTCGCGGCCGAGGAGTTCGCGCTGGCGTACCTGGATCGCGGGGGGACGCGCTGGGTGTGGGCCCTCTTCGGCGTTCTCCTGGCCGCGGCCGGGATCATCGCGCTGATCAACCCCGTCAGCACGTTTGCAAGTTTTGCGGACATTCTCGGCTTCGTCTTTTTGCTCCTCGGCGTGGTGTGGATGGTCCACGCGTTCGTGGAGCGAGTCGTCAACCCCCTCTGGTGGTTGACTCTTATCAGCGGAGTCATGATGATCGGGCTCGCGTTCTGGGTCAGCGGCCAGTTCTTCCTGGACCGAGCGGTGACGCTGCTGGTTTTCGCCGGCATCTGGGCGTTGACGAAAGGCATCACCGACATCGTGCGGGCCTTCCAGATCCGCCGCCTCGGCTCCTGACCAGGTTCGAGGAGAATCGAGTGGGGATGATGACTTTGGGCGTCGTCCCCCCGCCCGCCACGCGCCACATGCCGGCTGGGAGCGTTTGCGAGCCAGTCTCAGTAGCGAGGACGTCGGGCGGGTGGTCGGTGCTGCTCGCGAACGCTCCTCGGCTACCGGGGGACAATCATCCGAAATGCGTGACGACCGATCACCCGTCTGGCCGTCAACCTCTGGCGCATGACTACTGAACAGCCCACATCCACCAAGCCGGTCTCTGAAGTATGGGATCCCCACAACGTGATTGCGGTCTCCTTCGAAGATGACCGCGACGCGTATAAGGCGCTTACGACGCTCAAGGAGCTCGACGCTCAGGAGCGGGTCGGCGTCCAGGAGGCCGTCGTCGTCGTCCGCGAAGAGGACGGACGAGTCGTCGAAAAGGACAGCGCCGACTCGATGTTCCCCGCCGGGACCGCCGGCGGAGGCCTCATAGGTCTGCTGATCGGGGTCATCGGCGGGCCCCTGGGAATGCTGATCGGTGGGACCAGCGGACTTATGTTCGGCTCGCTATTTGACCTCTCTGAGATCGAGGAGAGCGAGTCGGCTCTCGGCGCGATCTCAGGCTCGGTCAAGCCCGGTACCACATCGCTGCTGGCCGAGGTCATCGAGCAAAGCCCCGAAGTGATAGACACAGCCATGTCGGAAATGAGCGGCACGGTGTTGCGGCGATCGGTAGCGGACGTCGAAGGCGAGATCGCAGCCGCCGAGGAGGCCCAACGTAAAGCGAAGTTGGAAGCCCGCAAGCAGCTGGTCCGCGAACGCCACGAACACGACAAAGCCGCCGTCAACACGAAGATCGAGGAGCTGAAAACCAAGCTTCACCGCTAGCCGGGCACTGCCAGCGCCTCTGCACCAGCCGATAGCGCAGTTAGATCGCTTATGCCGTGTGGCGCTGCCGGCGCGATGGTGCGAGCAGTCCGAGCTGCCGAGCACGTGCGACCGCGTCGGCGCGCCCGTGGGCGTCAAGCTTGGCGTAGATGTGGCGCAGGTGTGTCCGGATTGTGTTCGTAGAGACGAACAGCTCGGCGGCGATCTCTGGTGCCCTGAGGTTGCTGGGGAGGTAGCGCACGACGCGCAGCTCGGCTTCGCTAAGTTCCTCGATCAGTCCGTCGGGCCCGTCACGTGGTCTCGGGGCGGAACCGGCGAGCACGTCGAGAATCGTTTGCTGCAGCGTGGGATGCGCGGTGTGGTGCCGGGGAAGGCGGTCGAGCAGGTCCTGCGCCGGCACGAGGATGAAGGGCAGGACGATCCCCTCGGGCTCGGCGAGTTCAAGCGCGCATTCGAGCGACGCCTCCGCCTCGCGGTGACGGCCGATCCGCTCGTGCGCAACGGCGTCGAGCAACTGCGCCTCCGTTATCGCCGATGGCCGGTGCGTCGTGGGGGCGGTGGCGTCGATGACCGGGGCGAGGAGGTCGAGCGCCCGCCGTGGCTCGCCCTCGGCGAGATGGATGAAGGCCGCGGCCAGGCACATTTCGGAGCTACGCCGCTCTTGCTCGCTGACCTTGCCTAGCGCCGCACGCGCCGCGGCCATCTTGCCCATGCGTGCGTGAGTCTGGACCAGGCGCATCTGCGTGCGCACTGCGAATGGGTGCCTGTCGGCGAGCAGCGTTTGCATCCGTTCCGCGGCGTGGAACGCCGCCAGCGAGTCCTCCAGTTGGCCCTGCGCAAGATGTAAGAGCCCTCGCGCGTGGTGAACGATCAGCTCGGTGCCGGGCTCACCTTCCGGCTGTAAGGTGCGCTCCGCCCGCTCAAGCCACCGCTCGGCCTCATCGAGCCGCCCCAGCCAGAGCAGGGCCATGGCTCCGGTGCCCAGGCCGGTAACGAGCGCGGGATCGTCGCTCCAGCCGTGCGCGTCCGCGATTCGCACCGCCTCCTCGCTGAGCCGGAGCCCCTCGGAGAACGAGAGCCCGGTCCACGGGCCGGCGATCCCGAGGTGCCCGAGATCGGCAATCTCAAGCCACGGCCGATGGGCGCGCCGCGCCAGCGCCAACGCCTGCTCCAGATGGTGCCGGGCGTCATCGAGCCGCGACGACCACAGCTCGGCGATTCCGAGATTCTCCAGCGCGATAGCGCGATGCGCGTCGCTTAGCGCGCGCTCTCCCGCCGGCAGCGCTCCCAGCGCGGCCTCCATTGAACGGGTCGCCTCCCGGACAGTTTCGAGATCACCGCACCAGCGTGCGACGACGAGACTCATCTCCGCCAATCTGAGGTCAAAGTCCCTCCTACGTTGGTCCGAAACGGAGTCGATCAGGCTCCGCGCGAGTTCTACGTATGCGGCGCTCTCTTTGTATTCCCCGGCCAAGAGGCGCACGGTGGCGAACACGAGCGCAAGCTGCGCGTCGGCGGCCACCAAATCGCCCGGGAACGCGCGCAGCAGGTCGCGGACCGTGGCAACGCGGCCCTCCAGCGCCAGATCTACATAGCTGTCTGAGAGCAGGCGCGAGGCGAAGGGCCAGTCGCGCGCGGCCTGCGCATGGCGGATCGCCTCGACCGTGTAGCCCTCTTGCCCGTACCAGCGGGCGGCTGCAAGGTGCAGCGACGCGACGGACGCGGGCGCGGCCCGCCGCAGTTCCAGTTGCAGCAGGTCGGCAAACAGGTGGTGGTAGCGAAACCACGTCCGCCCCACGTCCAGCGAGGTGACGAACGCGTTGGCGTCCTCGAGCTGCTGCAAGATCCGCTCTGAGCCGGCCCCGCCAGTGAGATAGTCGCCTAGCGGGCCGCTCACCCGCTCGAGCAGCGAGGACCGCAACAGCAAATCGCGCATCTCCGGCGGCTGGCGCTCCAAAACCTCCGCGAGCAAGTACTCCGCCACCGTCCGTTCGCTGCCCGAGAACTCGGTGACGAACCGCTCCGGGTCCGGATGCCGGGTCAACGAGATCGCGGCCAGCCGCAAGCCGGCCGCCCACCCCTCGGTCCGCTCATAAAGCAGCGCCAAGCCTCCTTCCGAAAGCGTGATCCCGGCAGCTCCGAGCAGCTCCTCCGTCTCCTCCAAGGAAAACCGCAGCTCAGAAGCTCGAAGCTCAGTCAGCTCGCCGGTCAAACGCAGACGATGAAGTCCAAGCCGCGGATCCTCACGAGTCGCCAAAACCAC
>JAFAPR010000039.1 GCA_019247075.1 Solirubrobacterales bacterium
GAGCCGTTGGGGCCGATCACGCCCGTGATCGATCCCTCGGGCACGTCGAGGGAGCACTCCGCCAGCGCTTGGAGGCCCCCAAAGGATTTGCAGACTCGGTCTACCTCGATGAGCGGGGTCATCCGGCCGCCTTGACCACGTCTCGGCTGACCTCGACGCTTTCCCCACCGCGCTCCTCGCGCGCTCCTCGCGTACGCCAGCGCAGCGCCCATTGCTCGACGGTGGGGATGACACCGCGTGGCAGCAGCAAGATCACGGCCAGGAACAGGACCCCGTAGATGATCAGGTAGACCTGGCTGGCCGAAAAGGTGACCGTGAAGTACTGCTGCAGCGATTCCAGTACGAGCGCTCCGAGCACCGGCCCCCACACCGTCCCGAGACCGCCGAGGAACGCCATCAACGCGATCGAGATGTCGAACAGCGGGTCGAATGCGAACTGGGGAAAGATCTGGCCGATGAAGTACGCATATAGGGCCCCGGCCATGCCGACGGGAATCGCGGACGCCACGAACGCCGCGAGCTTCACCCGGCCCACGCGCACCCCGAGCCCCCCGGCGCGCTCCTCGTCGTCGCGGATCGCCAGCAGCTGCAGTCCGAAACGCGAGCCGCGCATCAGCCACGAGATCGCAACGGTGGCAACCAGCAAGCCGAGCGTCACGTAGTAGAAGGGGTTGTTGTAAGTGGCAGCCGGCCACAAGGGCGTGGGGATTTGCAGCCCGGAGGAGCCACCGGTGAAGTTGAGGTTGAAGGCGAGCAGCTGGAAGACGAAGAAGATCGCGATCGTGATCACGACAAAGGTGTGGCGGCGGGCCCGCAGGGCGATCAGCCCGAACGGAACTGACAGCAGGCCCGCCACGACGCCAGCCAGGGGCACGAGCGCGAACTCGCCCCATCCCCCCGTGAAGCCGAGGTGATTGGCGGCTATGGCGAGCGCATAGGCGCCGCTGCCGAAGAACGCCGCATGTCCGAGGGCGATGTACCCCGAGTAGCCCGAAAACATGTTCCAGGCCGAAGCCGAGACCATGAAGATCAGCGTGAAGACCGCGATCGACGTGACGGTCGGGTTGATGAACACGAGCGGAAAGACGATGGAGATCGCGAGCGCGACCACGACCAGGACCGGCTTGACCAGCCGCCCGGGCAGGCTCCTTGCGCCCTGGCCCCCCGCCTTTCGAGGCAGCCGGACGGGCCGAGTCATTGCGCCCTAACCGCGGCCTTTCCGAACAGCCCCACGGGCCTGATCGATAACACCACGATCAGCGCCGCGAAGTAGACGAGCGTCGACCACAGGGGTGACCAGGCGACCGCGACGACGTCCTCGAGCACGACCATGAAAATCGCTGCGACAACGCGCCTCCGATACTCCCGAGCCCGCCCAGGACCACGATCGACAGCAGGCGCGAGATGAGGTCATAGCCGCTGCTTGGGTTGAAGGCGTTGGTGGCCCCAAACACCACCCCCCCGGCGGCGGTCACGGCCACCCCGATTCCCACCGAGACGGCGCGCACGCGGTTGATATTGACGCCGACCAGCTCGGCAGCGCTGCGGTTCTGAAGCGACGCCCGCACCCCTCGGCCAAAGTGACTCCGGTACAGCAGCAGGTACACCAGCGCGAGCAGGACCACCGCGAGCCCAAAGCCGTACACGTAGATGTAGGGGAGGTAGAAGCCAAGCACGTGGAACGTGCTGTTCACGTACGGCGACTGGAGCTGGACGTAGCTCACGCCGAAGACCATGCTCAGAACGCCCTCGATGATGATGGCCACCGCGTAGGTAACGAGGATCGACATTGCGGTTCGGTCCTGCTCGCGCAGCCTTCCCATGAAGCCCGCAGGCCGCGGCGATCCGCGCGATCACCTCAAGCGGGCACGGCATCGACACGATCCGGGCGCTGGCCGGTACCGGCAAGACCACGATGATCGGGGCGCTCGCCGTTTGCTACCGACAGGCTGGCTGGCGGGTGATCGGAGCCGCGCCGACGGCCCGCGCCGCTCGCGAACTACGCGAGATAGCCGCGATCCCGTCCACAACCATGCACCGCCTCGTCGCCGAACTCGACCGAGCCGGCAGCTTCGAGCCGGGTACCGTGCTGGTGATCGACGAGGCAGGGATGGCTCCGACACGCATCAGCGCCGCGCTCCTGGCCCAGGCCGAGCGCACAGGCGCCAAGGTGATCGCCGTCGGCGACCCCGGGCAGCTCGCCTCGGTGCAGGCCGGCGGCTGGCTCGCCGCGCTGTCCCGCCGCCAGCCGGGCCCCGAGCTGCGCGACGTCATCCGCCAACGCGACCCCAGCGAACGTAACGCACTGAAGGCCCTACACGATGGCCAACCGGACGCCTACATTGCGCACAAGCACGATGCGATCAGCGTCCACGCCGCTGAGAACGAAGCCGTCGATGCGATCGCCGATGAGTGGGACGCCGCGCGCCGCGAGCACGGCCACACCAAGGCGGTGATGATCGCGCGGGATAACCACACGCGTGAGCTCCTCAACCAAGCCGCCCGCGGCCGTCTCAAGCGCGACGGAACGTTGCCGATAGGAGGGGTCGTCGTCGGCCGGCGCGAGTATGCGCGAGGTGACCGCGTAATAGCCCGTCGCAACGACCGCGCCCGGGACGTCGACAACGGCACTCTGGGAACGGTGATCGACATCGACGGCCGCAGCCACCGCATGCTCGTGCAAACCGACAGCGGTCAGCGTCGCGATCTCGACCTCGTTTACATCGTCCAACACGTCGAACACGCCTACGCGCTCACAGGCCACGGCGCCCAAGGCGCGACCGTGACCTGGGCCGGAGTAATCGGCCGGCCCGAAGAGTTCACCCGCGAATGGGCCTACACCTCCCTTTCCCGTGCGCGCGAGCAAACGGTGCTGCACATCACCGGCGAGCAGCCACCCGCTGAGCTCGAACGCCGACGCTACGCCCCCAACCAGCCGGACGGTGGTCGTGCAGAAGCCATCGCGGCGTTACGCAGAGCAATGAAGCGTGTCGAGGCAGAGCCCCTCGCGGTCGAACAGAGCGCGCACCAAGAACTCGTCAAGGCGCTCACGGGCCATGCCATGCCATCCAGGAGCGTCGTTCACCAAGACCAGCTCGGTCAGCCTCCGCCGGTCCGCTTCTCGTCATCGGCTCCTGGCCGAACACCCGAGCGGAGCCCACCCAAGCGCGGGCCTTACCTGAGCCTCTGAGCCGCTTGTGCCGGAACGAGAGTGCATGTGCGAGGACGGGCCGGGAACTGTGTTTGCGCGCGCCGAGCGCCGACCCAGAAGGAACCCTCGGCTCCTAGATCACGGAGCGGACGACGAATGCGAACCGGAGGAGTCCTCGACCTCCTCAAGAGCACGAGCGTCGGCTTTTGCTGCTGGGTTTGGGCGGACTCATCAGTCTCGCGCGGCCATCGATGACTGTCCCTTTCAGGTGGCGCGTTCCGGATGCGGTTTGCTGGACGTCTGGGTCTACAGTGCTGAGCAAGCGCACCGTTGCGTCCACGGCGACCGTTGCTTTGCCCCGCGGAGCGACGCTGTTGCTCAACGCCCATTCGCGTGCGAGCGCTCATGCTCGATGGCATGCACTTCTGGAACGCCGCGCGAATGCAGCGGTCTCATACTCGCGATGAGAACGGCGGTCCTAGCCCAACTCGACAGTCTTTGCCGCCGACTGGGGCGGGCTCCTCCTTGTCCAAGGCGGCTATCCCGCAGCGGACGGCTGCGGACTGAACTGATTCTTGGTGTGGTAGTGCTGCAGGTATTCCTGGTCTTCTGCCTCTGCCTGCCAGAAGCGGCCGGCCTCGCTGATCTTGGTCACCACCTTGCCGGGCCAGAGGCCTGAGGCGTCGGCGTCGGCGAGCGTGTCCTCGGCGACCTGGCGCTGCTCGTCGCTCGTACAGAAGATCTCGGAACGGTAGTCGGAGCCGACAAGCCGCTCGCCAAGGTCGGGTCGGTGGATCTGGAAGAAGAACTCGAGGATGTTCCGGTAGGAGGTCCGCTCGGGATC
>JAFAPR010000284.1 GCA_019247075.1 Solirubrobacterales bacterium
GCTGGGGTACAGGTTGATCTATAAGTAGTGGGGATGGCCAAGACCGGCTTCCCACTCCCAACCGCGGTCAAGGTACGCGAGGTCGGGCCGCGGGACGGCTTTCAAAACGAGCCCGAGGTGGTCGCTACCGCTGACAAGGTTCACCTGATCGAGATGCTCGCCATGGCGGGGCTGAAGCGAATCGAGGTTACGAGCTTCGTGCGGCCCGACGTGGTGCCGCAGCTCGCCGACGCCGAGGCCGTGCTCGAGCACGTGCGCCTGCCCGCTGATGTGGCGGTGAGCGTGCTTGTCCCCAACGAACGTGGGCTCGAGCGCGCCCTAAGCCACCGCGACCGCTTTCAGGAGATCAACGGCTTCCTCTCGGCATCCGAAACCCACAACCAGAAAAACGTGGGGCGCTCGGTCGAGGAGTCGCTGGCGGGGCTCGAGCGCACGTTCGCGCGCGCATGCGCTGAGGGGCTGCGGTGCGAGGGTGTGATCTCGACCTCGTTCGGATGCCCGTACGAAGGTCACGTGTCACCCGAGCGCGTCCTGGCGATTGCGCAGCGGTTCGCGGCCGCGGGCGCGCAAGAGGTCGGATTTGGCGATACGACGGGCATGGCGAACCCCCTCCAGGTCGGAGAGTTCTTCCCCCTCGCTTTCAGCGCGCTCGAGGGCCTTGAGCTCACCGCCCACTTCCACAACACGCGCGGCCAGGGGCTGGCCAACGTGCTGGCTGCGCTGGAGGCCGGCGTGACGAGCTTCGAGTCCTCGTTTGGTGAGCTCGGGGGGTGCCCGGTGCCGGCTGGAGCGACCGGCAACATCGCCACTGAGGACCTGGTCTCGATGCTGCACGAGATGGGGATCGAGACCGGGATCGATCTCGAGGCCCTGCTGGACGCATCGCGCGCGGCCCAGAGAGCGCTCGGCCGTAGGCTCTCAAGCCACCTCTTGACGGCGGGGCCGATCGAATGGAAATAGGTAGCCGCGGGTCAGACCCCCAAGAGCAAGCGAGCGAGTCAGATCGCAGCGACGCCCTTCGCCAAGCGAGCGAGTCAGATCGCGGCGACGCCCTTCGCCAAGCGAGCGAGCGCTCGCTCGCGGGCGGCCCGGCTCGACACCGCGAGAAGGCCGCCTCCCAGGGCAAGCTTCCAGTGCGCGACCGCGTAGAGCGTCTGCTCGACCCGGCCTCCCTCGCCGAGGAGGGGCTGCTGGCCGGGTGGGAGCAGGAAGGTCTCGGAGCGGAAGGGGTTCTCACCGCGCTGGGGACGGTCCGCGGCCGGCCGGTGGCGGTGATGGCCAACGACCCGACCGTGAAAGCCGGTTCGTGGGCGCCGAAGACCGTTGAGAAGATCCTGCGCATCCAGGAGCGGGCGCTGACTCTCCGCTGTCCAATCATCTACCTGGTCGACTCGGCGGGCGCGCGCATCAACGAGCAGGTGCAGATGTTCCCCGGCCGCCGGCACGCTGGCCGGATCTTCTTCAACCAGGTGCGCCTGTCCGGGGTGGTGCCGCAGGTGTGTGCGCTGTTCGGCCCCAGCGCCGCGGGCGGGGCTTACATCCCCGCCTTCTGCGACGCGGTTGCGATGCGGGACGGAAACGCTTCCATGTACCTCGGCTCGCCGCGAATGGCCGAGATGGTGATCGGGGAGAAGGTCACGCTCGAGGAGATGGGGGGAGCGCGGATGCACACCTCGAAGAGCGGCGTCGGACACGTCCTCGTCGCGAGCGACGAGGAAGGCATCGAGTTCGTCCGCCGCTATCTGAGCTATTTCCCGCAGAGCTTCACCGGCGAACCTCCGCATGCGCCCGGGGCGCCGCCCGCCTCGAAACGGTCCATCGGCGACCTGATCCCGGCCGATGAGAATAAGCCGTTCGACATGCGCGATCTGCTGGAGGCCCTCCTTGACGGTGGATCCTTTTTCGAGATCCACGAGCGCTGGGCACGCGAGGTGATCGTCGGCTACGCCAGGCTCGAGGGACGCGTGATCGGGGTCGTCGCCAACCAGCCGAAGGTCAAGGGCGGTGTCCTGTTCGTGGACTCTGCCGACAAGTGCGCCCGCTTCATCTGGACCTGCAATGCCTTCAACATCCCGCTCCTGTTCCTCGCCGACGTGCCCGGCTTCATGATCGGTACCCAGGTGGAGCGCGAGGGCATCATCCGCCACGGCGCGAAGATGATCAGCGCGGTGTCCGAGGCGACCGTGCCAAAGCTCTCGGTGATCGTGCGCAAGGCGTACGGCGCCGGTCTGTATGCGATGGCGGGACCTGCGTTCGATCCCGACTGCTGCCTGGCGCTGCCCACGGCCTCGATCGCCGTGATGGGGCCGCAGGCGGCGATCAACGCCGTCTACTACAACCAGCTTCAGGCGATCGAGGACCCCACCCAGCGCGGACAGCGCACCGAGGAGCTGCGAGAGGAGTACGCGCGCGACATCGACATCCTGCGGCTCGGCTCCGAGCTCGTGGTCGATGCGGTGATCCAGCCCGAGGAGCTGCGGTCGGAGCTCGTCCGCCGCTTCGCGCTCGCGGCGGAGAAGTACCGCCAGTGGCCAGCCAAGCGCAACCCGGTCACGCCGGTGTAGTCGGCCATGTTGGCCGAAGCGGAGCTACTGCTGGTGGCGCGCGAGGCGGCGGAAGCGGCGGCGGCGGAGCTCCTGCCGCGCTTCGGCCGGCGCTCGCGCAAGCCTGCGGGGCGCGATTGGGTCAGAGCCAAGACCACTCCCACGGATCTCGTCTCGGATGCCGACGTCGCGGCGGAGGGGGCGATCCGATCGGTGCTGTCCCACCGCCGTCCCAACGACGCGCTCCTGGCGGAGGAGAGCGGCGCGAGCGGCAGCGGCGCATTGCGCTGGCTCGTTGACCCATTGGACGGGACCATCAATTTCCTTTTCGGCATTCCAGCGTTCGGCGTCAGCGTGGCCTGCGAGGACAGCTCGGGGACCGTGGCGGGGCTGGTCCTCGACCCTCTTCGGGAGGAGTACTTCGAGGCCACGCGGTCGGGCCCGGCGACCCTCAACGGCGAGCAGCTGTGGCTCGAAGACGCCGAGGTGCGACTCGAGCTGGCGATGGTCGGGACCGGTTTCGGCTACGACGCCGGCATGCGGGCCCGGCAGGCCGAGGCGCTCGTGCGCGTCCTTCCGCGCGTGAGAGACATTCGGCGCGTGGGGGCGGCTGCGCTCGATCTGGCCTGGACCGCCTGCGGACGTTTCGATGCTTACTACGAGCGCGGGCTCAAGCCCTGGGACCTCGCCGCAGGGTCGCTGATCGCCGAGCGAGCGGGGCTGGCGGTGCGCGCGCTGCGTGGCCAAGACCCAGATCCGGCCGGGGTGATCGCGGCCCCGCTCAGGCTGATCGACGAGTTGCAGGCACTCGTGGAAGGGACGGAGATTCGGGCCGCGAGCGTGCTCGACCAGCGCGAACGCCAATAAACTGGCCCGTAGCGCGGCGGTGGAGGAACGGCAGACTCGATGCGCTCAAAACGCATTGTCCGCAAGGACGTGTGGGTTCGAATCCCACCCGCCGCACTGGTCAAAGCACCGTGACATGGCGGATGACGCCAATCCTGGTGGCCAATTGGTGGCCAATCTTGTAGCTGCTCGGGCGACTGTGTCATCTCCGGGCTGTGAGGTTGGCCGCTTGCGGGCGTCCGCCGACGCTTCCTTTTGCGCGGGAGCAGCCGGCTCCGAGGTTCGTGAGTTCGTCGCAAGGCAGGCGCCAGCTCGACGGCTGAACCGCTGGCCAAAGCGATCGCCGCGGACCCGCCAGAGTCGCTGCTCGCCAAGCATCGGATCGTCGCCAAGGCGCTCGCCAGCCTTGGCGACATCAGGCTGGCTAAAGCACTCGTGCGCCACGACGCTGAGGGACCGCTAATAATGGGCCAGGCTGTGTACCGCCTGCGGCGCAGCCACGCCGCACTCGATGCGCCGGTAGCATCAGGCGCGTTGCGGTCGGCCATGGGCTGATAGCGCGTGCTTCACCCGTTGGCGGGGCAGACCTGCATATACGAACGATTCGGCAGGACGTCCCGCCACTCGGCCTGGGTCAGATTTCGACCTGCCACCTGGCAGGCGAAGCGCTCCCACGACGCGACATCCATCGGCCACTCCGCCGCATCAGCGAGGTAGTCGATCACCAGCTTTCCGTTGGGCGCGAAGACCGGGGAGGTGATGACGTTGGGCCGCTCGGGGAACGAGCCGCCGATCTGCGTGCCCGAACGGAGGTCCCACAGGGTCGTGCTGCCGTCATGCGATGCCGCCGCCATCGTGCTCCCGTCCGGTGAAAACGCGATCTGCGCGACGTTGCCGGTGGAGACGCGAAGCGCCGGCGCCGCCTCGACGCCGCCTCGGGCGTCCCAGAAGAGCACGTGGCCGTCCTCGGTCCCCACCGCGAGCAGTCGCGAGTCGGGCGAGAAGGCGATCGCTGTGGCGTGGTTCGCGAGGCGCCGGCTGAACAGCTCTCGTCCGGTGCGAGCATTCCAGCTGGCCACGGTCGAGAGCGAGGTGCAGCAGCCGAGCGCCGCTACCTCCCGCCCGTCGGGACTGAAGTAGAGGCCGCCGGTGCCGTCCTGCAGCGGGTGGGTCCACAGCGGCCTCCCACCTGTGACCGGGCGGACCTGGACCTGCGCGCTGGGGCTCGTGCTCGTCTGCGTCTGAACTGCCAGCAGCCGGCCACCCGGGCTCACCGCACCCCAGTACACGGGGGCGTCGATCTTGATCGTTCGTAGCACGGTGTGGCTGCGCGTGTCCCACAAGGTGAGCTGCCCAGTGGATCCACCGGTCAGCAGCGTCCGCCCATCGGGGAAGAAGGCGATTGCTGGCGCGAATGGCCCGTTGCGAGCGGGAAGCGTCGCGGCCAGCCGCAAATTCGGGAGCGCGATCAGTGCCACGGAGCCATCGCCCTGATCGGTCGCCATGAGGTTGCTCTGGCGGTTGATAGCTATGCAGGGCGCCGCTGCACAAGATTGAGCTGGCGGTCCCCACTGAAAGGCGCGTCCGAGCCTGCGTGAACCGGACAGGTCGTACGCGACTACGGTTCCAGCCTCCGAGCCCACCAGCACGGTGCGCCCGCTGGGAGCGAGGACCTCGGATGCACGGTCCCCCCCCGGAGGGGGAATAGTCGCGAGGATCGTTCCGCTGGCGACGTCCCATACGTCCACCTGGCCGTGGGTTGTCGCGCTGACGATGCTCTCGCCATCGGGCGTGAACGCAAACCCCCGCAGCCAAGCGTTCGGAAGCCCCGCGGGCAGGAAACGGTAGTGGCCCGTGCGCAGGTCGAGCAGCGCGATCCGGGAAGTTGCAGTGGCCAGGCTCGGACTGTTGATCGCGAGCGCGAGGCGGTCACCGGCCGCGTTGATCGCGGGCTGCCCGCCGATCGGGAACCGGCGCTCGACGCGTCCCGTGCGGGGGTTCCAAATGAGCGTGTCACCCTGTTGCGCAGACGTGACTAGCGTTCCGTTTGGAGCGAACACCAGGCGCGCCTCCAACTGAAGCCCCCCGGCAAGGAGCGGGTACTGCCGTTGCCAGATCGTGCGCCCGGTCGAGGGGTCGATCAGCGTGAGTGTGTCCGCCGCGACCGATCCGTTCGCCGAATTAGTCGAGATCGACAGTGCGAGGTGCCGCCCGGACCGGTCGTATGCAAGTGAAGCCCCGGGATACGGCACAGAGGAGAAGACGCCGCCCCAGGACCCCAGCAACCGGACTCGGCGCGTCGCGACGTCGATCGAGTAGAGGTTCGTACGCCCTGCCTGGTTCGGACCTTCCGGGCTCCCGGTCTCGCTTAGGACCGCGAGCGTCCTTCCGTCAGGGGAGAACATCATCGCCTCTTGGGGGATCGAGCCCTTCAAGGCCAGTGGTCTCCCACTAGCGGTCCAATGCGACATGTCCTCGAAGCGCACGATCCCGCCCGAGTCACCGGTTGCCAGCAACTGCCCGCCCCCATTGACCGCGAGCGATGTGATCTCGTTTTGCGACGGTCGCAGCAGGCGAATCGCGTCGGGGTTGTTTTGGAGGACTGTGAGTAGGTCGCTGCGCGTTTGGAGTCGGTTCTGGAGCTTCACCCCCGCGACCGCGTACAGCATCGCCAGATCGACGTTCTTCTCGTTCACGCCCTGCGCCCCCACGCGCTCCGCGTCTGACGTGAGCGCCTGGCTGACCGCTTCTCCGCGCGAGATCAGCGCGAAGATGAGCAGGCCCACCGAGACCGCCGCGACCACGAGGCTGGCTACCAGTAGCCCGCGCTGCCGTAGAGCAGCCGCCCGGCGCCCGGCGACTACGTATTCGGTCTCGAGCGCCGTCGGACCAGGATCCTTGCCCGCGCCCGCCGCCAACCACGCCTCCGCGCTCCGCAGATCGGCGCCGCGCAAAAGGAAGCTGCGGTCGCGCCTGGACCTATCCCACTCCAGCGCCCTGACCGTCACGCGGGAGTGCTCGCGCTCCCACTCGAGGTCGGTGTCGAGCGCCTTCAACAGCCGCTCGACCGTCGCCGCGAAGTCGCTGTCTTCGCCCGCGGGGATCCAGTTGCGGAAGCGCACCTCCTCCGGGATCTCCTCGTCGGGCACGAGCCGCAGCGCGAGCGGGATGATTCGCTTGTTCAAGCGCGCGGCGTGCTCGATCTCCTCCACGCAGAACGCGGACTTCACGGCGTCGGGTGAGATCACGAACGCGAACGCGTCCGAGGACTCGATCGCGCCGCGCAGCGCCTCGGGAAACACCTCGGCGTCGCGCACCCCCTCCACGTCGACCCAGACCTCCTTGCCGCGCTCAGAAAGCGCAGCCGCGAGCCGACTCACAAACCCCGAGTCCCGCCGCGAATATGAAAGAAAAACGTCCGACACCCCGATCGGCCGTCCGAGACGGTAATACCGGAACTTGGCTACGTCAATGACTCCGCTCGGGCCAAATCGGGCGGCCAATTGCGGGCGTCACATGAAATGCTGACACGACCCGCGCGATCTCTTTCATCGCGGCGGACCCTCACGTCGCGTGACCGCCTTGGCGACCTAGGGATAGTTGTGGGGCACGCGATGACGTCGCGCCGCGACGATCGCCTTCCCCGTCGCGACGCTCGCATTCATCGATTCGGCGGGCGCCTCAGTCCAACGCGGAAAGCACGCGTCGCTGGTCGATAAAGCCGGACGCTTCAGTCCGCGCAGAAGGAAGCATCAGCAGTGAGTCGACCAGGTCATCGGTCTCAGCGCTGCCGGCCGGGGAGCGAGCTCGACGGGCTCGCTCCCCGGGCGGAGTAGGCCGCAAGAGGCACCCGGAGTGGGCCCTCCCGCTGCAGCAAGTAGCTAATTACCGCGTCACTACGCGAGCGAGAGCGAGGGTAGTGACGCGGCGGGCAAAGCCCGGCGCCGCTTGGCGGGGGCGGGCTTTGTCAAAAGGGTGTGACAAGTGACGTGGGGCTCTGGACTGGTCTGTTGGCGCGAGCTACGGTGCCGGTGTTCTGATGTTCTTCGCATGCCCTGATCTTCTCCCGGCGCGATTTCATCACGCGTTCGAGGCCCGCTTCAAAGCTGGCTTCGGGGCAACCCTCGAGCGTTGTGCTCGGGAGAGCTACGCGTGATGCGATGCGCCCCTTTTTTTGGTGCGCTCCGGCCTTCGGCAACTCTCGGGTCGCTGTCCTTGGCCGTGTGCGAGTCGACCACCAACCCAGATACCGTCTTGACGCTCTTCTGGAGGGGAGGCTGACGGTGGCTCATCTAGAGCAACGCTGACCCGAGCGGGCAACCTCCGCACTTGTGCGGATCGGGCGCGGTCTTCCCCGGCCGCGCTCGCTGCCAATAACACTGACCATCTTGGGGATCAGAAGTGAGGGGCGCGGCATCCGGTGAGCCGGCGCGTGCGGCCTACCGGCGGCGGGTGGTCCACAGGGCCAGGCGGCGGAGAGCAACGACCCAGGAGCTGCGCTTGGAGCGCGAGCGCCTGGCGCTGGCTTACGTTTTGCGCCGCGAGCTCAAAGAGCTCGCGGCGGGCGCCGCCGAGCTCGCCCGGTCTGCCCAGGGGGCAGGGCGGG
>JAFAPR010000361.1 GCA_019247075.1 Solirubrobacterales bacterium
CACCGCTCCACGTCCAGCACGCCTCCTCCTGGCCCTCGATCAACACGAACGGGCCAGGCTCTCGATCACCCCGGACGCCTCCGCCCAACACCCGGGGGGTCAATTCTCGACCGGCGGAGGGGGGTCAGTTTCTCACCGGCGCCGACAGTAGGCACCCGATACAGCGAGTTGAAAGGCGATCGTTGCCCGCGACCGTTGCCCGAACCGGATCAGGCAACTGCCAGCCGCCCATCGATCTAGAAAATCGGGTCGGATTTGCAGGCAAATCCACCGATGGGCGGTACTGGGCGCGAACCAGTGACCTCCTGCTTGTAAGTCCACCGCAAATGGTTGCCCAGATCCTTCGGGCGTCGCTCGGCATTGAAGGCCTTATCGAGCGCGGACCTGGATCCGACGACAGCGACGGAAAGGATCTTCAATCAGAACGGCCAAGCACGCTGTTTGATGACCAACGTTGATGACCAATCGCCGAATCGGACCGCGCAAGCGGCGAGCCAATGCCAGAAACCTACCGATTAGCAGGCACTTCGCGAGTGGAGCCAACGGGATTCGAACCCGTGACCTCCTGCTTGCAAAGAGCCAGCCGAGCGGATCGGCCGCGGGTCAAATGCGGCTATCGCCCGTAAATCCGTGTTTAACTGAGGACCTGAGGATTGTCTGCGGGTCGTATCGCGGCCGCTGAGGCTTCCATCAGGCTTCCACGTCCTTTCGAGGCGGGGAGCCGAGACGCCAGACAACTTCGAGCTTGTCGGCGGGCACGACGATGAGGTTGTCCAGCGGCTCCTCCATGGGCATTCCGGTCAGCTCAATCAGGGCCGCATCCTCGTAGATGCTGACGGCTGTCCCCTCGGTGCCCGGGGGCCAGTCGCCGATCTGCGCCCGCAGCGCGACGACGTCTTGCTCTGCGATGTTGTGTTTGACCGTCGCCATCGTCCTTCCAGCTTACCCCTTGATCAGCGCCGTCACGAGGCGCGGCGCAGCTCCGTCCCAGGCAATCTCCCAGACGGTCGAGACGTTGGCGGTTCGATCGGACCGCGCGCGGAGGCCGCGAATACGGATCCGTATCTCGCAGAGGTACCCGTGCGGCGCGTTCTCCCGCACGCCACGGATGGGCGTGTCCGCGATCCCGACGATGAGCGCTGCAGCAAGGTAGTCAACATCCGCGGCCGTGACACCGAGGACCGCCTCGAACAGGACCGCCTTGTGGCGCCCATCCGCATGCTCGCGGTTCAGCGAGTAGGCGGCGAGCTTCTCGTGCACGCCATACGCCTCCTGCGCCCGCGGAAGGAGCTCGCCGACCTGTGGTGGCCACGACACGAGTCGATCGTGCCAACCCGAACGGACGCCCGACCCGGAGGCCGGGCGTCCGAGACGTCACTCGTCTTTTTGCATGCCGAGCACGTCGCCGAACTCGGTGATCATCCGCGAGCGCCTCATGGAACGACGCCGCGCGTCAGCCAGCTCCCGCACGTAGACAGCGCGGGTCACGTTCGCGTCGCGATGACCAAGCAGGAAGGCGACCTCGTCCACGCTCTCGCCGGCCAGCAGCGCTCGGCTTGCGACCGTGTGACGGAAGCTGTGCATCGACGGTAGCGCCCCATGCGGTATTTGGATCGGCTGACCGGTCTCGTCACGCACGTGCAGCACGGGGAACGTGGGATTGCCTGCGTCGTCCGTGGCGTTCGTCTGAGCGAGACGAAGCGCACGAGCGACGTTCCGTTGACCAAGTGGACGTCCCGTCCGCGTGCAGAACACGAAGTCGGGGGCGTCGACGTAAGTCGAGCGCACCCGGTGCCGCTCGAGAATGAGTGCAAGCTCCCGCGGGATCGGCACCTTCCGCACGGAGTCCTCGGTCTTGGTCGGCCGAAGGTTGCCGCGCCGGTCGACCTGCTGTGCGAACTCGACCTCTGCGTCGTCTATATCCGCGATCATCACGTTCATCCACCGGATGGCGAGCAGCTCCGAAAGGCGAGCACCCGTCAGCGCCGCGAGCGTGAAAAGCGTCCGGTAGGGCTCCGGTGCCGCTTCGATCGTCTGCTCCAGCTCGCGTGCCTGGAACAGCCGGCGGCGGACGTCCTGCGACGGCTTCGGTCGCTCGGAGGGCAGCATCAGTGAGACGGGGTTGGTCCCCGCCCAACCCAGGCGGCGAGCCGCATAGCGGTAGACGCGGTTCGTGACGCCGATGACGATGGCGATCGTCGACTCCGCCAGCCCCCCGCCGCGAAGCTCGCGGACGAGGTTTGCAAGGTCGTCCGGAGTGATCGCATTGAGCCGGCGCGATGCGTACCGCGGCAGGAGATGCTGCTCCGACGCATTGCGATAGCAATCCTGCGTCGCTGGTCTGAGATGCACAACCGGCCCGCCAAGCCAGTTCGAAACAGCATCCGCGAACCGGAGCCGAGGATTCGTTGCGACACGCTCTCCCCTACCACGCCGCACGAGCAGCTCATCACGCACCGCCCGCGCAGCCGTGATGCCGCCGTCGACGGTGCGCCAGCGCTGCCGGCCGTCGAGGTCCTTGAAGCCGACTTCATAGACGCCGGACGCGCGACGATAGATGTTTCGCTCGACGCGGACACGCCGCGGAGCAGCAGGTCTGTCGACCATCGTCAGCACGCCCTCTATGCCGCCGCGCCCACGATCGACGCCAGATGACGAGGCTTGCCGCCTGACCGCCGCCATACATCCAGGTCTGAGCGCCGGAAGTAAAGCTTGCACCCGGGACCATCCTGCTCCGACGGGATCGCTCGCTCAGCCGCAAGCTTGCGAAGCGTGTCCCGATGCACGCCGAGGTACTCCGCGGCATGACGGCAATCGAACCACTCGTCGGTACGACGGTCTTCCGCGACCAACCGCTCCGCAACCACCACGGCGAGTCGCTCCGCGAGACGGTCGACCAGCTCAGAAACGATCGCGGAGCCCAAGATCTCGGAGCTGAACTGCACGTTGGCTCGCGCCCCTGGCTGCTGAGCTGCTGACGGACCCGTGACCAGTCGCCCCTCGGCGCATGACGACGAATAGATGCGAGCGGAAGACTCGCGCTGGATCGAGGCGTACGCTGCCATTGTCGGGACCTCCTAGACGGGTCTCGGCCGGGCCCCGGGGTGTGGCTGCACCGCCGGGGCCGCTCTCTTGTGTTTACGATGGGAGACTAGCAGGGTAACCGGATGGATCCGTCTACCAAGGTAGACTGGCTGCGGTGGCCCCGCTCGTTCGCACCGAAGACCTCATCGACGCGCAGGGTGTCGCCGGCCTTCTCGGGCTGTCGCATCGCAACAGCGTCAGCCTGTACCAACGCCGGTACGTCGACATGCCGCGCCCAGTCGCCGAACTCGGGAGCGGCCGCATCAAGCTCTGGCTACGGTCCGAAATCGAGGCCTGGGTCAGCGAGACTCGGCCGCAGCGCCGTTCCTCTGGTTGAGGTCGGCGTGTGTCGTAGCGCCGCAGCTTGCGGTTTTCGCCGGGGAGAGGTTCTCCGTCCTGTCCCAGCGAGTCCCTTCGACCCGTCCATCATCGACTCCCGATTTGGTGACGCCCCGGATGGGCGTCGCCA
>JAFAPR010000362.1 GCA_019247075.1 Solirubrobacterales bacterium
TGGACGTCTGCCCGCTCGCGTGCGGCGAAAATCCTCCGCCGCCTCCACCAGGGCCCCGATCAGCTTGCTGCGCTCGTCCGCCTCAGGATGCCACTGAACCCCCAGGAGGAAGCGGCTGCGCCGCGCCTCGATCGCCTCGGGCAGGTCGTCGCGCGTAGAGCGGCCCGTCACCTCCAGCCCCTGGCCGATTTCTGCGACCCCCTGGTGATGGTGAGACTTGATGCGGTGCAGCTCCTCCCCGGCGGCACGCGCGACTAGCGAGCCGGACTGAAGCCGCACATCGTGATCGGAGTCTTCGAAGCTCCCGAGCCGGCGGCGATGCTCACTATGCCCTAGCTCGTCGGGGAGGTGCTGACAAAGCGTGCCGCCGAAAGCGACATTGAGCAGCTGCATGCCGCGACAGATGCCGAGGACGGGCATATCGCGAGCCGCCGCGCCCCGGACCAACGCTATCTCCGCGCGATCTCGTTCCGGAATCGGGTCACTCGTCTCCGGGTGTGGTTCATGACCGTATGCCGTAGGGTCGATGTCCCTGCCCCCCGCGAGCATCAAGCCATCCCCCAGATCAAGCAGCTCGCGTGGGTTTTGCTCCAGCCGTGGGTCGGGCGGCACCATTAGCGCGAGGCCTCCCGCCTTCTGCACGGCCGCGACGTATTCGTGCGCCAACAGCACGGCGACGCGCTCCCATACGCTCCAGCGCGCCGGCTCGAGAGCGGCGCAGATCAAGATCGTCGCCCGGGGGCGGCTCAGCGCCGCGCCGCCGTTGACCGCAGCGTTCCTCGCCAATGGCAAGTCGGCGTTACTCATTTCTCCAGGGTATCGGTAGCCACCTTTGTGGCCCGCCGATATGACGGGGTTGTGATCCCCATCCGCGTGGGGCACGCCTCGAGCGACCCCGGACCCGCAGCGCCTGGCGGGGCAAACGCCTACGGCGGCGCTTCGCTGGCGACCCGGGTGCGCGCGCCCTCGCGGAGCACCGCTCGCTTGATCTTTCCGCTCGAGGTCTTAGGCAGCTCGGTCGCGAAGTCGACGATCCGCGGATACTTGTACGGCGCCGTCTCCCCTTGAACGTGCTCCTGCAGCTCCGACACGAGCGCTTCGCTGGGTACGAACTCGTCGCGCAGCACCACCACGGCTCGAACCACGGCGCCGCGCTCGTCATCGGGGGCCGAGACCACCGCCGCCTCAGCGACCGCCGGATGGGAGACCAGTGCCGACTCGACCTCAAACGGTCCGATTCGATAGCCGGCGGAGATGATCACGTCGTCAGTCCTGCCTTCGAAGTAGAGGTAGCCATTCTCGTCCTGACGCACACGGTCTCCGGTGCGCCAGGGCTTATCAAGCGGCGCCGGCTCTCCGTCGGCGTAAGCGAGAAAGAAGGTCGGGTCGGTCGCAGGGTCAAGCACCAGCTCGGATTCCTCGATCCATAGCGCGACGCCGGGAAGGGGCCTCCCCATCGACCCGGGCCGCGCGGGCTCTCCGACCAGGTTGCCGGTGAGCTGCCCCGTTTCGGTCTGGCCGTACCCGTCGCGGATCTCGACGCCCGCAACCTCGCGAAAGGCACGGATAACCTCTGGGTTGAGCGGCTCCCCGGCCGCGACCAGGGCCCGGAGCTGGGGCAGCGGCTGAATCTGTACGCGCTTGGCGATCGCTCGGTACTCGGTCGGCGCCATGCAGAGGACGTTGACGCGTTCACGGCGCAGGACCTCGAGCCGCTCCGCAGGGTCAAAGCGGGCATCGTGGAGCAGCGCGGTCGCACCGCGGAGCCAGGGGGCGATGAACGCGTTGCGGGCCGATTTCGACCATCCGGACGCAGCGGTGCACCACACCAGGTCGCCCTCGCGGGCGTCCAGCCAGTGCTCCGCCTGCAAGCGCTGACCGAGGAGGTAGCGCTGCGCGTGAACGACGCCCCTCGGCTCGCCCGTGGTCCCGCTTGTGAAGGTGATCAGGCAGGGGTCGGTGGGCGAGAGCTCGACGGGCGAGCCGCGCATGAGATCCTGGTACAGGCGCTTGTCGGGGACAGTGAGGACCTCGCATCCGGGCCGCGCCTGGGAGAGCTCGGCGAGGTTACGCACATCGGCGATGATCAGCTTCGGTCTTGCCTGCTCGATCCGCAGCCGTAGATCCTTGGCGCGGAGCTGCTCGTTGCACGGCAGGACGACGGCCCCCACGCGGAAGCACGCGACCATCGCCAGCACCCACTCCGGTCGGTTCCCGACGATCGTCATGACGGTCTCTCCACGGCAGACCCCGTGGGCCTCAAGCGTTGCCGCGAGACGGGCGCTGTGTTCCGAGACCTCGCCAAACGTCCACACCCTGCGGCTCCCGCCGCGACTCAACTCGACGAGGGCGCGGCGTTCACGGGGAGCTGCGTCGACCACGTCGCGGGCGAAGTTCATGGCGGCCTGAGTCTGCCAGGATCGTCTCTCGTGACGGTGTGGAACGCCATGCTGTGGCTGCATCTCGTGGCCATGGCGGTCTTCGTCGGCGGGCAGGTGATGCTCGCGGCGGTCGTGGTTCCGGTACTGCGAGGCGTGCCGGACCGCAGTCACCTTCGATCGGCGGTACGTCGGTTTGGAGCGGGCACCGTGATCGCGCTCGCCGTGCTGATCGCGACAGGTGCGGCGATGGCCACCCACGACCACCTTTGGGGCGACACCGCGCTCGACGTGAAGCTGGGTTTGGTGGCCTTGGTGAGCGCGCTCATCATCGCTCACACGCGGTGGCCAGCCGGCGAGGGGAGCGGCGCCCCCGCACGGCACGCGCTTGAAGGTGCGATCTTTCTCGTCTCCTTGGCGATCGTGTGGCTCGGGGTAGTGGTCGCTGGGAATTGAGCGAGGGCTCGGCTCGAACGAGGAATGGACGGATTGGTAGCCTGGTTTCGGCATGGGTCTGATGTACGGCACCGGCCCCCTCGGCCTCGAACCGGCCGGTACGTTCAACTTCGAGCCACCGCCGACGGGTTGGGCGGTATATCTGGAGCCCAGCCCCAAGCGTGTCCGCGTGCAGCTTGGCGGGCAGACAATCGCCGACAGCCGGCGGGTAATGCTGATGCAGGAGTCCGGCCTTCAGCCGGTCTATTACTTCCCCCCCGACGACGTCCGCCACGACGTCCTCGAACCCTCAGACAAGCACACCCGTTGCCCCAAGAAGGGCGAGGCGTCCTACTTCACGCTGCGCGTGGGGGATCGCGTGGTCGAGCACGGAGCCTGGTATTACCCGCATCCGATCGGAGGGGCGCCTCCGATCAAGGATCTGATCGCGTTCTACTGGGATCGGATGGACCGCTGGCTTGAGGAGGCTGACGAAGTGATGGTCCATCCGCGAGACCCTTACCACCGGATCGACGTGTGCAGCAGCGATCGCCAGGTGCGCATCTCGCTCGAAGGCAGTCTCCTGGCCGAAACCCGTCGGTCGATTGCGCTATTCGAGTCGAACCTGCCGCCACGGTGGTACATCCCTCGCGAGGACGTCGTCGCCGAAATTGAGCCAAGCGATACGGTCACGCGCTGTCCCTACAAAGGCCGGGCCAGCTACCACTCGGCCGCCGGTGCCAAGGACTTGGTTTGGTGCTACGAGGAGCCGCTGGCCGAGGTGGGCCGGATCAAGGGCCTGTTGTGCTTCTTCAACGAGAAGGTGGACATCGAGCTGGACGGCGAGCTGCAGGAACGGCCCGAGACGCCATGGAGCCAATCCGTCCGGTCAGAGCACCGTAAGGCCGCGTAGCTCGCGTGGCCCGCGCACAGCTCCCGCGGCGCGGGCGTGGCCGCCGCCCAGTTATGCGGCCTGCGCGCGGCGCTGCCTGAGGATCTCCTGAAGACGGGCGGCCTCAGCATCCGGATGCCTGTGCATACGCTCCCAGGTGAGCCGGACGGTCACGTGGCGGGCCATCAGCGTGCTGGCGTCGCGCTCACGGTCGCGTTCGAACGACTCTCGGCTTGAGTGAAATTCCCAGCTGTCGAGCTCGACTATCACCTTCTCTGCCGGGAATAGGGCGTCCACTTCATAGCCCGCGACCTTGGCTGCCATAACGGGCTCCGGCAAGCCGAAACGGCGACAAAAGGCCGGGAATGCGTCCTCCCATTCCGAGCGCGTCGGGCCGCCTGGGCTGTTCACGAATGGAGCCAGCCGCCGGGCTCCGGGATGCCGGGGGAAGCGCTCGATGGCGTCGGCAACATCGGCCAGGCGAAGCAGCCCGCGCCGGCGCGCCTCGTTCACGGCTCTGGTCAAGGCGCGATCACTGAGCAGGGGCGCGCAGTCAAGGAGCGTGCGGGCCGGGCTGGTGACGCGGATGCCGTGCAGACGGCGGAAGTCGCGCGCGATCAGGCCGCTAGCGGTGTGGGTCTTGATGCCCTTCGGCCGGCGATCCTTGGGGACGACAACATCGAACCGCCAAGGCCGGGCCTCGACAAGGCCCCACGACGCAAGCGCCGAGCGGTGGCTGAGTGCGGCGCCACGGCCCCCCGCGAGAATGGCCGCTGCGGCCCGCTCGAGTGCAGTTCGGGGCGGCCGGCCCACGGCATACACGCCCCCGCGGTGGAGGCGACCGGTCTTGACGCGATGTGCGATCGCTCGATCACTACAGCCCAGCGCCCGTAGTTGCTCATAGGTGATGTTCCCATGCTGACGGCCGGCGATCCGGGCGATCGCGGCGTCAACCGGCCCCTGCCTCGGTTCATCGCCAAGCATTGGATGTTTTTGACCCTATGCGCAGGTTTCGTCCGTCCAAGCTCGTCAGGGTTCCACACGCAGCCCGGACCGACCGCAAACTTTTCAGGGTTTTGACAAAGTCCCACAGCCATGGCGGCGACGATCGGCTACAGCGACAAGAGCGACGAACAGAAGGCCATTACCGAGATGGTCCGCCAGTTCGCCGACGAACAGATCATTCCCAACGCCGAGCACTACGACCACGAGGACTCTTTCCCCGAGCCGATCGTGGAGCAGATGAAGGAGCTCGGGCTCTTCGGCGTCACGATCCCGGAGGAGTACGGGGGCATGGGGCTCGATCTGACGACCTACGCGATGATCGTCGAAGAGCTGTCCCGCGGCTGGATCTCAATAAGCGGAATCGTCAACACCCATTTCATCGGGTCGTATCTGCTGATGAAGTTCGGCACCGAGGAGCAGAAGCAGCGCTACCTGCCACGGATGGCGACGGGCGAGATCCGCGCCGCCTTCAGCCTCTCGGAGCCGGAGTGCGGTTCGGATGTACAGGCGATCAAGACGACCGCGCGGAGAGCACAGGACGGCCAGAGCTACGAGCTCAACGGAACCAAGATGTGGGTCACCAACGGCTTGCTCTCAGGCGTTGTCTTCGTGCTCGTGAAGACCGACCCGCAGGCCGAGCCAAAGTACCGGGGGATGACGTGTTTCATCGCCGAGAAGGAGCCGGGCGTCTCCCAGAACAGCGGCAGGTATCTGGGCTTCAACGTTCCGCCGAAAATCAAAAAGCTCGGCTACAAGGGAGTCGAGTCCACCGAGCTGGTATTCGACGGCTACAAGACGCCCGCCGACAGCATCCTCGGCGGGGAGGAGCAGGGTCTCGGCCAGGGGTTTGTCCAGATGATGGACGCGCTCGAAGTTGGGCGGGTCAACGTCGCCGCGCGGGGCGTCGGAATCGCCCAGAGAGCTCTCGAGCTGGCGCTCACGTACTCGCAGGAGCGCAAGACGTTCGGCAAGCCGATCGCCCAGCACCAGGCGATCCAGTTCAAGCTCGCCGACATGGCGACCCAGGTTGAGGCCGCCCGGCTGCTCACGCTGAGGGCCGCACGGCTCAAGGATGCTGGCGAGCGGTCCGATCTCGAGGCCGGGATGGCGAAGCTGTTCGCCTCCGAGGCAGGCCGTTTCTGTGTGGAGGAGGCGTTGCGCATCCACGGCGGCTACGGCTACTCAAAGGAATACGAGATCGAACGGCTGTACCGCGACGCGCCGCTGCTGCTGATCGGGGAGGGCACCTCCGAGATCCAGCGGATGGTGATCGGGCGCAAGCTCCTGCAGCGCCACAAGGTCTAGCTGTCCGCGGACAGCGTGAACGGCGCGAGAGCGCTCAAAAGCGAGCGCAAGGCCCGCATTACACTGGGCCTCTGGCCTCTCCGACCGATACGAAGTCCCTCATCGAGACCGCGGTCAACAGGTTCCTGACCGAGGTTCCCGCGCTCCAGCCCCTCTCTCTGGTCGTCGGCCTGGAGCTCCGTGGCCGCGGAGACACCCAGCTCTACCGGGTGCAACTGCCCGGGCCAAAGATCTCAAAGGACATCGCCGCGGACGCCAAGGTCAAGCTGTCCGTACCCCGTTCGCACTTCAACGCGCTTGCCACGAAGGGGCGGGTGCGGGACTGGCGCGAAGCGTTCGAAAGAGGAGACGCCAAGGCGACCGGCATAGATCAGATCCTGAAGCTGGTCGTCAACGTCGTCGAACGGCAGGAGGAGCGCTCCCGCGTCCGCAAGGCGCGCCTGTAAGGAGCTCGCTAGCGGCGCGGCTTTAGCGGCCGCGCTCGGCGAGCCGTTCTGCGTCGGTTAGCTGGTCCTCGACCAGCATCAACCCGGCTTCCCAGAAGCCGGGATCGGTGAGATCGATGCCCACGATTTCCGCGAGCTGCTCGGGACTGCGCGACCCGCCTGCGGCCAGCAGATCGAGGTAACGGGGGACGAACGACGTTCCCTCAGCCTGGTAGCGCCGGTAAGCGGAGAGCGCGAACAGCTGGCCATAGGCATACGCGTAGACGTACCCCGGCGCGTTGATGAAGTGGGGAATGTATGACCACCAGTAGCGGTAGCCGTCGCTCATCTCCACGGAGTCTCCGAACAACTCGGCCTGCGATTCGGTCCATAGCTCCCCCAGGCGGTCCACGGACAGCTCGCCTTCGTCCCGGCGGCGCGTGTGGACGAGATATTCGAAGCGGTTCATCGCCATCTGGCGGAAGACGGTGGCCACGGCACCGTCCATCCGCTCCGCGAGCAAGGCAAGCCGGGACTGGTCGTCCCGGGCGCTCTCCAACAGGCGCCCGAAGACCAGTGCCTCGCCGAACACCGAGGCGGTCTCGGCCAGCGTCAGCGGCGTCGAGAAGTGGAAGATGCCCTGGGGTTGCGCCAGCGCGGCGTGAAGTCCGTGCCCGAGCTCGTGGGCCATCGTGAGCACGTCGCGCCTGCGCGCCGTGAAGTTCAGCAGCACGTAAGGGTGCGCGCTCGGCAC
>JAFAPR010000148.1 GCA_019247075.1 Solirubrobacterales bacterium
GCCCGGGCCAGGCGATAGATCACCTCGCGCAGCTGACGCGCGTCATCAAGGTCTTTGACGCTCGTGCGAGTTGAGGCCGGGATTCCCGCTGCTCGTAGCCACCGATCCAGATCGGCCGGCTGGCGCAAGCGCTCGATCCCGGCGCGATAGCGGTCGCCGAACGTCGCCGCGAAGTCGAGGGCGCGGTGCCCGGAGACGAAGCGGAACGAGAGCTCGTCGGCGCTCGGCTCGTAGGACTTGACAGCCTCACTCATCACAGGTCAGTTACCGCTCTAAGCGGTAACTGACAAGACGGAGGTACATCGTGGGTCAGTCGGTTCTGTTTTCTGCGGGCGAAGGAGATTCGGTATCGCTGCGAGGAACCGAGGTGACCTTCAAGGTCAAGAGCGACCAAGCGGAGGGAGCGAGCTGCTCCGAGTGGGTAGCGGCACCAGGATTTGACACTGGCCTGCACCTACACGAACGGCTAGAGGAAACGTGGTACGTGCTCGACGGCGAGCTGGAGTTTCGCGTCAGCGAGGAGACCTTCAGAGCTTCCGCGGGCGCATGTGTCTTCGTCCCTCCCCAGGTTCCGCATGCGTTTGCCAACCGCAACACAGCGCCGGCGAAGTTCCTCCTCATGACGTCTCCGTCCACGCACGATCGCTACTTCGTGGAGCTCGCGGAGATCCTCGGCCGCAGCGGACCCCCCGACAGCGAGGCGATTGCCGCCCTGAGAGCCAAGTACGACACGCAGCAACTCTCCTCGCTCGTGACAGGCGCCGAGCCACAACCCGCCACGCGCTAAGCCGGCGCTCGCGAGCGCGCCCCTTCACCCCGCCTCAAGGCGCTCGCTAACGTGCATCGCCCACAACTCGGGCATCTTGGCGTCAGCCACGCCGCACCCGCAACGCGCGGGAAGGGAGGGCGGCGATCTTAGTCGGGACGATCGATCGACGCGGTTGTGGATGTGGGTCACGTGAGGCGAATGGTCGACCTCGACGGGTCGAAGCCCGGGGTCCTTCACGCCATCAAATAGACGCTCACCTGCGTCCAGTGGGCCTCGTTCGCGTCGATCGCGCGCGTCACAACCCGAGGATCAAATCGCGTACCGCGCTCGGTTGAGAGAGGAATGGGTGGTGGCCGGCGTCGACTTCCACGACGCTGCGCGCCGGACGGGCGAACTCGCGTTGGCGGTCGGCCGGGGTGCCTCTGTCCTGGGCGCAGACGAGGTACGTCGAGGCGATGTGCTGCCAGGCCGCTGAGTTCACCGGCTGCTCGAGGACCGCCAGGCTCTGCCGGGCGGTCTTGTTCTGTGCCTCCCGCTGGATCGACGTATCGCAGTCCTGCAGGAACGTCGGGCTCAGGGCGTCCCTCCGGACGGTGAACGTGCCGTCCCCGAGATCAATCTCGAGGAAGGGCGCGGGCTCCTCAGCGCCGAACGAGGAAAGGCTTTGCCCGACCTCGGGCAGGTAGCTGGAGATGAGCAGCAGATGTCGGACGGTGTCGAGGCCCGCCGCCGCGTCGGCGGTGACGATCCCGCCGTAGCTATGAGCGACGACCACGGTTGGCTCGTCGCTCGCCCTCAGGACCTGGCGGACGGCGGCGACATCCTCGGCCAGCCCAGGTCCCGAGGCGCCGGCCGGCGCACCCGTCTCACCGCAGCTCGGGAGCGCGGGCGCCTCGCTGGCGACACCCTTCTCGGCCAACCGCTCACCGGTTCGGCGCCACCACCACGATCCATCCTTGACGCATGCCCCGTGCACAAAAACGACCCTCATCTCGACCTCACCGTCTCGTTGCGAACGTCCGAGCCATAGTCGACGTACCGTCCGTTACGTGAAAATATCACTACATGGGTCGCCACCAGCAACCGCAGATCAAGCAGCGGATCCTCGACGCCTGCACCGACTACGCGCTCGAGCACGGCCTGCCCGACCGGCTCGCGCCCTTGGCCGGCGCCGCAGGCACCTCCAAGCGGATGCTGATCTACCACTTCGGGACCCGCGACGGGCTGCTGCGCGAGATCCTCCGACAGGCTCGGCGCCGTCAGGTCGAGACCTTCACCGACCTCATTCGCCTACGACCCGACGAGCCCTACACCGGGACGCTCGCCCGCGCCTGGACGGCGATCTCTGGGCCACAGGGTGAGCCCTACCTCCGCATCTTCACCCGGCTACACGACACCGCAGGAGAACCACTGTGGCCGGGCTTCCGGAAAACCGCGACAACCGACTGGCTCGCACCCCTCGAGACCGGGATGCGCAGCCTCGGCCGCCCAGAACTGGCGACCGTCGCGCTCGCCGTCATTCGTGGCCTCCTCATGGACCTCGCCGCCACCGGCGACACCGCACGCACCCACCAAGCCTTCAACGACTTCCTCACCACCATCGACCACGCCTCACCCAATCGGCCCCCAGCCGCGTCAACCCCGCTCGTAAACCCGAATTGCCACCCACCATCCGCGCCGACCATGGTGGAGCATTCCGGCGCTTCGCTCGGCCGGTAGCCGATCCGCCTACCGACACTTGCTTTGCTGGGCGGTCTCAAGCTGTCTCCACACCTCACCTCGTTGGTCAGCGACGTCGCTGACTCTCTCGGGTGGTGCGGCGACAGCTTGAGACCGCCCATGAACTCAGGTGCGACGCCGGCGCCGACTGTTGACGGTGGCCATGAAAACCTCCCCGTAGGCGGCCATCGAAACGCCCCGCTGGTGGCCACCGTTTCTGCCGGGTAGCCGGCGGGAATCTCACCCGCCGGCCCCCACAGATCCGCACGTGAGCCTCTCGACTCATACGGCTCGTGCCATCCGGCGTCACACGGCGCTGCCATACCTCCAGTGCACGAACAGCTGAGGGTGCCGAGTTTGGACGCCCTGCAGCCACGCTCGTGCTCGCTTGGGGCTGCGCGCTAATCGTTTGTACTTCCACCTCGCCCAGCGCAGCAGATGGCGATCGATGCGCCGGCAGAGTGGGATCACCGCGGTCGGGTAGAACGCGGTGAAGTAGCCGAACCAGCCCCGCAGCACCAGGTTGACCTCGGCTGCGAGGTCATCAAGGTCTTGGGTGGTGCGCCGATGAAGCCGCCACGATCCGACTCGGCGGCTCATCGCCGTCAGCTTCTCCGGAGACGCCGCCGGGAGAAAGCCCGTGAAGACCTCCCCCGTGCGTTTGTTGTACGCCTTCCGGGGCCGGAACGTGTAGCCGCAGAACGTGAACGAGATCCCCTCGTAGTCCCCGCGGCGCCTGCTGTCCTTGCAATACACGATCCGCGTCTTGTCCGGGTGGAGCTCCAACCCGACCTCGACGAGCCGACGCGCGACCGCATCCCGCACGAAGCGGGCCTGCGATTCGCTCACGCAATGGATCACCGCATCGTCCGCAAAGCGCTCGAACTGGACGGTCGGAAAGGTCCGCCCCATCCAGGCATCGAGCCCATAGTGCAGAAACAAGTTGGCGAGGCCGGGGGAGATCGGGCTGCCTTGCGGCGTTCCCTTGACCCGCGGGACTAGGGTTCCATCGGGCCTCTGCATCGGGGCCTTCAGCCAGCGCTCCACGTACAGCACGATCCATTTCTGGTCGCTGTGGTGCGCGACCGCCTTCAGCATGAGGTCCCATGGAACGGAGTCAAAGAAGGCCCGGATGTCAAGATCGACAACCCAGTCCTTCTTGAAGCACCGCTCCCGGCAGACCGCGACCGCGTCCACGGGCGAGCGCCCGGGACGATAGCCATAGGAGTCCTCGTGGAAGATCGGCTCCACGCCGGGCTCCAGCGCCATCGCCGCCGCCGCTTGCGCGACCCGGTCAACGACGCTCGGTATGCCGAGCACCCTCACCCCGCCCCTCTTGCCCTTCTTGGGTATCTCCACCGCCCGGACCGGACCGGGGTGATACGACCCCGAGGACATCCGATTCCACAGCCGATAGAGGTTCCCCGAAAGGTCCTCCTCGAACTGCTCGATCGTCACGCCGTCGACCCCGGCCGCTCCGCCATTCTCCTTGACCTTCAGCCACGCCTCCCACACCAATCGCTTGGGGATGACGTACGACTTGCCCTTCAGCTTCGACTCACGCACGCAGCTCATCCCTCGCGGTTGGCCGCATCCGCTCGCCTGGACGACCCCGCCCCTTGGCTCCACCCACGCTGCGATACGCGCGAGCTTCACAGCTACTACGGGCGAGTCCGCCAGCGCGCCCGCCAACGGTACTCAGCTCCTCGCGGTTTCCGCCGCTTGGAGATCTCCCTCTCGCTGCGGAAGGCACCGCAGCAGTGTCCGGGCGCGCCTTCACGCGTTCCATAGAAGCGCCTCGGTCGGGATCATGCTGCCTATATGCCGGATGCCGCCTGGGCAGTAAACGGGTAACCCCCAGGCTGATCCCAGGACAATGGGGCGGCCCTGGTTTCGACATCGCCTGACCACTTTCGACACGTCAACGGCAGAGGACTCTCGTCCATCGCTCATCTTCCCGACCCCTACCTGACGCGATCGAGCCGCGCCTTTTCCCACGACGTTCAGCACAACGGTCTTCAGCCAATGCACCTGTGGGCGGTTTGAAGCCTCCCCCCGTAGGGCGGCTCCGGAGGGCCAAACAACCTCCATCACTTCTACAGCACCGCATTCAGCGGGACCGCCATCAACCACTCTGTCCTGCCTCCTGCGTTCGCGTTCACAACCCCATGGGTGGCCACGGTTTCTCCCCACGGTTCTGTCCTGAGGCGCCGGTAGTCGGATGCGCGTTGTTGTCAACGCGCGATCCGAGGACGGCGAGTGTGAAGAAACCGGAGGAAGCGATGGAGATCCTTGAGGCGTATGACCTGACCGAGACGCTGCGTGGCGCGGCGGCGCTGGCAGGGTGTGATCACAAGACGGTGGCGCGGTTGGTCGCAGCGCGGGACGCGGCGGATGGCGGGCTGCCGGCGCGGGCGCGTAGTCGGCCGTTGGTCGATCCGTTCGCCGGGAAGATCGATGAGCTGGTCGACCGCTCGCGGGCGCAGATCCGGGCGGATAAGGCGCACGGGATGTTGGTGGCGATGGGGTATGAAGGGTCGTATCGGACGACGCGGCGGGCGGTCGCGGAGGCCAAGCGCCGCTGGCGGAACAAGCACGGGCGGCGCACCAGGCCGTGGATCCCGCAACCGGGGCTGTGGCTGCAGTGGGACTACGGCGACGGGCCCGAGGTCGCCGGCGTGCGGGCGGTGTTGTTCTGCGCCTGGCTGGCATGGAGCAGGTTTCGCGTCGTCGTGCCGTTGCGCGACAAGACGCTGCCGTCAGTCGTGATCGGGCTGGACCGCACGCTGCGGCTGGTGGGTGGGGTTCCGACGTACTCTCTGACGGATAACGAGAAGACGGTGACGGTCGAGCACGTGTGCGGGATCGCGGTGCGCAACGCGACGATCGTTGAGGTGTCTCGCCATTACGGGCTGACGATCGCGACGTGCGAGCCTGCCGATCCGCAGAGCAAGGGCGGCAGCGAGGCGACGGTCAAGATCGCCAGAGCGGATCTGGTTGCGACCGATCACAACCTCCGCGACGAGTACGCGGACTGGCAGGCGCTGGAGCGGGCATGCGAGGAGTTCATGGCTGATGTGAACACGCGGCCGCATCGCGCGACCCGGCAGCCGCCGGTGATGCTGCTGGCGCAGGAGCATGAGCATCTGCACCGGCTGCCGCGTCTGCCGCACACGCTGTGCTTTGGGCAGACCCGCAAGGTCGACCGCCAAGCGACCGTGTCGGTCGGTGATGCGATCTATTCGGTGCCGCACGAGCTGATCGGCGAGCGGGTCTGGGTTCGCGCCGAGGCAGAGCAGCTGATCGTCGTGCACATCGACCCTGACCAGGGGCCGCGTGAGGTCGCCCGCCACGCGCTGACCACGCCGGGCCGTCGAGCGAGGAGCGCGAGTTCCTCGCGATCGGCCAGGGTGCTGAGCGATGGCTGAAGCGCGCGGCCGCGGAGGGAACCTCGCGGATCCGTCGCAAGATGGCCGAGGCCGTCGACCTCGCCAAGCTCCACGCCACCGGGCCGGTCAACGAGGCGCTGGAGCGGTGCGCCAGCTACGGCCGGTTCGCTGACGGGGACCTGGCCAGCATCCTCGCCCACCAGCAGACCGCGACGGTGATCCCGCTCCCCACACGGGCGGACGAGGAGCGCTCGCTGCAGCGCTCGACCCGCAGCTGGGAGGGGTTCGGCCGATGACCGTCTACTACCGGCACATCCGTGCGGTGATCGACCCTGAGCAGTCCGACCCGCTCCCCGGGGGCGGCCGCCTCCAGGACGTCTCGGTGATCCTCGTCGACGAGCCCGGTGGCGGCGAGCCGGTCGCGATCGCGCTGCTCGCCTGTCAGGCACGCGAGCTCGCGTTCGAACTGCTGGAGCTCGCCGAGCAGGCCGACCGCGAAAGGACCAGGCGATGACGGTCAAGCCACCGGTCCCACCGCCACTGCCCGACGAGCTCGATCGGCTCCTGCGCCGGCTGCGGATGCCGTATGTCCGCCGCGCGGCGCCGGAGGTGATCGCTACCGCTAACAGCCAGCGCTGGGAGCACGCCGAGGTCCTGCGCGTGCTCCTGGCCGAGGAAGCAGCCGGCCGCGACCACGCCACAATCAACATGCGCCGCCGCGCGTCCGGACTGCCGGCCGGCAAAACCTTCGACGCGTGGGAGCAGGACGCCTCCGTGATCCCGAAGCCCACCCAGCAGGCGCTACGCACGCTCGAATGGGTCAACCGCGCCGAAGTCTTGGTCGTGTGCGGCCCGTCCGCGCCATGGTCACACTGCCCTCCTCGTCGTGGTCATTGGTCAAACAGTCCACTCGCGACTGTTTCGGCTTGAATTCTTAGGCCTTTTCGCCGTCCGTTGACGACTTGGACGGCGTGCAGCTCGCCGCGTTGGACCTTGTGCAAAACGGTCTGCCGGGCGCAGCCGAGCCGCTTCGCGGCCTCGTCGAGCGGGACGTACCCGTCGGGCACGTCGGGCACGAACCGGGAGCGGACCTCTGGGGTGAGCCGGATACGCCACGGCGCGTGCGGTGTGGTCTGCTCGCCCGGCAGCAGCCCTGCGCGCAACCACCGGTAGATCGTCGTGGCGGTGACGCCGAGCTCGTCGGCCGCCTGGTCGACGGTGAACAGGTCGCTGTCGGGATCGGGCGGCGGGGCGGCCGGGATCCGGTGCTTGGTACGCAGGTACGCGACACGCGGTTGGTTGAACGGCAGGCCGGTCCCGGTCAGGCGGCCTTGCTTGTTGAGGATCGCCGCGATCTGCTGGTCGCTTGTGTGCGCGGCGAGCTTGCGGACCAGCTCGACGGCGTCCTCGCTGGTGCGGTGACGCTCGGGGCCGCGACGGACCAGCGGGACGGTCAGCTCGGTGCGAGCGCCGCCTTCCCAGATGATCTCGACCTCCGCCCGCCGCGGCTGCTCGGTGACAGTGACGACGACCTCGCTGACGAGCGAGCGCAGCAGCTCCTTGCGATCCCGCGCCGTGGTCGTCTCGGCCGTCCACAGCTTCGGCAGGTCACGCGCGAGCCGCGCGAGCGCGGCTAGTTCGCTGGCGGTCAGCGGTTCGGGGCGGCGCGCCTCGAGCTCGGCGAGCTTGCGCCGTTCGCGTTCCTGCTCGGCCAGCGCCCGCTCAAAGCGTGCTTCGAGCGTCCGGGTGACGAGCCGGTTCTCAGGCTCGCAGGCATCGAACTGGCGTTGCGCCCGCTTGGCTTCGAACTCGGCGCGCTCGAGCGCGAGCCGCTGCCCGCGCAGCCTGTCTTCGTGCGCGCGTTCGAGCTCGCCGACCGCCTCGGTGCAGGCCCTCACCCCGGCCGGGGTGACCGCTTCCAGGAACGCGGCGGCGACCGCTTTCTCCAGGCGCGTGCCGCCGAGCGTTTGGCAGGCGTGCTCGGCGCCGTGGAGGTGGTGCGCGCGGACGCACGCATACCGGACCGCGTGGCCGTTGGTGCCCGAGTACGCGATCTGCATCCGCCGGCCACACCGGCCGCAGCGGAGAATGCCTTGCAGCAGCGCGACGCCCTCGCGGGCAGCGCCGCCGCCTTGGCCGCGTGGTCTCACGTTGCGCCGCAATCGCTCGCGGGTGGCGAGGTACTCCTCCCAGGTGACATAGCCGGGATGGTGCTCTGGCAGGCAGACGGACCATTCCTCGAGCGCCAGCGACACGGTCCGGCGGCGCACCCGTCCGTGCTCGTCGAGCTGCTTGCGCTGGGTGGTGCGGCCGAACACGAACGCGCCGGCATACGCCGGATTGGTCAGAAACCCGTGCACCGCGCGATACGTCGCGGGCGCCCAGCTAACGCGCCGCTGGCCGGTTGGGCGGCGCGGCAGCCGCTCGTCGGCGTCGCGCAGGGTGGCGACGACCTGTCGGGCTGAGCCCAACCGGCGCCACAGCTCGAACACCCGGTCGATCGCGTGGCGGACCTGCTCATCGGCGCACAGCACGATCCGGCCGTCCTCGTCGCGATCCAGGCCGACCGGGAGGTTCTGCTCCAGCTCGCCGCGCGCCGCCTTGTTGCGCAGCCCGCCGTCCAGCCGGGCGCGGATCAGGTGCAGCTCGGCCTCACTCATCGTGCCCTTCAGGCCGAGCAGCAGCCGATCGTTGAAGTCCCCCGGCGAGTAGATCCCGTCCTGGTCGGCGATCAGCGTGCCGGTCAGCGCGCACAGGTCCAGCAGCTGATGCCAGTCGGCCGAGGAGCGCGCCAACCTGGAGGTCTCAAGCGCGAGGATCAGCCCGACCTGCCCGAGTCCAACCTCGGCGACGAGATCCTTGAACCCCAGCCGAACGTCGGTCGAGGCGCCTGAGCGGCCGAGATCCTCGTCGACCACGCTCACCGACCCCGCAGCCCACCCAGCTCGACAGCCCGCTCTCTGAGCGCGTACTGTCGCGCTCGGGACTCGTGGTTGCGCTCCACCTGCGCCATCGTGGACTGGCGGACATACACCACCGCGCGACGGCGACGATGCTGTTCGGTGATCTTCTGACGCTCACTCATCGCGCGCAGCCTCCATCAACCTCGCCAGCAACCTGGCGAGCCGCAGCGCGACCTGCACTTGGCGCTTCGGCGGCAGCCTCTCCCACACCGCTGCCGGCGCGACCGCCTCGGTCTCGATCACCAGCGCCAACTGTCCTGGCATGCGCACCTCCGTTTTCGAGGCACGCTGCACCGCACGCCGGACGCCAGCGCGTCACGGCGCGTGCTCCAGCGCGACGTCGCCGCGATGGGTGCGAAGCCACCGCTGCGGCCGCTCGCCGTCATCCTCGACCAACGACCTGACGCGCAACCGCCGCAGCGTCGAGAGCGCCACATCCGCCGCGCAGCCCGCCAGCTCGCCGATCCGCTCAGGCGATCGCTCATACCGCGGATCGCTCGCCCGCAGCACCCGCGCGTCCAACCCGCTCAACTCCAGCCCTCGCCCGCTCACCGTGCCGCCCTCCACCGGCCGCGACGCTTCCGCAGGCCCTCGGCCCGATCCAGCAACAGCCGCCACCCCGCCGGCGAACCAATGCCGCCAGCGGCAGGCTCCGGCGGCGTGCGCCACGGCAGATCCGTCCACCGCGCCGGGATCTCCCCGACCGTCCCGTCCACCAGCCGACACAACAGTGCCGTCTCACCCGAACGGTCATCCGTCGTCCAGCCCAGCACATCGAGCACCGCGTCGCGCACCTCGCCCGGAGCCGCCACCAGCCGCACCCGCTCCGGCAAGACCTCCACAACATGAGTAGTTCGACCCCTACTCGCCCGGGACCGGGAAATCGCATTTCATCGAGGCGCTCGGGCACCTCCGATCGACAAAGGCCGCACCGTCTCCTGGCACACGCTCGAGTCGCTCGCCGCGCTGTTCCGCCGCCACCGCGCCGACGACAGCATCAACAAGGTGATCACCAAGCTGATCCGCTCAGACCTGATCCTGATCGATGATGTCGGACTTCTGCCCGTCTCGGCCGACGCCGCCGACGCGCTGTTCAGAGTCGTCGACGCCGCCTACGAGAAACGCTCAATCGCGATCTCATCGAACATCCACCCCTCCAAAGCGCACAGGTTCGAGTGAAGGTGTGAGCTGTGACTGTCAGCGCTCACAGGTTCGCGAACGCAGCGGCCTCGCTGTCGACGGCTCCGATGAGGTAGTGCAGCGCTCCTTCGGGTGTCATTCCGAAAGCGGCCGCGACGAGG